>NZ_JBEZYL010000018.1:0-126412 GCF_040638465.1 Streptomyces sp. NPDC026206
CGGTTACATTTCGAACCCGGAAGCTAAGCCTTTCAGCGCCGATGGTACTGCAGGGGGGACCCTGTGGGAGAGTAGGACGCCGCCGAACAATTTTTAGCCGCAGGTCCTGAGTCTTTGACTCGGGGCCTGCGGCATTTTTGCGTTTAGGGTGACGTCATGCGCTATGACCTCGTCATCTTCGACAACGACGGCGTGCTCGTCGACAGTGAACCGATTGCCAACCGCGTCCTCGCGGAGTACCTCACCGAACTCGGGCACCCCACCACCTACGAGGAGTCCATACGCGACTACATGGGCGGGGCCGTTCACCGAGTGCACGACCTCATCCTTGAGCGGACCGGCCGGAGCCTCCCTGCCGACTTCGACGACACCCTCCACTCGCGGACCTTCTCCGCGTTCGCCCGTGAACTCCAGCCCATGAAGGGCGCCACGGAGCTCCTGGAGCACTTGGTCGCCGCCGGCACTCCGTACTGTGTCGCTTCCTCCGGCACCCACGAGCGCATCCGGACCGGCCACCGCGCCGCCGGCCTGACGGAGTGGTTCGAGGACGCGTGGATCTACAGTGCTGAGGACGTCGGCCGGGGCAAGCCGGCCCCCGATCTCTTTCTGCATGCCGCACGCTCGATGGGCGTGGAGCCCGGGCGTTGCGTCGTCATCGAGGACAGCCCGCTCGGCGTCCAGGCGGCCGTGGCGGCGGGAATCGACGTCTACGGATTCACGGCTATGACATCCGCCGACCGGCTTTCCGGTGCGACCGGGCACTTCGGCGGGATGACGGAGCTTCCCCGGCTCCTCGGGTGAGGGCTCCGGTGGGCCATCCATTACGGTGGCGCCCATGAGCGGCCGTGCACAGGTGATGTGGGACGAGGCAGTAACGGGATACGACTTCGGTCCCGGGCATCCAATGGATCCTGTGCGCCTCGCACTCACCATGCGGCTGGTCGAAGCCTATGGGCTGGACCGAGTGGCCCGTACGGTATCGGCCGCGCCGGCCGGTGATTCGACGCTGCGGCTCGTGCACCGGCAGGACTACATCACGGCTGTGCGGGCCGCGTCGGCCGACCCGCGGTCCGCCGACGGGTCGTACGGCCTCGGCACGCCGGACGACCCGGCGTTCGCGGGGATGCACGGCGCGGCCGCGCTGATCGCGGGGCTGTCCGTGGGCGCGGCCGAGGCCGTGTGGCGTGGGGACGTCCAGCACGCGGTGAACTTCGCGGGTGGGCTGCATCACGCGATGCCGGGCAGTGCTTCCGGCTTCTGCGTGTACAACGACGCGGCCCTCGCCATCGCCCGGCTGCTCGAACTCGGTGCCACACGGGTCGCGTACGTGGATGTGGACGTGCACCACGGGGACGGCGTCCAGGCGGCCTTCTGGGAGGACCCCCGGGTCCTGACGATCTCTGTGCACGAGCACCCCCGCACGCTCTTCCCGCAGACCGGCTGGCCGGAGGAGACGGGGGCCGAGAGCGCGGAGGGCGGTGCGGTCAATGTGGCGCTGCCGGCGGGGACGGGGGACGCCGGGTGGCTGCGGGCCTTTCACGCGGTCGTTCCCGAGCTGCTGGCGGCCTTCCGGCCGCAGGTGATGGTGACCCAGCACGGCGCCGACACGCACTTCGAGGATCCGCTGGCGCACCTGACCGTCTCCCTCGACGCGCAGCGGATGGTGGCGGCCGCATGCCACGAACTGGCGCACGAGCACGCGGACGGGCGGTGGGTGGCCCTCGGCGGCGGGGGATACGCCGTGACGGACGTGGTGCCGCGCTCGTGGACACATCTGGTGGCCATCGCGGCCGGAGAGCCGGTGGATCCGGAGTCGGCGGTGCCGGAGGAGTGGCGGCATGAAGTCTTCCGGCGGACACGTCAGTTGGGCCCGCTGCGGATGACGGACGGGTGCAAGCCGCAGTGGCGGGACTTCGTCAACTCCGGTTACGACCCGGCCGACCGGCTCGACCAGGCGATCCTCGCCACCCGGCGCGCGGTGTTCCCCTCACACGGGTTGCTGCCATAAGTGCCCTGCGGGAAAGGGGCGTTAGCCCGCGCGTGGGAAGCCGGGCGGGAATTGCGGCGGCCGGCAGCGCGGTGCGTCAGCATCGGGCTCGTGTCGACCCCTGGCGTCACCCCCGGTCCCGCCCCTGGCCCCTCCGGCCCCGTCTCTCCCCCTGTCCCCGCCGCCCCCGTGCCTACCCGAAGCGCCCTGCATGCCCATCTCCTGACCACCCGTCTGGCGGGTGCCATCGCCACTCCGCGGGAGCGGAGTCTGAGCCGCTACCGGATGTTCGCGGCCCGGGACCCCCGGGTGCTGATCGGTCTGGAGCCGAAATCCGACTGGTGTTTTGCTGACTTGTTGCGGTTGATGGGGCAGAAGTGTGGAGTTTCGGCCGATCCCAAGCACACTTCCGGGCATGATGTGATCGACCCCGACCGGACACTTGTGGCACTCGATGCCTTCGCCGACCGTCTGGCGACGGTCGCCGCGACCGGGGCGCCGGTGCTGATCGGCACCGGGCACCCGCACCGGCTCCTGGACTTCTACGCCGCGTTGGCCGCCGCTCTCTCGGCGGCGGGATGCGGTGTCCTCACCCCGGCGCAGGGTCAAAGTGTCGACATAACGACCCGGTTCGGAGTACGCACCTACCGTCTCGACTACGTTCAGGGAGTCGCGATGGTGCACGAACCCGGCGCACGGGCGGCGGGAAGTGAGCCGGGCGCGCATACCCATTCACCCCTCCCGGTTCGTACGGCGCTGGCGGCCGCGGCGGACTCCGGCGGCCCCCTCCCGGCCCTGGTCATCGGGGACCACGGATGGGTCTGCGGGGCAGGTCAGCTGGGCATCGAGGCCATCGGGCTGGCCGACTCGGACGACCCCGCGCTGTTCGTCGGCGAGGCCGAGGGGCGAGTGTCCGTGGCCGTTCCGCTTGATGACACTGTGCGGTCTGATTACTACCGACCGCTTACTCGCTATGTACTCAATCGAGCGTGTCTGTCACAGTAGGCGGCCGATGGCTGCTCCTCTTCCCCACTCGCATCACCCGCCCCTAACCTGGGGAGTGAGCGCGCAGCGACGAGGAGTCACCGGAGGGGAAGCCGGTGCGCGTCATGTGCGGAAGGTTCAGGTGTGTCATGGCTGCTGGCGAAAGGCCTCTCAACGAGGTCGTGTTCCTGACCGTGGCGGAAGTCGCCTCGGTGATGCGAGTCTCCAAGATGACCGTGTACCGCTTGGTGCACAGTGGTCATCTGCCGGCGATCCGGGTGGGCAGGTCGTTCCGGGTCCCAGAACAAGCGGTGCACGAGTACCTCCGAGAGTCCTACGTGGGGGTGGAAACAGCCTGAGGATCCCCTCGGATTACGCTGATCGCCCGGTGCCGGGTAGGCTGGCCCGATGTAGGTCGTGTGGGCTCGGACGCCCCGCACCGAGTGAATCGATGTAAGCGAGGGTAGTCGTGGGCTCTGTTATCAAGAAGCGGCGCAAGCGGATGGCCAAGAAGAAGCACCGCAAGCTGCTCAAGCGCACGCGTGTTCAGCGTCGCAACAAGAAGTAAGCAGCGCCGCTGTGAACGTCCCGCAGCCCTTCCACCGTTCCTGGTGGGGGGGCTGCGGTGCGTTGCAGTGAGTGAAACTCTCGCTACGGCTTGAAATGACGCCCGTCTCGTCGGGCGGTCATCACAGTGCAACAACGACCCGCTACGGTGGCCGCCACAGGGCACCGCTCGGGAGTGCACCACTCGTCGGGCGAGGGCGGGAAGGAAGGCGCTGATCTTGGGCAAGGTCGTGCTCGTCACCGGAGTCGCACGGCAGCTGGGCGGCCGTTTTGTCCGCCGCATCCAGCGCGAGCCCGATGTCGACCGGGTCATCGGGGTGGACGCAGTGCCACCCGAGCACCACCTCGGCGGGGCCGAATTCATACGGGCGGACATTCGCCACCCCACGATCGGCAGGGTCCTGGCGGAGCAGTCCGTCGACACGGTCGTCCATATGGACGTCAACGGCACCCCGCTGGCCAAACGGGGCAGCCGGGCGCTGGTCAAGGAGACCAACGTCATCGGCACCATGCAGCTGCTCGGCGCCTGCCAGAAGACCCCGACCGTCAAGCGGCTGGTGGTGAAGTCCAGCACGAGCGTGTACGGCTCCGCCCCCCGCGACCCGGCGATCTTCACGGAGACCACGCCGCCCAAGTCGCTGCCCAGCGGTGGCTTCGCCAAGGACGCCGTCGAGGTCGAGGGGTACGTACGCGGCTTCGCCCGCCGTCGGCCCGATGTGGCCGTGTGCGTGCTGCGCTTCGCGAACGTCCTCGGGCCCTGTGCCGACTCGCCGCTCGCCGAGTACTTCTCGCTGCCCGTGCTGCCCAGCGTCCTCGGCTTCGACCCCCGCCTGCAGTTCGTGCACGAGGACGACGCGATCGAGGTGCTGCGGATCGCCACCGGAGAGCCCCGCCGGGGCACGCTCAACAGCGGCACGTTCAACGTCGCGGGGGATGGCGTGCTGCTGCTCTCCCAGGCCGCAAGGCGCCTCGGGCGCCCCACCCTCCCCTTCTTTCTGCCCACCGTCACCTGGGTCGGCTCCGCCCTGCGGTCGGTCGGCGCCCTGGACTTCTCGCCCGAGCAGATCCGGCTGCTCACCCACGGCCGCGTCGTCCAGACCACCCAGATGCGCGAGACGCTGGGCTTCCACCCCCGCTACACCACCGCGGCGGCCTTCGCGGACTTCGCCCGCAGCCGCGGGACGGGACTGCTGCCGCCCGAGACCCTCGCCCGTACCGTCGACCGGATCGCCGCGCTGATGCCTGCCGGCCGCGGCCAGAACTGAGGAGCGCACGCACCATGGCCGATGCGAAGGTCATTCCGTTCGGCGAGGAACCCCGGTCCAAGAGGCGGGCGAAGCGCACGGGTACGAGCCGCACGAACCGGGCACCGGCGCCGCTCGCGCCCGTACCGGCCCAGCGCGACGAGGAGCAGCGGCCCGCGGCTCTCCCGGCCGGGCAGGCGGGGCAGGCCGGGCCCGGCGACTCCGGCGGCGAGCGGGCCGGCCAGGGCGGCGGCTGGGACCGGAGGATCGCCCACGGGCTGAGCTTCCTGCGGCGGCGGGTCACCGGCGAGTACGACGTCGACGACTTCGGGTACGACCAGGAGCTCACCGACCAGGTCATGATGTCCCTGCTGCGGCCCTTCAAGGAGAAGTACTTCCGGGTCGAGGTGAAGGGCATCGAGAACATCCCGGAGAAGGGGGCGGCGCTGATCGTCGCCAACCATTCCGGCACCCTGCCCATCGACGGGCTGATGCTCCAGGTGGCCGTGCACGACCACCACCCGGCCGGCCGGAACGTGCGGATGCTCGCGGCGGACCTCGTCTTCATGCTGCCGGTCGTCAACGAGCTCTCCCGCAAGCTCGGGCACACCCTCGCCTGCGCCGAGGACGCCCAGAGGCTGCTGGAGCGCGGCGAGGTGGTGGGGGTGATGCCGGAGGGCTTCAAGGGGATCGGGAAGCCGTTCTCCGAGCGGTACAAGCTGCAGCGCTTCGGGCGGGGCGGCTTTGTGCAGACGGCACTGCGTGCCGGGGCGCCGATCGTGCCGTGCTCGATCGTCGGGGCGGAGGAGATCTATCCGATGATCGGCAACTCCAGGACGGTGGCGCGGCTGCTGGGCATCCCGTACTTCCCGCTGACGCCGTCCTTCCCCTGGCTCGGGCCGCTGGGCCTGGTGCCCCTGCCGACGAAGTGGACGATCCAGTTCGGGGAGCCGATCTCCACGGACGACTATCCGCCGGAGGCGGCGGACGACCCGATGCTGATGTTCAACCTGACCGATCAGGTGCGGGAAACGATTCAGCACACGCTGTACAAGCTGCTCGTGCAGAGGCGGTCGGTGTTCTTCTGAAGAACACCGTCTTCCGAAGAACACCGACCGCCTCGCGGGGACGCGGGCCAGGGCCCGCTACTTGTCGTCCTCCCCGCGGATGCCGAGGCCCGGGAGGATGTCCGGGAGCAGCGGGGGGATGGTGATGTCCGGCTGCTGCTTGGACGGCTTGCCGTCCTTGCCGTGCGACGGACGGTCCGGGCTCGTGCTGTCGGAGCTCTGCGGGGGCTGCAGCAGGCCCGTACCGCCCAGGAGACCCTCGTGCTCGTCCGGGGTGCCCTGAGCGGACTGCGGGGCCTTGCTGCCGGGGTGCTTGCCGTCGGCCGTGGCGGGAGCCTTGGACGCCGACGCGGAGTGCCCTGCGCTCTCCGGGGAGTGCGAGGAGCCGCCGTGGCGGCTGCCGGAGCCCTGCTTGCCGTGCCTGTCGTCCGGGAGCAGGGACCGCAGCGGCTCGACCTCATGGTCTATGGCGGCGAAGACCGACGTCACGTCGTCCGCCACGTCGGTGAGCTGGTCCGGCAGCCGGTCGCGCAGCCGGCTCCAGCCCTCGCGCTGCGAGGAGGAGAAGGTCGACAGCCGCTCGATCGCGCCGAGCGAGCCGTCCCGCTGATAGACGCCGTGCAGCAGCCGGTGGCCCTCGGCGGCGTCGTGGCGCATGCCGGAGAGGGTCTTGCGGATCTCCGTCAGCGACTCGTGGTCGAGCTCACCGGACCGGCCGCGCTCCATCAGCCGACGGGTCTCCTGCATCCGTGTCGTTGCCCGGTCGAGGAAGAGGCCGCCCCGGGTGGAGTCGCCGTCGGCCATGCCGAGCTTGAGGTCCTCCATGCCCCGCTTGAGTCCGTACAGCGTGTCGCCGGGCAGGGCGTTGGTGCTCGCCGCGGCGACACCGCCGAACGCACCCGCCGCCACGCCCACCGTCAGCCCGCCGGCCGCCAGCCCCTTGGACCAGCGGGAGCGCGGCCTGAGCCGACTCAGCGGGCTCGCCCGGTGGGCCGCACGGCCGGGGCGCTGCTCCGGGACGGCGGCCCCCGCGAACTGGGCCTCCATGGCGGCGATCAGCTGCGCCCGCTGCACGGTTTTGACCTCGGGGTCCAGCTCGGGCGCCGGCAGCGCACCGAGCCCGCCCACCAGGGTCAACAGCTTTGCCTGCTCGGCGACTTCCGCCGATGGGCCGGACTGTGCGGCCGCAGCACCCTGGACGTCCTGGTCCTCCAGGGCCTGGGCGAAGGCGTTCGCCCGCCGGTGCGCCGATACATTCGCGATCACAGGCGGCACCTCCTCTCGTCATGACGGTCGACTCCCCTGGGCACCTGAAGGGTTGCATGCCTTGAGAGCATCCACTCGATCGAGTGAGTGAATACAGGCATGACATGGCGTGGGGAAGTCTGCATCCCGGACAACGAGCGGCGCGGCAGTCGGGTTACGCGGCCGGGGCGAGCTGGCCGCCGGCGAGTGAAATCAGGCATCGGGTCGGCGCAAGGTCAGCGGGCGTCGTCCGGGAGGAGCCGCGCCAGGGTGCGCACGGCCCGGTACTGGAGGGTCTTGATGGCCCCCTCGTTCTTCCCCATGACCCGGGCGGTCTCGGCGACCGACAGGCCCTGCAGGAAGCGGAGGGTGACGCACTCCTGCTGCTGGGGATTGAGCTTGCGCACCGCCTCCAACAGGGCGGCGTTGGACAGGGATTCGAGGACGGAGTCCTCCGGGCTGCGCTCGACCTCGTTGGCGTCGAGCATCTCGCCGGTAGTCACTTCGAGCCGGAATCTTGACGACTTGAAGTGGTCGGCGACGAGGTTGCGGGCGATGGTCACCAGCCAGGCGCCGAAGTCGCGGCCCTGCCAGGTGAAGGTGCCGATCCGGCGCAGGGCGCGCAGGAACGTCTCGCTCGTGAGGTCCTCCGCCGTGGCGCGGCCGCCCACGCGGTAGTAGATGTAGCGGTAGACGGTGTCGGCGTACTGGTCGTAGAGACGGCCGAATGCCTCGGCCTCGCCGGCCTGTGCGCGCTCGACCAGGTCGAGCATGCGCGCGCTGTCGCTGTCGGCGCTCGGGCGGCGGGTGGTGGTGGACGTACCGGTGCCGGCCCCTCGGCGGGCGCGTCTGCCGACGGCCGCGCTGCTCTCGGCGAGGGCGTAGCAGGGACCCGCAGGGCCTCCCGCTACGGCAGGGGCGAGCGTGGCGAAGGCGGGGACGGCGTACGCGGTGGGGACGAAGACGCGCAGACGGTCGACGACCGCTGCGCGCAGCGTAGCCAGGCCCGAGGCGTCAACCCCGACGTGTGGGTACACGGGACTCCCAGAGGCAGAGCTTCCATCACGTGCAGTGCCAGACCGTTCACCCGTCGTAGGGACAAGCGGGTACTGGCTTGCGTCTGAGGAGAATAACCCTTCGTACAGGCAGCGCTACACCGAGTTGCTCAAATCATCGTTTACGTTCGATCTCAGTCCGATTCATGGCCGATCAAATATCGAACTACGAACGGAAGTTGACCAGATTTGCTGAGGGTGTGGCCGATTGGGCAGCGTGTTGTGGCAATCCGGACACCACAGGACTGTCGGGGGCCATGTGGGGGTATGACAATAAGATTGCCTGCGCGGCCAGTTCGGTTACGGGCTGTGGCGAGGAGGCGCGCCGAAGGTGTCGCCCGTTCCGGTGATGGGGCTGCTGACGGTCACGGGCCGCGAGGATGGCCTCGCGGGGCCTCGTGGTGACCGACAGTGGGTGCCTCGCGGTGACCGACGGCGCCCGGATGCGGCCCCCGGGCTCGTGCCCCCGCCGGATGTGCCCCCGGGGTCGCACCCGCCCGGTGGAGAGCCGCCCCGGCTCGCGCCCCGATCGCCGGCGGCGCGCCTCAGGGGTGTTCGCGCCTCAGCGGCGGCGGCGGTGCAGGGCGATGCCGGCGGCCGCGCCGCCCGCCAGGGCGCCGAGGCCGGCCGCGGCCGGGAGGCCGATCTTGGCGGCCTTGCGGCCGGTGCGGTAGTCGCGCAGCCGCCAGCCGCGCTCGCGGGCGTGCTTGCGCAGCCGGCTGTCGGGGTTGACCGCGTAGGGGTGGCCGACGAGCGAGAGCATCGGGATGTCGTTGGCCGAGTCGCTGTAGGCCGCGCAGCGGGCCAGGTCCAGGCCCTCGGCCACGGCCAGTGCCCGGACCGCCTCGGCCTTGGCCGGGCCGTGCAGCAGCTCACCGACCAGCTTGCCCGTGTAGACGCCGCCGACCGACTCGGCGACCGTGCCCAGCGCGCCCGTCAGGCCCAGCCGGCGCGCGATGATCGTCGCGGTCTCGACCGGCGCGGCGGTGACCAGCCACACCTTCTGGCCCGCGTCCAGATGCGCCTGGGCCAGCGCGCGGGTACCGGGCCAGATGCGCTCGGCCATGTACTCGTCGTAGATCTCCTCGCCGATGGTCATCAGCTCGGAGACGCGGTGGCCCTTGACGATCGACAGGACGCTGTCGCGGGCTTCCTGCATGTGCTCGGGGTCCTCGATGCCCGCCAGCCGGAACCAGGCCTGCTGCCAGGCGAAGCGCGCGAGCTCGCGTTTGCCGAAGAACTCCCGCTTATAGAGGCCGCGACCGAAGTGGAAGATGGCGGCGCCCTGCATGACGGTGTTGTCGAGGTCGAAGAACGCGGCGGCCTTCTCGTCGCCCGAGACGGGGAACTCCGCCTCCGGCTCCTGGGCGCCGGCCTGGCCCGCGGCCAGGGCTTCCTCGTTCTCCTGAGCGGACTTGCGGGCAGCCTCCGCCGCCGCCTCGCCTGCCAGCACGCTGCGTGCCGTCGCGGAGCGCCTGCGGTGGGTGAACCATCCGAGTGCGGCCATGCGGCGAGCATAGCCAGTTTGTTCGGGGTAACCGGAAGTCGGGACGGTGCGATGGCGTGAACTCTGCGCGTCGGTCCGGTTACCCACCGCGTGGGCGCGCCGCGTCAGCCGGCCAGGGCCTTGCGCAGCCGGTCGGGGTTCACCCGCCAGAAGTCGTGCTGGGCGCCGTCGACGAGGACGACCGGGATCTGCTCCCAGTACTTGCGGTGCAGCTCCTCGTCCTCGGTGATGTCCTTCTTCTCCCAGCGGGCGCCGAGCTCGGCGCAGACCGCGGCGATGACGGCCTCGGCGTCGTCGCACAGGTGGCAGCCGGGCTTGCCGATCAGCGTGACCACGCTGTCGGCGGGGTTCTTGCGGGCGCTGCGGCGCAGGAGCGGACTCATGGGGGTAATTGTGCCGCCTCCGCGATGGTTCGTGCGGCCGGAATGGGTGCCTGAGTCGACTACCATCGAGGGCGATTTGTTTGCGTCCGGGGGGATAGCGGTGAGGAGTGAGCACCTGTGCCCCCGTCCATGCGCTCCTGGTGCTCGTGTGACAGGTGTGACGGTCGCGATGGCGCGGGCGATGGTTCCCGGATCGGGCCGAATCACCGCGTGACACCCATCACGTTGCCGGGGCAAAACGGACACCATCTTTGTGCACGCGTTCACAAAGGCATAGCCTGCGTTCGACGGGGCGGTCCTGGGACAAGGCGCCGCCTGCAGCCCCGCTCTACCCGCAGGAGCACCGTGGCAACTGGCCGAACTCACCGACCGGCGACCCGAAGCCGAGGGATCCCCGAGGCCACCGTCGCCCGGCTTCCGCTGTATCTGCGTGCGCTGACCGCGCTCTCCGAGCGCTCGGTGCCCACGGTCTCCTCCGAGGAGCTCGCGACCGCGGCGGGGGTCAATTCCGCCAAGCTCCGCAAGGACTTCAGCTACCTCGGCTCGTACGGCACCCGCGGTGTCGGCTACGACGTCGAGTACCTCGTCTACCAGATCTCGCGGGAACTCGGCCTGACCCAGGACTGGCCGGTCGTGATCGTCGGTATCGGTAACCTCGGCGCGGCCCTGGCCAACTACGGCGGCTTCGCCTCGCGTGGTTTCCGCGTGGCGGCCCTCATCGACGCCGACCCCGCCATGGCCGGCAGGCCGGTCGCCGGGCTGCCCGTGCGGCACACCGACGAGCTCGAAGCGATCATCAGCGACAACGGCGTCTCCATCGGCGTCATCGCCACCCCGGCCGGCGCCGCCCAGCAGGTCTGCGACCGGCTCGTGGCCGCCGGGGTCACCTCGATCCTCAACTTCGCGCCGACCGTGCTGTCCGTGCCCGACGGCGTGGACGTGCGCAAGGTCGACCTCTCCATCGAGCTGCAGATCCTCGCCTTCCACGAGCAGCGCAAGGCCGGCGAGGAGAGCGCCGCGGCCGCCGCCGCGACCGCCTCGCCCCGCCCGGACATCGCGCCGCGGACGGGTACGCAGCCCCGTACGGCCGCCGCCGCGGCCGGCCGGAAGGGACCGGACGGGGACGTTCCCGCCGTGATGCCGGCATGAGTCTTCTGGTCGTGGGCCTCAGCCACCGCAGCGCGCCCGTCAGCGTGCTGGAGCGGGCCGCCCTCTCGCGCGGGACGCAGGCCAGGCTCGTGCACGACACGCTGGCCGCGGAGCCCGCCACCGAGGCGGCGGTGCTCGCCACGTGCAACCGCATCGAGCTCTACGCCGACGTGGACAAGTTCCACGCGGGCGTCGCCGAGCTGTCCACCCTGCTCGCCCGGCACTCGGGCGTCGCTCTGGACGAGCTCACTCCGTATCTCTACGTGCACTACGAGGACCGGGCCGTCCACCACCTGTTCTCGGTGGCGTGCGGGCTGGACTCCATGGTCGTCGGCGAGGGCCAGATCCTCGGCCAGATCAAGGACGCCCTCGCGCTCGGCCAGGAGCTGCACACCGCCGGACGGCTGCTGAACGACCTCTTCCAGCAGGCCCTGCGCGTCGGCAAGCGAGCCCACAGCGAGACCGGCATCGACAAGGCCGGCCAGTCGCTGGTGACCTTCGGCCTGGAGCAGCTCGCCGACGGCCTGCCCGTCACCGAGTGGGCGGCGGGCAAGCGGGCCCTGGTCATCGGCGCGGGCTCCATGTCCTCGCTGGCCGCGGCCACGCTGGCGCGCGCGGGCGTGGCCCACGTGGCCGTCGCCAACCGCACGCTGGCGCGGGCCGAGCGCCTGGCGCAGATCCTCACCGAAGCAGGGGCCCCCGGCGTCGCCGCCGGCCTGACGGCCTCGGCGGTGGAGATGACCGCCGTCGCCGACGAGCTGGCGCTCGCGGACGTCGTCGTCTCCTGCACGGGCGCCACCGGTCTGGTGCTGACGGCCGACGCCATACGGGCCGCCCTCGCGGGCCGTAAGGACACGGCCGGCCCGTGCGCCGCCCCCGGCCCCTGCGCCGCCGCGGCGGGTACGGGCGTACGCCTGGCCCTCCTCGACCTCGCCATGCCGCGCGACATCGACGCCGCCGTCCACCGCCTGGAGGGCGCGGGCGCCCGGCTCGTCGACATCGAGACCCTGGCCGAGGCCTCCGCCGACGCCCCCATGGCCGCCGACGTCGACCAGGTGCGCTCCATCGTCTCCGACGAGGTCGCCGCCTTCGGCGCCGCCCAGCGGGCCGCGCACATCACGCCCACCGTGGTCGCGCTGCGCACCATGGCCGCCGACGTCGTCGCGGGCGAGATGGCCCGCCTCAACGGCCGGCTTCCCGACCTCGACGACAAACAGCGCGCGGAGATCACCCAGACCGTGCGCCGCGTCGTCGACAAGCTCCTGCACGCGCCGACCGTGCGGGTCAAGGAGCTCGCCTCCACCCCCGGAGGCGCCGGCTACGCCGACGCCCTGCGGGAACTCTTCGACCTCGACCCGCAGGCGGTAGCCGCCGTCAGCCGGGCGGACACACGTGCCGACAGGCACACCACAGCACGGGAGTCGGCATGAACGACACCTCTACCGGCCGGCGGCCGCTGCGGCTCGGCACCCGCCGCAGCCAGCTCGCCATGGCCCAGTCCGGACAGGTGGCCGAGGCCGTCCGGCAGCTCACCGGGCGACCGGTCGAGCTGGTCGAGATCACCACGTACGGCGACGTCTCGCGGGAGGCGCTCGCGCAGATCGGCGGCACCGGGGTCTTCGTCTCCGCGCTGCGCGACGCGCTGCTCGAGGGCGACATCGACTTCGCCGTGCACTCGCTGAAGGACCTGCCGACCACACAGCCGGACGATCTCGTCCTGGCCGCGATCCCGGTCCGCGAGGACCCGCGCGACGTGCTGGTCGCCCGCGACGGGCTGACCTTCGAGGCCCTGCCCGAGGGCGCGCGCGTGGGAACGGGTTCGCCGCGCCGCATGGCGCAGCTGAACGCCTGGGCGCGCGCACTCGGCCGCGCGATCGAGACCGTGCCGATCCGGGGCAACATCGACACCCGCCTCGGGTACGTCACCAAGGGCGAACTGGACGCCGTCGTACTGGCCGCCGCGGGCCTGAACCGCATCGGCAGGACCGGCGAGATCACCCAGTTCCTGGAGCCCGACACCGTTTTGCCCGCCCCCGGTCAGGGGGCCCTGGCGATCGAGTGCGCCGCGACCAACGCACCGCTCGCCGCCGCGCTCGCCGAGCTCGACGACCCGCACACGCGGGCCGCCGTGACCGCCGAGCGTTCCCTGCTCGCCGCCCTGGAGGCCGGCTGCAGCGCACCCGTGGGTGCACTGGCCGACCTTTTGGCCTGCGGGCAGGTTGTCACCGAAATGCGCCTGCGCGGCGTCGTCGGCTCGACCGACGGCTCGACGCTGGTGCAGCTGTCCACCACCGGTCCCGTACCCGCGTCCGAGGAGGACGCCCTTGCTCTCGGCCGCGGACTCGCCGCCGAGATGCTCGACAAGGGTGCGGCCGGTCTTATGGGGGAGCGAGCACATTGAACCCCACCGCCCCGAACCACCCCGCGCACGGGCACGTCACCTTTCTCGGTGCCGGCCCCGGAGACCCGGGACTGCTGACGCTGCGCGCCGTGGAGGCCCTGGCCGCCGCGGACGTCCTGATCGCCGATCCGCAGGTGCTCGACGTGGTGCGTACGCATGCCCGCAGCACTGTGGACATGCCGGCCCCGACGATTACTGACGAGTCGTCAAAGAACGTCAGTGCCCTCGGTGTACCTGTCCTTCGGGACACCGCCAATCTTGTCATGTCGGCCGCGCGCGGCGGCAAGCGGGTCGTCCGAGCGGTCCTGGGCGATCCCGGCCTCGACGGTGACGCCGCCGACGAGATGCTCGTCTGCGCCGCCGAGGGCATCACCTTCGAGGTGGTGCCCGGCGTCGCCACGGCCGTCGGCGTGCCCGCCTACGCCGGCGTGCCGCTGCGCGACGGACGGGGCGGCGACGTCCGCTTCGTCGACGCCCGGACCGCCTCGGCCACCTGCTGGACCGAGGTCGGCGCGAGCGAGGTGACCGCGGTCGTCTCCACCACCCTCGACTCGGTCGTCGTCGCGGCGGGCGAACTGGTGGCCGCCGGGCGCAAGCCCGACACCCCGGTGAGCGTCACCGTCGCCGGCACCACCACGCGCCAGCGCACCTGGACGGCCACCCTCGGCACGCTCGCGCAGGTGCTCAAGGCCGCCAAGGTGCTGCCGTCCGCCGAGGGCGCCCAGCCGGTCATAGCCGTGGTCGGCGAGCGCAGCGCGGCCGCGCAGCGCGACCGGCTCTCCTGGTTCGAGTCCAAGCCGCTGTTCGGCTGGAACGTGCTCGTGCCGCGCACCAAGGAGCAGGCCGCCTCGCTCTCCGACCAGCTCCGTTCGTACGGCGCCGTGCCCAGCGAGGTGCCGACGATCGCCGTGGAGCCGCCGCGCACCCCGCAGCAGATGGAGCGCGCGGTCAAGGGCCTGGTCACCGGCCGCTACGAGTGGATCGCCTTCACCTCGGTCAACGCCGTCAAGGCGGTGCGCGAGAAGTTCGAGGAGTACGGGCTCGACGCGCGTGCCTTCGCCGGCATCAAGGTCGCGGCCGTCGGCGAGCAGACCGCCAGGTCGCTGATCGAGTTCGGTGTGAAGCCCGACCTCGTGCCCAGCGGTGAGCAGTCCGCCGCCGGCCTGCTGGAGGACTGGCCGCCCTACGACCCGGTCTTCGACCCGATCGACCGCGTCTTCCTGCCGCGCGCCGACATCGCCACCGAGACCCTGGTGGCCGGCCTGATCGAGCTGGGCTGGGAGGTCGACGACGTCACCGCCTACCGCACCGTACGGGCCTCGCCGCCGCCGGCCGAGACCCGCGAGGCGATCAAGGGCGGCGGCTTCGACGCCGTGCTGTTCACCTCCTCCTCCACCGTGCGGAACCTGGTCGGCATCGCCGGCAAGCCGCACAATGTCACCGTCATCGCCTGCATCGGCCCGGCCACCGCGAAGACCGCGGAGGAGCACGGCCTGCGGGTGGACGTGCTGTCGCCCGAGCCCTCGGTGCACAAGCTGGCCGAGGCGCTCGCACAGTTCGGGGCGGCGCGGCGCGATGCCGCGCTGGAGGCCGGCGACCCGGTCACCCGCCCGAGCGAGCGGCGGCCCGGATCGCGCAGAAGGGCACGGAGTTGAGCACCACGTACGGCACGTTCCCGGGGTCCCGGCCCCGGCGCCTTCGCACCACCCCGGCCATGCGCCGCATGGTCGCCGAGTACCGGCTGCACCCGGCCGACCTGATCCTTCCCGCCTTCGTGCGGGAGGGAGCCGGCGAGCCGGTGCCGATCTCCGCGATGCCGGGCGTCGTCCAGCACACCCGCGACTCCCTGCGCAAGGCCGCCGTCGAGGCACGTGAGGCCGGCGTCGCCGGAATCATGCTCTTCGGCGTCCCCGAGGATGCGAAGAAGGACGCGCTCGGCACCGCCGGCACCGACCCCGACGGCATCCTGCAGGTCGCCATCCGCGACGTGAAGGCCGAGGTCGGCGACGAGCTCGTCATCATGTCCGACCTGTGCCTGGACGAGTACACCGACCACGGCCACTGCGGGGTCCTGGACTCCGAGGGCCGGGTCGACAACGACGCCACCCTCGAGCGCTACGCCGAGATGGCCCAGGTCCAGGCCGACGCCGGTGTCCACGTCGTGGGCCCCAGCGGCATGATGGACGGCCAGATCGGCGTCATCCGCGACGCCCTCGACCAGACCGGCCACGAGGACGTCTCCGTCCTCGCCTACACCGCCAAGTACGCCTCCGCGTTCTACGGCCCCTTCCGCGAGGCCATCGGCTCCTCGCTGCAGGGCGACCGCAAGACGTACCAGCAGGACCCGGCCAACGCCCGCGAGTCCCTGCGCGAGCTGGCGCTCGACCTCGCCGAGGGCGCCGACATGGTGATGGTCAAGCCGGCGCTGCCCTACCTGGACATCCTGGCCAAGGTGGCCGACGCGGTGGACGTGCCGGTCGCCGCCTACCAGATCTCCGGTGAGTACGCGATGGTCGAGGCGGCCGCCGCCAACGGCTGGATCGACCGCGACCGCGCGATCATGGAGACGCTCACCGGCATCAAGCGCGCCGGTGCGAACATGATTCTGACGTACTGGGCGACGGAGGTCGCACGGCAGCTGTAGCACCGGCTTGACGCCCCGGCGGCGTCCCCGCGGCACCCGTGACACAGCGCGATGGCGGCGTTCTCAAGGCCTGTTGGCCCCCGAACGCCGCCATCGGCGTATGCGTTGGTGCGAGCCCGTCGCGTTTGCGCAGCTCACGCAAGACGAGGCGCATAGTTCACGGCCGTCACCCACACAGGTCGAGTCTCGTGGAAACGGCTTGGGCGCGGGGTATGCACTCGGACCATGACTACCGTGTGTATCAGGACGCTTACGCTACGGAGGCGTGCATGAGCCATGAACCGGAACTGACGGACGACTGGGAGTACACGCTTCAGGTCCCCTCCGACCCCATGGCGCCGTGCATCGCGCGACGCACGCTGCGCACCATCTTCGAGGAGCACGGCTTCCTGGAGCTCGCCGACACCGCCGAGCTGCTCACCTCGGAGCTCGTCACCAACGCCTACCGCTACTCCGACGGCCCGGCCTCCGTGCGCGTCAAGCGCGAGGGCAACCGGGTGCGCGTCGCCGTCTGGGACACCAACCCCAGGCTGCCCGCCCTCGACCGCGTCACCCTGCCCGACGCGGAGACCGAGGCCGCCGAGCAGGGCCGCGGTCTCGGCCTCGTCCAGTGGTGCGCCGACAGCTGGGGCGGCTTCGCACTGCGCGACCAGCCACAGGGGCTGGTCGGCAAGCTCATCTGGTTCGAGCTCGGGGCGGGCACGGGGTGAGCGCGCCCGCCGCCCCACGCGCTACAGCCGCTCGGGAGTGCGAATGCTCAGCAGCGCCATGCCCTGGTGAAGCGTGCGCGCCGTGAGGTCGCACAGGAAGAGGCGGTTCTCCACCTGGGCCGGGCCGCCCTCGGCCTTCAGGACCGGGCACTGGTCATAGAAGGCCGTGTAGAACGAGGCCAGCTGGTACAGGTACGCGGCCAGCTTGTGCGGCTCGTACGAAGCGGCCACCTCGGCCAGCGTCTCGGCGAACCGGTCCAAGTGGAGCCCCAGCGCCCGCTCGGCCGCCGCCAGCTCCAGCTCCGGATGCGCCTTGGCACTCACACCCTCGGCACGCCGCAGGATCGACTGGATACGGGCATAGGCGTACTGGAGGTAGACGGACGTGTCGCCGTTGAGCGAGACCATCTGGTCCAGGTCGAACTTGTAGTCACGGGCGGCCGAGGTGGACAGGTCGGCGTACTTCACCGCGCCGATGCCCACCTGATTGCCGTTCCCGACGATCTCGGCCTCGGTCAGGCCGATCTTCTCGCTCTTCTCCCGCACCACCGCCGTGGCCCGCTCGACGGCCTCGTCCAGCAGGTCCACCAGCCGGACCGTCTCGCCCTCACGCGTCTTGAACGGCTTGCCGTCCTTGCCCAGCACCGTGCCGAACGGAAGCTGGACGGCCCGCACACCCTCGGTCAGCCAGCCCGCGCGCCGCGCCGTCTCGAAGACCATCTTGAAGTGCAGCGACTGACGGGCGTCCACCACGTACAACAGCGTGTCCGCGCCCAGGTTCTGCACCCGGTCGCGGATCGCGGACAGGTCGGTGGCCGCGTAGCCGTAGCCGCCGTTGGACTTCTGCACGATCAGCGGCGTCGGGTTGCCGTCCGGACCCTTGACGTCGTCGAAGAAGACGCACAGCGCACCCTCGGAACGCACCGCGACACCGGACTCCTCCAGCAGGCGGCAGGTCTCCGCCAGCATGGAGTTGTACCCCGACTCGCCGACCACGTCCTCGTCGCGGATGTCCATGTCGAGCTTGCCGAAGACCGAGTAGAAGTAGATCTTCGACTCGTCCACGAAACGCTGCCACAGCGCCAGCGTCTCCTCGTCCCCCGCCTGCAGGTCCACCACCCGGCGGCGCGCCCGCTCCTTGAACTCCGCGTCGGAGTCGAAGAGCGCCCGGGAGGCCTTGTAGAGCCGGCCGAGGTTGGACATCGCCTCTTCGCCGGACGAGGCGTCCTTGTGGTCCAGCTCGTGCGGGTGCTCGGTCAGGTACTGGATGAGCATGCCGAACTGCGTGCCCCAGTCCCCGATGTGGTGACGGCGCACGACCTTCTCGCCCGCGAACTCCAGGATCCGCACGACCGCGTCGCCGATCACCGCCGAGCGCAGATGGCCGACGTGCATCTCCTTCGCCACGTTCGGCTGGGCGTAGTCGATGACCGTCGTACCCGGCTGCTCCGCGAGCGGAACACCCAGCCGCTCGTCGGCCGCACGGGCCGCCAGCGTCTCGGTGATCGCCTTGTCGGAGACGGTGATGTTGAGGAAGCCCGGACCGGACACCTCGACGTCCCGGATCAGGTCACCGGCCGGCAGCGCCCCGACGACCTTCGCGGCCAGCTCGCGCGGGTTGCCCTTCAGCTTCTTCGCCAGCGCCAGCATGCCGTTGGCCTGGAAGTCCGCCCGGTCGCTTCGTCGCAGCAGCGGATCGGCGGCACCGGCCTCCGGCACAACAGCCGAGAGGGCGTCCGCGATGCGCTGGTCGAGCGTGGAAGCGAGGGAGGGAACCGAAGCCATGAGGTGGTTGCCATTCCGGTAGGCGGCATTTTCGACAGTCCGAGTATCCCATGCGCCTATCACGGACTCCCGGGGATTTCCCGCGCCCCGGGCAACCCCGGAGCCACCCCTTCCGTCTGGGACAATGGTCATGCCAGGACCGTAAGGAAGGAAGTGCCGTGGCTCAGGCTCAGAGCACCGAGGCCGACTGGGTCTCCCGTTTCGCCGACGAGGTCATCGCCGAGGGGGAGCGCCGTGCCCCGGGCAAACCGATCGTCGTCGCCTCGGGTCTCAGCCCCTCCGGCCCGATCCACCTCGGCAACCTCCGCGAGGTCATGACCCCGCACCTGGTCGCCGACGAGATCCGCCGTCGCGGCCACGCATGCGTCCACGTCCTCTCCTGGGACGACTACGACCGGTACCGCAAGGTCCCGGCCGGCGTCGACGCCTCCTGGGCGGAGCACATCGGCAAGCCGCTGACCGCCGTCCCCGCCCCGCCCGGCAGCCCCTACGGCAGCTGGGCCGAGCACTTCAAGGCCGCCATGACCGAGGCCCTGGACGAGCTCGGCATCGACTACCGCGGCATCAGCCAGACCGAGCAGTACACCGCCGGCGCCTACCGCGAGCAGATCCTGCACGCCATGAAGCACCGCGGCGACATCGACGCGATCCTCGCCCAGTACCGCACCAAGGCCAAGCCCGCCAAGAAGGGGCAGAAGCCGGTCGACGAGGCCGAGCTGGAGGCCGCCGAAGGCTCCGGCGCCGCCGCCGAGGACGACGGCAGCAGCAGCACGGGCTACTACCCGTACAAGCCCTACTGCACCGTCTGCAACAAGGACCTCACCACGGTCACGGCGTACGACGACGAGACCACCGAGCTCGCCTACCACTGCGCCTGCGGCCACCGCGAGACCGTCCTCCTCAGCGAGTTCGACCACGGCAAGCTGGTCTGGAAGGTCGACTGGCCCATGCGCTGGGCCCACGAAGGCGTCATCTTCGAGCCCAGCGGCGTCGACCACTCCTCGCCCGGCTCCTCCTTCCAGGTCGGCGGCCAGATCGTCGGCCCGATCTTCGGCGGCGAGCAGCCCATCGGCCCGATGTACGCCTTCGTCGGCATCAGCGGCATGGCCAAGATGTCCTCCTCCAAGGGCGGCGTCCCCACCCCCGGCGACGCCCTCCAGATCATGGAGGCCCCCCTGCTGCGCTGGCTCTACGCCCGCCGCAGGCCCAACCAGTCCTTCAAGATCGCCTTCGACCAGGAGATCCAGCGGCTCTACGACGAGTGGGACAAGCTCGGCGCGAAGGTCGCCGACGGCACCGTCCTGCCCGCCGACGCCGCCGCCTACAGCCGCGCCGTCCGCACCGCCGCCGGCGAGCTGCCCAGCACCCCCCGCCCGCTGCCCTACCGCACGCTCGCCTCGGTCGTCGACATCACCGCCGGCCACGACGAGCAGACCCTGCGCATCCTCGGCGACCTCGACCCGGCCAACCCGGTCAAGTCCCTCGACGAGACCCGCCCGCGCCTGGACAAGGCCGAGCACTGGATCAACACCCAGGTCCCCGCCGAGTCCCGCACGGTCGTCCGCTCCGAACCCGACACCGAGCTCCTCGGCTCCCTCGACGAGCAGGCCCGCGAATCCCTGCGCCTCCTCCTGGACGGCCTGGACGAGCACTGGTCCCTCGACGGCCTGACCGCCCTCGTCTACGGCGTCCCCAAGGTCCAGGCCGGGCTCGAACCCCACGCCAAGCCCACCCCGGAGCTCAAGCTCGCCCAGCGCGCCTTCTTCGCCCTGCTCTACCAGCTCCTGGTCAGCCGCGACACCGGCCCGCGCCTGCCCACGCTGCTGCTCGCGGTCGGCGCCGACCGCGTACGCACACTGCTCGGGGCGTAACCACCCCACAGCACGAAGGGCCGCCGCCCGGTGAACCCCACCGGCCGGCGGCCCTTCGCCGCTTCACGCCCGCCCAGCTGCTACTTGTTCGCCTCGGCGACCGACTTCACGGCCTCCTTGGCCGCCTCCTGCGCGTCCTTCTTCATGTCGTCCACATTCGGCGACTTCGCACCCTCATAGCCCGCACCGCTGTACTTCACGACCACCACGACATTCGCGGTCCGCGTCACCACGGTCTCGTTCCGGAAGTCGTTGTCGTCCTTCTTCGACTCGGTGCTCACCACGCTCGCGCTCTCACCGATGCCGTCCGCCTTGTCGGTCTTGGCGTTCTTCGCACCGTCCGCCGTCGTCGCCTTCGTCACCTGCTGCGCCGCGAACGCCTCCGCACGCTTCTCGCCCGAACCCAGCGTCGGGTCGGAAGCGAACCGCTTCAACGAGACGGTCAGGGACCGGAACTGCAGGTCCTTCACGTCCTCGTCGTTCAGACCGCTCCAGAAGCAGCTCGCCGAGTCGTTGGTGTCGCTCGCCGGGAGGGCCTTGCCCTCCTTCTTGTCCGCCTTCGGCACCAGCTTCTCGACGGACTTCTCCGCGACCGTCTTGCAGACCTCCGGCAGCTTGGCGAACGTCGCCGCCTTGACCGTGGGCGCGGCACTGGGCGTCGCCGACTTCGTCGGCTTGCCCGACTCCTTCTTGGACCCGGAGTCGCCGTCCGAGGAGCAGCCGGTGGCGACGAGCATCACCGGTACTGCGGCGCAGGCGAGGATTCGGGCGAGTCGCGGGGCGGTTCGTCGGTGCATGGGTCCTTCGCTCGTTCGGAGTAAGTGGTCGCGGGGCGTGGCGGCTGTCGTACGCGCCCGGTACCTACGGGGTCGTGCCTACGGGCACGGTACGCGGCCCACGCCCGGCAGCGGCCGAAACGGGGCCGTCAACCCGCCGGGCGGCGGGCTAATTGCCGAAGTGCCCGGCGTCGAGTTCACGGGCCAGGCCATGGGCCTTGCCCTGCAGGTCCTGACTGCTGGGAACCTGCTGCTTGTCCGTCGTCCACTGGTCGTACGCGATCGTCACCAGCACGTTCGAGGACCGGAAGACGACCGTGACATCCCGGTGCACTCCCGTGCCGGTGGTCGCCAACTTGTCGTTCACGAACGCGTCATCGCCGAGATCGTCCAGCACCCGGGGCGCCAGGCGCGGATCGGTGGACGCGGACGCCGGCGCCGAGGACGGGGCCGAGGGCACCGCCGACTCCTCGCCCAGCTGCGGCACGGGACCCCCGTCACCGGGCGCGCCCGCACTCGCGGACGCACTCGCGGACGCGGAGGGGGCGGCCGAGGGCTTGCCGGACGGGGCGGAGGGCGCGGCGCTGGGGATGCGCGCGGCGCTCGCCTGGCGCTCGTACAGCTGCTGCGCCCGGGCCTCGTCGCTGACCCCCGGCTGGTAGGAGACCACCCGCTCGAAGTCCACCGACAGGTGCCGGGTGCCGTTGGGCGTCTCCAGCTTCCAGCGGCAGCCGACGCGGCGGTCGGTGTCGTACGTGATGGCCGCCTGCCCCCGCAGGAGCCGCTTGGCCTCCGCCTCGTCACCGTCGCCCGCGCCCGGCAGCATGCGGCGCAGGGTGCCGGGGCTGACGTAACCGCACGGCTCGGGGAGGCTGTGGTACTTCCCGGGCGGCCCCGCGGGGGCCGAGGACCCCGACTGCCCGGCCTTGGCGTCGATGCCCCCGCCGCCGGACCCGCCGCCTCCACCGCACCCGGTGAGACCTGCCGCCAGCACCGCCGCGGCCAGTGCGGCTGCCGGTGCGTACGCCCTTCGCTGCACTGTCCGTGGCTCCCTTCAGCCGAAAACCGTTTGTCGTCGCGCGGTGGCGACTGGACACAATGTGTACCGCACGCGCTGCCGCGTCTGCCGTCCCGCTGTCGTGGATGAGCTGATAGTTCCGGCTTTTGCGTTATCCATGTTTTTCGGGGGAATGAGGAAGGTATGTCCTACACAGAGGTGCCCGGCGCCCGGGTACCGATCCGTATGTGGGCGGACCCCGCCACGGTCGAGCCGGTAGCGATGCAGCAGCTGCGGAACGTCTCCACGCTGCCGTGGATCCAGGGCCTCGCCGTGATGCCGGACGTCCACTTCGGCAAGGGCGCCACGGTCGGCTCGGTGATCGCCATGCGGGGCGCGGTGTGCCCGGCGGCGGTGGGGGTCGACATCGGCTGCGGCATGTCGGCGGTGAAGACCTCGCTGACGGCCAACGACCTGCCGGGGGATCTGTCGCGGCTGCGGTCGAAGATCGAGCAGGCGATTCCGGTGGGCTTCTCCATGCACGACGACCCGGTGGACCCGCGCCGCCTGCACGGGCTGCCGACGGCGGGGTGGGACGACTTCTGGGCACGGTTCGACGGGGTGGCGGAGGCGGTCAAATTCCGTCAGGGTCGGGCACTGAAGCAGATGGGAACGCTCGGATCCGGAAATCACTTCTGCGAAGTTTGCATCGATGGCCAAGGATTTGTCTGGCTGATGCTGCACTCCGGCTCCCGCAATATCGGCAAGGAACTGGCCGAGTACCACATCGGCGAGGCGCGGAAGCTCTCGCACAACCAGGGGCTCGTCGACCGCGACCTCGCGGTGTTCATAGCCGACACCCCGCAGATGGCCGCCTACCGCCACGACCTGTTCTGGGCGCAGGAGTACGCGCGGCACAACCGCGAGGTCATGATGGCGCTCTTCCAGGACGTCGTCCGCAAGGAGTTCAAGAAGGCCAAGCCGATGTTCGAGCCCACGATCTCCTGCCACCACAACTACGTGGCCGAGGAGCGGTACGAGGGCGTGGACCTGCTGGTCACCCGCAAGGGTGCGATCCGCGCGGGCGGCGGCGAGTACGGCATCATCCCGGGCTCGATGGGCACCGGCTCGTACATCGTGCGCGGTTTGGGCAACGCGGCGTCGTTCAACTCCGCCTCGCACGGCGCGGGCCGCCGGATGAGCCGCAACCAGGCGAAGAAGCGCTTCTCCGAGCGGGACCTGGCGGAGCAGACGCAGGGCGTCGAGTGCCGCAAGGACCGTGGTGTGGTCGACGAGATCCCGGCCGCGTACAAGCCGATCGAGCAGGTCATGGAGCAGCAGCGGGATCTCGTCGAGGTCGTGGCGAAGCTCAAGCAGGTCGTCTGCGTGAAGGGCTGACGGGCGCTATTTTCGGCGCAGCGATCGTCAGTCGCCCCCGTCGCCCGGTTGTCCTGAACAACCGGGCGTCACTCGAACCCGCGAGCGCGCAACGCGCGTAGGCGCCGCTTCCGTTTGCGTTCACGCGTCCTGCGGGTACCAGCGGAGCTCGACCGTGTTGCCGTCCGGGTCGAGGACGTAGACCGACTCGGCGGTGCCGCGGGCGCCGTAGCGGGGGCCGGGGCCGTCGACGACCTGGAAGGTGCCGGCGGCGATGACGTCCTGCCAGTCCAGGGGCTCGACGACGAGGCAGATGTGGTCGACGTTGGACTCGCCGCGCTCGCGGGCCACCAGGTCGATGATCGTGCCGGGGGAGACCCGGACCGAGGGGAAGGAGACCTTGCCGGCGCGCCATTCGTCCACGCGGACCGGCTCCAGGCCGAGGGGACCGGTGTAGAAGGCGAGGGCGCGCTCGACGTCGGAGACGTTGAGCACGAGGTGGTCGAAGCCGGTGACGCGCATGGGATCCCCCTTGGTACGGGTCCGCCAGTGGGCGGCTGTACGGACGAAACTACCGTTGGATGATCGTTTACGCATCGGTCGCCGGTCCTGCGACCGTGGTCCCGGTCCCGGTCCCGGTCCGGTCCCGGCCCCCGTCCCGGTTCAGCTCTCCCGGTGCACCTTGTAGTTCGAGGCCTGGGCGCGCGGGCGGACGACGAGCAGGTCGACGTTGACGTGCGGGGGGCGGGTGACGGCCCAGGAGATGGTGTCGGCGACGTCGTCGGCGCTCAGCGGCTCGGCGACGCCGTTGTAGACGGCGGCGGCCTTGTCCTTGTCGCCGCGGAAGCGGGTGAGGGCGAACTCCTCGGTCCGCACCATGCCGGGGGCGATCTCGACGACGCGTACGGGCTCGCCGCACAGCTCCAGGCGCAGGGTCTCGGCGATGACGTGGGCGCCGTGCTTGGCCGCGACGTAGCCGCCGCCGCCTTCGTAGGTGGCCAGGCCCGCCGTGGAGGAGAGGACGATCACCGTGCCCTCGGCGGCGACGAGGCGGGGGAGCAGGGCCTGGGTCATGTGGAGGGTGCCGAGGACGTTGACCTCGTACATCGTGCGCCAGTCGGTGGGGTCGGCGGTGGCGACGGGCTCGGCGCCGATGGCGCCGCCGGCGTTGTTGACCAGGACCTCCACGGGGGCGTGGGCGTCGAGGAAGGCGGCGAAGGCGTCGACGGCCGGGCGGTCGGTGACGTCGAGGACGTAGGGGACCGCCTCGTGGCCGGCTGCGGTGAGCTCCTCGGCGAGGGCGTTGATGCGGTCCTCGCGGCGGGCGGTGAGCACGACGCGGTAGCCGGCGGCGGCCAGCCGGCGGGCGGTGGCGGCGCCGATGCCGCTGCTCGCGCCGGTGATGACTGCGGTGCGGGTGCTCATGCTGGGCCTCCTGGGACTGGCGTGGTCTAGGCGCAGCATAGGCGGCCCGTCCGGCCGGGTCAGCGGCCGCGGGGCGCGTACATGATCACTGCTACGCCGGCGAGGCAGACCAGTGCGCCTGCCACGTCGTAGCGGTCCGGGCGGAAGCCGTCCGCGGCCATGCCCCAGGCGAGGGAGCCCGCCACGAAGACGCCGCCGTACGCGGCGAGGATCCGGCCGAAGTGCGCGTCCGGCTGGAGCGTGGCGACGAAGCCGTATGCGCCGAGGGCGAGGACGCCGGCGCCGGTCCAGGCCCAGCCGCGCCCCGGTCCGGAACCGCTGCCGCGTACGCCCTGCCAGACCAGCCAGGCGCCGCCGATCTCCAGGAGTGCGGCGAGGAGGAAGAGGGTGATGGAACGGGCGATGAGCATGGCCGCAGATTATGTCGCGGGGATTTGTTCCGGTCGGCGAGGGTTTGTTTCGGTCAGCGGGGATTTGTTTTGGTCGGCGGCGATTTACGGGGGATTGGTTACGGCCACACCAGGCAGTACGGCTGGTGGCCGGCCTCGTGCAGGCGATGGGAGAAGTCCTGCCATTCGTGCAGCAGCCGGTAGACCGAGAACGCGTCGCGCGGGCCGCCCCGGTCGGGGACCGTGGACCAGATGAAAGCGGCTGCGCCCACCGATTCCTCGCCAATGCCGCGCAGCGGATCGACCACGGTCATGGGGAGCTTCACGACGGCGTAGTCGGGATGGAGAACGACCAGTTCGAGAGGGGGGACCTTGTGCAGGGGTATGCCCTCGATGCCGGTGAGGACCATCGCGGCCACCGTCTCCGGTTTGATCTTCGTAAACATGCCGCCCATGCCCAGCTCGTCGCCGCCGAGCTCTTCCGGGCGCATGGAAATGGGCACGCGGGCAGCGGTGGCGCCATTCGGTGCCCCGAAGTATTTGTAGGTCACCCCCACCCGGCCACTCCTGCTCGCGCTGTATTCCTCGCGTTGTTCCTCGCGCCGGTGTCGCCCCCTGTGGGCCTGCTCGGCTCGCTCGGGCCCCAGGTCATCGGTGCCCTCGCCCAGTCCGCCACCGCGATGCATATCTCCACCCGACCGCTTTTTTAGGCAGCACAGCCCCCGCCGCGCAACCCGATCATCGTCTCAGAGACCTCCCCCGTGCACAGCGTGCGAAACGCCCGGCCGCGACTCGCCGGAGGGCTCTGAGACCATGGCTAGCGTGAGCTACCCATATGAAGCCCCAGTCTCGCAGACGCTTTTCGACCGTGCGTCGGTCGTGACCCCCGGTGGCGTGAACTCTCCGGTGCGCGCGTTCCGAGCCGTGGGCGGTACGCCCCGGTTCATGGTCTCCGGCTCCGGTCCGTACCTGACCGACGCCGATGGCCGGGAATATGTGGACCTCGTGTGTTCATGGGGGCCGATGATTCTCGGCCATTCCCACCCCGAAGTGATTGCTGCCGTGCAGGACGCGGTGGCGCGCGGCACCTCGTTCGGCACGCCCGGTGAGGGCGAGGTCGCGCTGGCCGAGGAGATCGTCGCGCGGATCGAGCCGGTCGAGCAGGTGCGCCTGGTCTCGTCCGGTACCGAGGCCACGATGTCGGCCATCCGGCTGGCCCGCGGTTTCACCGGCCGCGCCAAGGTGATCAAGTTCGCGGGCTGCTACCACGGCCATGTGGACGCCCTGCTGGCTGCCGCCGGCTCCGGTGTGGCCACGTTCGGCCTCCCCGACACGCCGGGCGTCACGGGCGCGCAGGCCGGGGACACGATCGTCCTGCCGTACAACGACCTGGAGGCCGTCCACGAGGCCTTCCACGCCCACCCGGGCGAGATCGCCTGTGTGATCACCGAGGCCTCGCCGGGCAACATGGGCGTGGTCCCGCCGCTGCCTGGCTTCAACGAGGGCCTCAAGGCCGCCTGCGCCGGCAACGGCGCGCTGTTCATCTCCGACGAGGTCATGACGGGCTTCAGGGTCTCGAAGGCCGGCTGGTACGGCATCGACGGCGTGAAGCCGGACCTGATGACCTTCGGCAAGGTCATGGGCGGCGGCTTCCCGGCCGCGGCCTTCGGCGGCCGCGCCGATGTGATGGCGCACCTGGCCCCGGCGGGCCCGGTCTACCAGGCGGGCACGCTCTCGGGTAACCCGGTCGCCACGGCGGCGGGCCTGGCGCAGCTGCGGCTGCTGGACGACGCGGCGTACGAGCGGGTGGACGCGGTCTCCGCCGAGATCCGCGCCCTGGTGGGCGAGGCGCTCACCAAGGAGGGCGTGGTCCACCGCCTGCAGACGGCGGGCAACATGTTCTCGGTGTTCTTCACCGGGAGCGAGGTCACGGACTACGACAAGGCCAGGGCGCAGGAGTCGTTCCGCTTCAACGCCTTCTTCCACTCGATGCTGGCGCAGGGCGTGTACCTGCCGCCGTCGGCGTTCGAGTCGTGGTTCGTCTCGACGGCGCACGACGCGGCGGCGATCGAGCGGATCGCGGCGGCGCTGCCGGCCGCGGCGCGTGCGGCGGCCGGGGCGACGGAGGAGGGCAAGTGAGCGGGGCGGGCAAGGACAGCGACATCACCGTCGTCCATCTGGTGCGCCACGGTGAGGTGCACAACCCGGACGGCGTGCTGTACGGGCGCAGGTCCGGCTATCACCTCTCGGAACTGGGCCGGCGGATGGCCGACCGGGTGGCGGAGCATCTGGCGGAGCGGGATGTGGCGTATGTGGTCGCCTCCCCGCTGGAGCGGGCTCAGGAGACGGCGGCGCCGGTGGCGAAGGTGCACGGCCTGGAGCTGGCGACGGACGAGCGGCTGATCGAGGCGGCGAACGTCTTCGAGGGCAAGACCTTCGGGGTCGGCGACGGCGCGCTGCGCAAGCCGGCCAACTGGAGGCACCTGACGAATCCGTTCCGTCCCTCCTGGGGTGAGCCGTACGTCGAGCAGGTCGTGCGGATGATGGGTGCGCTGGACGCGGCGAAGGATGCCGCGCGCGGTCATGAGGCCGCGCTGGTCAGTCATCAGCTGCCGATCTGGATCGTGCGGAGCTTCGTGGAGAAGCGTCGGCTGTGGCACGACCCGCGCAGGCGGCAGTGCACGCTGGCGAGCCTGACGACGTTCACCTACCGCGGGGACCGGATCGTCTCGGTGGGATACAGCGAGCCGGCCCGGGATCTGGTGCCCGCTCATCTGCTGGCGGGCGCGAAGCCGGTGAAGGGCGGCGCGAAGGCGTTCGGGGCGTAGGCGGTCGTACGCCCGCGCGAACCAGGTGAAGGGTCGCAACCGAAAATTCCGTGAAGACCCTGAAAACAGCGCAACCGTCGTAGTTCGACGCGCCCTCGTACTCAATGTCCACTTATATGGACGGCATATGGTACGGGGGCGCAGCGAGCACGGACGGAGCCGACATGCGCGAAAGCCGCGACATCACCCGACGGACCCTGCTCGGAATGGGGGTGGGAGCGGCGGCCGCGCTGGGCGGTGGCGTCGGCTGCTCCTCCGCCACCGCGAGCCTCGGGCCGAGTGAGCCCGGCGCGAAGGCGAACGCCCCGGTCAAGCCTCGCCTGATCGGTGACGGGTCCACAGCCGACTACGGCCGGCAGCCCAACCAGCCGCCGAAGCCTGTCCCGCTGGAGCCGGGCGAGAAGCCCCCGCAGTTCGTGATCTTCTCCTGGGACGGGGCGGGCGAGGTCGGCAACGGTCTCTTCCCCCGCTTCCGCAAGCTCGCCCGGGACCACGGCGTGCGGATGACGTTCTTCCTGTCGGGGGTCTATCTCGTGCCCGAGTCGAAGAAGCGGCTCTACGACCCGCCGAACAATCCCGTCGGCGCGTCCGACATCGGGTACCTCACGGACGGGCACATCAGGGAGACGCTGCGCCAGATGCGGGCGGCCTGGCTGGAGGGCCACGAGGTGGGCACGCACTTCAACGGCCACTTCTGTTCGGGGAGCGGATCGGTGGCCCACTGGACGCCCAAGGAGTGGGAATACGAGATCGAGCAGGCGGTCTCGTTCGTCTCCCGGTGGCGGACGCACACCGGATTCACCGATCTTGATCCGCTGCCCTTCGACTACCGCAAGGAACTCGTCGGCGGCCGCACCCCCTGTCTGCTGGGCCAGGACAATCTGCTGCCCACCGCCGCGAAACTCGGCTGGCGCTACGACGCGAGTTCGGCCGGCGGGCTGCAGGTGTGGCCGCGGAAGAAGCACGGGCTGTGGGACCTGCCGCTGCAGCAGATGCCCTTTCCGGGTCACTCGTTCGAGGTCCTTTCCATGGACTACAACATCCTGGCCAATCAGTCGAAGAACACCACCCGCGGTCCCTCCCACCACTACTCGTCCTGGCGGCGGCAGGCCACGGAGTCGTACATCGCCGGATTCGACCGGGCCTACGAGACGAACCGGGCGCCGTTCTTTGTGGGGAATCACTTCGAGGAATGGAACGGGGGGATTTACATGGATGCGGTGGAGGAGGCGATCAAGTACATCGCCGACGACAAGCGCAAGGACGTCCGTCCGGTGTCGTTCCGGCAGTTCGTCGACTGGCTGGATGTGCAGAGTCCGGCGGTGCTCGCCGGACTGCGCAAGCTTGATGTGGGCGAGAAGTGGAGCGCGAAGGCGGGGCCGAAAGCCGCGTCGAAAGCCGGGCCGAAAGCCCCGCCCAAGCCGGAGAAGCCGCAGAAGCCTGCCGAGGAGGACACCGAGGGGGGTGAGGAAGATCCCTGAACTGCCCATGCGAAACTTTTCACATGAGTGCCTGCCGCGCCCTTCGACGCCACCGTTCCCGCCGTCGTACCACCGTGCTGGCCGCCGGAGCCGCTTTTGCGGCGCTGACGCTGAGCGCGTGCGGTTCCGGTAACACCTCCGGCGGAGGCGGGCAGACCCAGTTCGTGCAGGGCTCCGGCGGCGTCGACGTGGTCAAGGACAAGGCCGGCCGGCAGAGCGCGCCGGACCTCTCCGGCAAGAGCCTGGACGGCAAGGACCTCGACGTCGCCAAGGACCACAAGGGCAAGATCGTCGTCCTGAACGTGTGGGGCTCGTGGTGTGCGCCCTGCCGGGCCGAGGCCAAGAACCTCGTCGCGGTGGCCAACGACTACAAGGCCAAGGGCGTGGAGTTCGTCGGGCTCAACACCCGCGACCCCGACCCCGCCCCGGCCCTGGCCTTCGAGAAGGAGTTCAAGGTTCCCTATCCGAGCCTGTACGACTCCTCCGGCAAGCTGCTGCTGCGCTTCCCCAAGGGCAGCCTGAACCCCCAGGCCATCCCCTCCACCGTCTTCATCGACCGGGACGGGAGGATCGCCGCCAGGGCGATCAAGCCGCTGGGCGAGGACGAGCTGCGCGAGGCCCTCGACCCGCTGGTCGCGGAGAAGTGACCCCGGTGAACTCCGTGGCCGATGTGACGCACGCGACCGTGGCCACCTCGCTCGCCGCCGCGGGTGAGGTCAACCAGACGGTCCTGACCGGAGCGCTGCTGCTGGCCCTGCCCGTGGCGGTGCTCGGCGGCCTCGTCTCGTTCTTCTCGCCGTGCGTGCTGCCGCTCGTGCCCGGCTACCTCTCCTACGTCACGGGCGTCAGCGGCGCCGACCTGGCCGAGGCCCGGCGGGGCCGGATGGTCGCCGGGTCCTCGCTGTTCGTGCTCGGCTTCACCGCCGTCTTCGTCTCCTTCGGCGCGGCCTTCGGCTTCTTCGGCCAGACGCTGCTGGAGTACAAGGAGACGATCTCCACGGTGCTCGGGGCCCTCACCATCGTGCTGGGCCTGGCCTTCATGGGGCTGCTGAACCGCTTCGGCCAGCGCGAGTTCCGCTTCCACACCAGACCGGCGATGGGCCTGGCCGGGGCGCCGCTGCTCGGGGTGCTCTTCGGCCTCGGCTGGGCGCCCTGCATCGGCCCCACGCTCGCCGCCGTCCTGTCCTTGTCCTCCCAGCAGGCCAGCGCCGGGCGCGGTGCGCTGCTCACGGTCGCCTACTGCCTCGGCCTCGGCCTGCCCTTCGTCCTGGCCGCCGTCGCCTTCCGGCGCGCGCTCGGCACGTTCGGCTGGATCAAGCGGCACTACGCGTGGGTCATGCGGGCCGGCGGCGGGATGCTCGTCGTGGTCGGTGTGCTCCTGGTCACAGGCGCGTGGGACAGCATGGTCCAGGACCTTCAGACGTGGTCGTCGCAATTCACCCCCGGGATCTGATCAATGGCCAAGACGAAAAGCACCGCTTCCGCTCCGGCGCCGGAGGATCCCGACGCCGGCGCCGCGGGCGCATCCATGTCCACGGCCCCCGTGGAGGACCGTGGGGAGGCGGTGCCCGGCTCGTTCGGCGGCATGCGCAAGCCCGGCGCCCTGGGGGCCCTGGCCTGGTCGGGCCGGGAGGCCTTCGGCTGGGTGCGCTGGGTGTGGCGCCAGCTGACCTCGATGCGGGTCGCGCTGATCCTGCTCTTCCTGCTCTCCCTGGCCACCATCCCCGGCTCGCTCGTGCCGCAGGCCTCCGTCGACGTCCTCAAGGCCGAGGCCTGGAAGACCAGGCACGAGACGCTCACGCCGGTCTACGAGAAGCTCGGGCTCTTCCACGTCTACAGCTCGGTGTGGTTCTCCGCGATCTACATCCTGCTGTTCGTCTCCCTCATCGGCTGCATCGTGCCGCGCACCTGGCAGTTCGTCGGCCAGCTGCGCAGCCGCCCGCCGGGCGCCCCGCGCCTGCTGACGCGGATGCCCGCGCACGCCACCTGGCGCACGGACGCCGAGCCGGAGCAGGTGCTGGCGGCGGCGGAGAAGCTGCTGCGGCGCAGGCGCTTCCGCACCGAGCGGGCCGCGGACTCGGTCGGCTCGGAGAAGGGCTACCTGCGTGAGGCCGGCAACCTCCTCTTCCACATCTCCCTGATCGTCATGCTCGTGGCGTTCGCCGCCGGGCAGCTGTGGAAGTCCGAGGGCGGCAAGCTGGTCGTCGAGGGCGACGGCTTCGCCAACACGCTCACCCAGTACGACGACTTCAAGGCCGGGTCGCTGTTCGACGCCGACGACCTCGACGCCTTCGACTTCGACCTCGACAGCTTCTCCGGCACGTACGAGCGCACCGGCCCCGAGAAGGGCACCCCGCGCGACTACGCCGCCCACGTCACGTACCGGGAGGGGGCCGACGGCGCGCCCCGCAAGGCCACCATCAAGGTGAACGAGCCGCTGGAGACGGCCGGCTCGAAGGTCTACCTCATCGGCCACGGCTACGCCCCGATGGTCACGGTCCGCGACGGCAAGGGCAACGTCGCCTTCAGGGGCCCCATCCCCTCGCTGCCGCTGGACAACAACGTCACCGAGACCAGTGTGCTCAAGGTGCCGGACTACCGGGACAAGGACGGCAAGGAGGACGACCTCGGCTTCCAGGGCAACTTCGTGCCGACCCTGGACCTGCGGTCCGGAACCATGCTGTCCCGGTTCCCCGCGCTGGACAATCCGGCGCTCGTGCTGACCGCCTACCGCGGCAGCCTCGGCCTCGACTCGGGCGTGCCGCAGAGCGTCTACCAGCTCAACACGTCCAAGATGAAGCAGTTCAAGGACGCGGACGGCTCGGCCTTCGCCAAGGCCCTCAAGGTCGGCGACACCATGGCGCTGCCGGACGGTGCGGGCGAGCTGAAGTTCGAGGGCATCAAGCAGTGGGCCACGTTCCAGATCTCGCAGAAGCCGGGCAACGAGCTCGCGCTCGTCGGCGCGGTCTGCGCCCTGATCGGCCTGGCCGGGTCGCTGTTCATCCAGCGCCGCCGGGTGTGGGTGCGGGCCGTGGCCGACGGCGGGGGGCGTACGGTCGTGGAGCTGGCCGGCCTCGGCCGCAGTGAGTCCGCCCGGCTGCCCGAAGAGCTTGCCGCCCTCGCCGTGGCCCTGCAGCCCGATGCCCCGCCCGTCACCACCGAAGCCACCGACGCCGACGCAGCCGCCGACGCCGACGACACAGCAGCCCCCGCCGAACCGTCCGAAGGAGCGCGCGCGTGATTCTCGCCGCCGCAGCCAACGAGAACCTGGCCCACATCAGCAATGTGCTGGTCTACTCGGCCATGGCTGTCTATACCCTCGCCTTCCTCGCGCACATCGCCGAGTGGGTCCTCGGCAGCCGCAGCGCCGTCGGCCGCACCGCCGCGGCGATCACGGCGGCGGCGCCGGCCGTGACCGTCAACGTGAAGAAGGCCGGGCAGGGCGGCGGCACGGCCGTCCTGGAGCGCCCGAAGGTCGTCACGCGCGCCGCCCCCGGCAGCCGTGACGTGCCCGACGGCCCCGGCGCCGCCGGCACCAGCGAGAAGGGCGACCTGTACGGCCGCATCGCCGTCTCGCTGACCGTCCTCGCCTTCGCCCTGCACGTGGGCGGCGTGCTCACCCGCGCGCTGTCCGTGGAGCGGGCGCCGTGGGGCAACATGTACGAGTTCTCCACGACGTTCGCCATGGCCGCCGTCGGCGTCTACCTGGGCCTGCTCGCGGCGAAGAAGAACGTCCGCTGGCTGGGCCTGCCGCTGACCACGTCGATCCTGCTCGACCTGGGCCTGGCCGTCTCGGTGCTGTACACCGACAGCGACCAGCTCGTGCCGGCGCTGCACTCCTACTGGCTGTGGATCCACGTCTCCTGCGCCATCCTGTCGGGCGCGGCGCTGTGGGTGGGGGCGTGTTCGAGCCTGTTCTACCTCTTCCGTGACGGCTACGAGGCCCGTCTGGCCGAGGGCGGCGACGGCGGCGGTGCCTGGAGCAACGTCCTCTCCCGGCTGCCCTCGGCGGCCACCCTGGACAAGTTCGCCTACCGCATCAACGCGACCGTCTTCCCGCTGTGGACGTTCACGATCATCGCGGGCGCGATCTGGGCCGAGGCCGCCTGGGGCCGCTACTGGGGCTGGGACCCCAAGGAGGTCTGGTCCTTCATCACCTGGGTCGCCTACGCCTGCTACCTCCACGCCCGCGCCACCGCCGGCTGGAAGGGCCGCAAGGCCGCCTACCTGGCCCTGCTGGCCTTCGCCTGCTACCTGTTCAACTACTACGGCGTGAACATCCTGCTGAGCGGCAAGCACTCCTACGCGGGGGTGTGACCGCACGCTCGCGCCGCGCGCGTGTACGAAAGCCCGCTCCCTCGTTCGGGGGAAGCGGGCCTTTGTGCGAGCGGGAGGTGGTGTGGCTCCCTAGACTCGGAACGGACTGGGGAGGTACCGGATGGCGACCATAGAGGACTCGGCGCAGCTCGATGAGATGTTCGCACTCATTGATGCCATGAACGTGCCTGCGGGTTACCGGGCGGAGATCATCGAGGGGGAGATCGTCCTGAATCCGCAGCATGACGTGCACTCCACGATCATCCGTATGTTCACCCGTGCCCTCGAGGCCGTACGCGGCATGGATTATCCGGGCATCCTCTGGGACGTGCGTGTCGATTTCCCAGGTTGCCTCAACGGCTTCGCACCCGATGTGGCGCTCGTCAGGGAGGGCGCGGAGAAGACGGAGAAGGGCCTGTACCAGTACCAGGACCTGGAACTGGTCGCAGAGGTCGTCTCCCGAAGCAGTCGACGGGACGACTTCGGGTCGAAGCTGAAAACCTACGCCATCGCCGAGATCCCCACGTACGTGATCGCAGACCCGAAGACCGGGTTCGTGCACGTTTTTCACGCGCCATTCGACGGTGAGTACACCGACCAGGCCACGTACAGCTTCACGAGCAAATTCACCCTCCCGTTCCCCGAGATCGTCGTCGACACGACGTCCTGGCCCCGCGACTGACGCGCGCCCCGCGCCGCCACGTGTTAGACGTGGACCCATGGAGATCCCCTCCCCCTACGGCGCGTCCGAGTCCCGGGGCGACACCCACACCCTGCGCTACGAGCTGTCCATCCCGCATCCCGTCGACGAGGTGTGGGACGCCGTCGCCACGCCCGAAGGGCTGCCGACCTGGCTGGCCGTGGCCGAGCCGTTCGAGCGGCGCGAGGGCGGGGCGATCACGCTGCGGTGGCAGAACACCGACGCCCGGGGTCACGCCACGGTGGCGCCCGGGCAGGTGACCGCGTGGGAGCCGAAGCGGCTCGCGGAGTACACCGTGGACATCCACGGCCGCATCCGCTTCGAGCTGGAGCCGGGGCCGCTCGGTGTCGGCGGGACGCTGCTGCACTTCACCAATGAGATGGCCGGGCCCGAGGACGTCCGCCTGGACTGCCTGGCCGGGTGGCACCACCACTTCGAGTACCTGATGCAGGCCCTGGCCGGGCACCCCGCCGACTGGTCCACCTGGACGCGGGAGCGCTGGCAGCAGCTGCGGGGGCACTACGAGCGCGGGCAGGGCGGCTGAGGCCGCTCAGCCCTTCGGGCCCTCGCCACCCGGGTCCTTGTCGTCGTCCTTCTTCAGCGAGCGCAGGAACTCCGGGTTGTCGTCGGGGGCGACCCACCGCTGCCGCGCCGGGCGGACGCGCGCGCGACCGCGCGGGCGGCCCGCCACGAGCCAGGCCACCGGGCCCACCAGCACCTCGCCGAAGAGCAGGATGACGAACACCCACGCCAGCTTCGGCAGGCCCCGCACTTCCTTCTCCGGCGTGTTGAGGCAGTCGATGAAGGCGTAGATCCACAGCGCCAGGATCAGCAGGAACGGCAGATACCTGAGCATGGTGGCGGCCCCCGGAGTGCGGTGCTACGGGCCGCTCGGCGGCCCCCGTGACGGGTCCAGGGTAGTGCGTGCTCGATACTGGAAGGCATGGCTTACGACGATCTTCGCTCGTTCCTCCGGTCGCTGGAGCGCGATGGCGATCTCAAGCGCATCAAGGCGGAAGTCGATCCATACCTGGAAATCGGGGAGATCGTCGACAGAGTGAACAAGGCGGGCGGCCCCGCGCTCCTCTTCGAGAACGTCAAGGGCGCGGCGATGCCGCTCGCCATGAACGTCTTCGGCACCGACCGGCGGCTGCTCAAGGCCCTGGGCCTGAAGTCGTACGGGGAGATCAGCGAGAAGATCGGCGGGCTGCTCAAGCCGGAGCTGCCGCAGGGCTTCGTGGGTATGCGCGAGGCCTTCGGCAAGCTGGGTGCGGTGGCGCACGTGCCGCCGAAGAAGGTCAAGGACGCGCCGGTCCAGGAAGTGGTCCTCACCGGCGACGACGTGGACCTCGACCGGCTTCCCGCGCTGTTCACCTGGCCCGAGGACGGCGGCTCCTTCTTCAACCTGGGCCTCACCCACACCAAGCACCCCGAGACCGGCGTCCGCAACCTCGGCCTCTACCGCCTCCAGCGCCACGACAAGCGCACCATCGGCATGCACTGGCAGATCCACAAGGACAGCCGCAACCACTACCAGGTGGCCGCCAAGCGCGGGGAGCGGCTGCCGGTCGCCATCGCCTTCGGCTGCCCCCCGGCGGTGACGTACGCCTCCACGGCGCCGCTGCCCGGTGACATCGACGAGTACCTCTTCGCGGGCTTCATCCAGGGCAAGCGGATCGAGATGGTCGACTGCAAGACGGTGCCGCTGCAGGTCCCGGCCAACGCCGAGGTCGTCATCGAGGGCTGGCTGGAGCCCGGCGAGATGCTCCCCGAGGGCCCCTTCGGCGACCACACGGGCTTCTACACTCCCCAGGAGCCCTTCCCGGCCCTGCGCATCGACTGTGTGACGATGCGGCGGCGCCCGCTGCTCCAGTCGATCGTCGTCGGCCGCCCGCCGACGGAGGACGGCCCGCTGGGGCGCGCCACGGAACGGTTCTTCCTGCCGCTGCTCAAGGTGATCGTCCCGGACATCGTGGACTACCACCTGCCGGAGTCCGGCGGCTTCCACAACTGCGCGATCGTCTCGATCGACAAGAAGTACCCCAAGCACGCGCAGAAGGTCATGCACGCCATCTGGGGCGCGCACATGATGTCGCTGACCAAGCTGATCATCGTGGTCGACTCCGACTGCGATGTGCACGACCTGCACGAGGTGTCCTGGCGGGCGCTGGGCAACACCGACTACGCCCGTGACCTCACCGTCGTCGAGGGGCCCGTCGACCACCTCGACCACGCCTCCTACCAGCAGTTCTGGGGCGGCAAGGCGGGCATCGACGCGACCGCGAAGTGGCCCGAGGAGGGCTACACGCGCGACGGCGGCTGGCCGCGGATGGTCGAGTCGGATCCGGAGGTCGCCGACCGGGTGACCAAGCGCTGGAAGGAGTACGGGCTGTGAGCGCCTCCGCCGCCGCGGTGCCGCAGGGCCGCACCAGGGCCTTCCTGCGGGTGGTGATGATCGAGCACTCGGTCTTCGCGCTGCCCTTCGCCTACATCGCCGCCCTCACCGCGATGTTCCAGTGGGACGGGAACATCCACTGGGGACGGCTGCTGCTCGTCACCGTGGCCATGGTGGGCCTGCGCACCTTCGCGATGGCGTGCAACCGCATCATCGACCGTGAGATCGACGCCCGTAATCCGCGCACCGCGAGCCGGGAGCTGGTGACCGGCGCGCTGTCCGTACGCTCGGCGTGGACCGGCGCTGTGGTGGCCGTCGTCTTCTTCCTGGGCGCGGCCGCGCTGCTCAACCCGCTCTGCCTGGCGCTCGCGCCGCTCGCCGTGATCCCGATGGTGGTCTACCCGTACGGCAAGCGGTTCACGAACTTCCCGCATGCGATCCTCGGCCTCGCCCAGGCCATCGGCCCGGTCGGTGCCTGGCTCGCGATCACCGGCGAGTGGTCCTGGGACGCGGTGATCCTGGGTCTGGCGGTCGGCGTATGGATCGGCGGCTTCGACCTGATCTTCGCCTGCCAGGACGTGGCCGCCGACCGCGCCCACGGCGTGAAGTCCACCCCGGCCCGCTTCGGCATCGCGGCGGCGCTGTACGGCGCGCGGGCGTGCCACGTCATCACGACGGGGCTGTTGGTCTGGTACGCGCTGGCCACCGGTGCCGGTGTGTTCTTCTGGGCCGGCCTGGTGGTGGTCGCGGGGGCGTTCCTCTACGAGCACTCGATCGTCAAGCCGGCTGACCTCTCGCGCCTGAACAGGGCGTTCTTCTCGGTCAACGGCTTCATCGGGATCGCGCTGTTCGTGTGCGCGCTGCTCGACCTGCTGGTCCGTGGCCTGACGGTCTGACGGCCCGTCGGCCCGACGGCCCGCGACCACGCGAAACGGGCGGCCGCACCCTGCTGGGTGCGGCCGCCCGTTCGTCGTTCGGCAGGTGCGGTCAGGTGTCCTTGGAGAAGGAGCTGGTGCGGCCGCCGCCGAAGCCGCCACTGCCGCCGAAGCCGCCGCCGAAGGGGCTGTCCCCGCCGCTGCCGCTGTCGCCGCCCGCGAACAGGAACATCGCCGCGCCCATCAGGTCCTGCGGCTTGAGCTCCTTCGCGCCGGCGGGGGCCTCGACCTTGCCCGCGCCGCCCTTGATGCCGATGGCCAGCGGCAGTTCGCCCTTGACCTTCTTGTCGAACTGGGCCACGTCCAGGCTCAGGCCGGCGAGCATGCCGTCCTTGATGCGCACGTCGACGGTGACGTCCTTGTCCGGGACGTCGTCGAGCTCGGTGAGCTTGCTGAACTTGTCGCCGAGCTTGTCCTTGAGCGGCTTGAGGCCCTCGGCGAGGTCGTTCGCGGCCTTCTTCGCGGGGACGGTGACCTTGACGTGGTCGGCGCCGTCCCTGGAGCCCGCGTCCTCGAACTTCGCGTTGTCGACGAGCGCCTTGCGCATCGCCTCAAGGGCCTGCTTCTGGCCCTTCGGGTCGAGCGTGCCGTCGTTCTTCGCGGTGCCGGAGGACTTGCCGGCGGCCTTGCTGAACTCCTCGAACGACTTGGCGTCGATGCTCACCCAGTCGCCCTTGACGGCGCTCTTGACCGCGTCCAGGGACGGGGGCAGCTGGTCGGCCTTCTTGATGAGGTCGTCGATGGCCTTCTTGCCGCGGCCGCCCAGCTCGCTTCGGTCCTTGCTCCTGGCGCTCTTGCTCTTGCCACCGAGCTCGGCCAGGGTCTTGATGTCGCCGCGCGCGTAGAACTTCTCGCCGACGGAGCGGATCTCGACCAGGGTCTTGTCGCCCTTCGCCAGCTTGAACGTTCCTGCACCGCTCCTGTCGCCCTCCTGGACGTCCCCCAGCGGCTTGTCGTTGCTGATGGCGAACGAGAGCTTCAGGCTCGCCAGGAGGTCGGCGGCCTCGCGGTCGAAGTCCTTCTGGTCCTTCATGGCGCTGAAGATCTTGTCCGCGTTCGCGTCGAAGCCGAACTCGGCGGACAGGGACTTCTGCCGGCTCAGCTTGTCGAAGGCGCGTTCCACCTTGCCCTCGGGGCTGAGCTTGTCGGTGGGGTCGCAGGCGACGGTCGCGGCGGCGATGAGAGCCACGCAGCCGGCGGCGGCCAGACCCTTGCGCTTGGTGTAGATGGTGAATCCCCCCAGTGGCAGGTGCTGTGAAAGTGCGAAGCCACTTAAGTCCAGGGCGATAAGCATGTCAAAGGACTATCCCGCCAAGGCGCTGTCAAGGTGCCGTCAAGCCCCCCGCGGTCCGTCCGCCCGCAGACATGGGCCGGTCGGCCATCGCTGTCCGGATAGGCTCGATGCCGTGGAGCCGTACGAACACACAACGCAACGCCGGCCCTGGGTGGTCGGGGTCTCCGGCGCGTCCGGGACGCCGTACGCCGCAGCCGTGCTGCGCGGGCTGCTGGCGGCGGGGCAGTCCGTGGACCTGGTCGTCAGCCGGGCCGCGCGCCTGACGCTGCTCGACGAGACCGGGATCCGCTTCCGGGACGCACACTGGCAGGAGGACCTGCGCGCCTGGCTGGCGCGGGGCGCGGACGGCAAGCCGGGGACGTTCGAGGCCGATGTGTCGGATGTGCGCCACTGGGCGGCCGGCGATCTCGCCGCCGGGCCCTCGTCGGGCTCGTACCCCGTGCAGGGCATGCTGATCGTTCCCGCCAGCACGGCGAGCGTGGCCGGCGTGGCCCTCGGTCTGTCGAAGGATCTGCTGCAGCGGGTGGCGAGCGTGACGCTCAAGGAGCGCCGGCCGTTGATCGTCGCGGTGCGCGAGACGCCGCTGAGCGGTCAGACGCTCAAGCAGCTCGTGGCGCTCGACGAAGCGGGAGCCGTGGTGCTGCCCGCCTCGCCGGCGTTCTACGCGGGGGCGACGCACATCCAGGATCTGGTGGACTTCGTCGCCGGGCGGGTGCTGGACGCGGCGGGAGTGCCGCACCGGCTGTACCGCCGTTGGGAAGGAGAGCTCGGTGGTGCGAGTGCGAGCGGGGCTCGCGATGCGAGCTAGCGCTTCTTCGCGCGCGGCAGGCGGAGCTTCGCCAGGGTGGCGCGCGGGTCGGGGGACTGGTGGGCACGCGAGCGGTTGGCCAGGTCCTGCAGCTCGCGCATCCGGGCGTAGGCCATCTCGATCGAGTACACGGGGGCTTCACTCCTGAGGATCGAAGGATCGTCGATGATTCACTGATCTGGTGAAAGATTTGCGGGGTCTCGGACCCTGTATGCCTTAGATTCTACACGTAAACCGGCGAGTTCGCTGATTATTGAAAGGTGCCAGGCAATGGACGCGGTGGACAGGCAGCTCATCCAGGCCCTGCGGGAGAACGGCCGTGCCTCGTACGCGGAGCTGGGCCGGCTGGTGGGCCTCTCCGGACCGAGCGTCACGGACCGGATCAACCGCCTGGAAGCGGCGGGCGTCATCACGGGCTACCGCGCGACCGTCAACTCCGCCTCGCTCGGCCTGGGCGTCACCGCCCTGATCGGCATCCAGCTCTCGGACGCCGCCGACCACGAGGATGTCGCGCGCCGGCTGCGCGACCTGGAGGAGATCGAGGACTGCTGGTTCATCGCCGGCGACGACTCGTACATGCTCAAGGTCCGCGTCGGCGACGTGGACGGGCTGGAGCGCACCATCCGCCGGCTGTCCGGTACCAAGGGCGTCAGCCGCACCCGCACCACGATCGTGCTCTCCACCAAGTGGGAGAACCGGGTGGGCGAGCTGCCCGAAGAGGGCTGAAAGCGGGGGAGTACGCTCGAAGCGGTTGTAGGCGGAAGTGCCGGAAGTACCAGGAGAGGCGGGCGTATCCATGGACGCGGGGCTCAAGCGCGAGCTGGAGGAGAAGGTCCACGCCGGGGAGCGGCTGACCCGCGAGGACGGCATCGCCCTCTACGAGTCCGACGACCTGGCCTGGCTGGGCGGACTGGCGCACCACGTCCGGACGCAGAAGAACGGTGACGTCGTCCACTTCAACGTCAACCGCCACCTCAACATGACCAACGTGTGCACGGCGTCGTGCGCGTACTGCTCGTTCCAGCGCAAGCCGGGCGAGAAGGACGCGTACACGATGCGCATCGAGGAGGCCGTCCGCCTCGCCAAGGCGATGGAGAACGAGAACCTCACCGAGCTGCACATCGTCAACGGCCTGCACCCCACCCTTCCCTGGCGTTACTACCCGCGTTCGCTCAAGGCGCTCAAGGAGGCGCTGCCGGGCGTCTCCCTGAAGGCCTTCACCGCCACCGAGATCCAGCACTTCGAGAAGATCTCCGGCCTGACCGCCTCCGAGATCCTCGACGAGCTGATCGACGCCGGCCTGGAGTCGCTGACCGGCGGCGGCGCGGAGATCTTCGACTGGGAGGTCCGCCAGCACATCGTCGACCACGACACCCACTGGGAGGACTGGTCGCGCATCCACCGCCTCGCGCACTCCAAGGGCCTCAAGGGCCCGGCGACGATGCTCTACGGGCACATCGAGGAGCCGCGCCACCGCGTGGACCACGTGCTGCGCCTGCGGGAACTGCAGGACGAGACCGGCGGCTTCCACGTCTTCATCCCGCTGCGCTACCAGCACGACTTCGTGGACATGAAGGACGGCAAGGTCCGCAACCGCCTCCAGGCGCGCACCAGCATGGCGACGGGTGCCGAGGCGCTCAAGACCTTCGCGGTCTCGCGGCTGCTCCTCGACAACATCCAGCACGTCAAGGTCTTCTGGGTCATGCACGGCGTCCAGACCGCCCAGCTCGCGCTGCAGCACGGCGCGGACGACATGGACGGCTCGGTCGTCGAGTACAAGATCACGCACGATGCCGACAACTACGGCACGCCGAACAAGCTCACCCGGGACGACCTGCTGGAGCTGATCCGCGAGGCCGGCTTCCGGCCCGTCGAGCGCAACACCCGCTACGAGGTCATCCGCGAGTACCCCGGCCCCGACGCCTCGCTGCGGGAGTCCCCCCAGCCGATGCGCCTCTGAGATCCACTCCGGGCCGTGCTGTACTGGAGCAGACCCTTTCGGTTGCCGTTGAGAAGAAGGTCCCGTCCGTGAGTAGCCAGAAGTACGCCTCGCTCCGTTACACCGCTGCGCGTGTCGGACTGCTCATCGCATGCTTCGCCGCCGTCTGGGGGCTGTGCGCCGCGCGCGTCATCCCGCTCGGCGTCGGCAGCTCGAACCTCGTGTGGATGGTGCTGCTCGCGCTCATCCTCTCCGCGCCGCTGAGCTGGGTCCTGCTGCGCAAGCAGCGCGACGCCATGTCCGAGCAGATCGTGGAGCGCGTGGACCGGGCCAAGGCGCGGATCAATGCCAACGCCGGCCAGGAGGACGGGGTGTAAACCACCCCAATCCCGAGCAAGGCGTGTAAGTCTCCTCACACTCCCGGCGACGCCCCGCCACGGAACAGCCGTTCCGTGGCGGGGCGTCGGTGTATTCCGGGCGGCCGCGTCACATAGGTCTCAAAGTTTCCCTTTGGGTAGCTCAAAGCAGCGGTGTTAACGTGTTCGGCATGTCGACGCCCCCGTCCAACCCGGCGTCCGCTCAGCGCGGGCGCATATCGCGCATCCTCAACGTCCCCTTCTGGGCCCAGATCCTGCTCGGCCTCGTGCTGGGCGCCCTGCTGGGCTGGGCGGCCAAGAGCGGTGACATCCACTGGCTGGAGGTCACGCTCGGCAAGATCGGCGACCTGTTCGTCCAGCTGCTGATGGTGGTGATCGCCCCGCTGGTCTTCTTCGCCATCCTGGTGTCGATCACCAACCTGCGGAACGTCTCCAACGCCGCACGGCTGGCCACCCGCACCCTGATGTGGTTCATGATCACGTCGCTGATCGCGGTCGTGATCGGCCTCGCGATCGGCCTGATCACCGACCCCGGAGCAGGCACCGGCCTGACGCCCGCCGACGGCGCCGAGCCCAAGAAGCACGGCTCGTGGCTGGACTTCCTGACCGGGATCGTCCCCACCGACGTCATCACCCCGTTCACCCAGCTGAACGTCCTGCAGATCGTCTTCATGGCCGCCGCCGCGGGCATCGCCATCCTCCAGCTCGGCGACAAGGCCAAGCCGGTCCTCGATCTCAGCCAGTCCGCGCTGGAGCTGCTGCAGAAGGTCCTGTGGTGGGTCATCCGGCTCGCCCCGCTGGGCAGCCTGGGCCTGGTCGGCACGGCCATCGCCACCTACGGCTGGAATCTGATCGGCAAGTACGCCACGTTCACCGCCGACATCTACGTCGGCTGCGCCATCGTCCTCTTCGGCGTCTACCCGCTGCTGCTGGCCACGGTCGCCAAGGTCAACCCGCTGCAGTTCTTCAAGGGCGCCTGGCCCGCCATCCAGCTGGCCTTCGTCTCCCGCTCCTCCGTCGGCACGATGCCGCTGACGCAGAAGGTCACCGAGCGGCTCGGCGTGCCGAAGGAGTACGCCTCCTTCGCGGTGCCGTTCGGCTCGACGACCAAGATGGACGGCTGCGCCTCGATCTACCCGGCCATCGCCGCCATCTTCGTCGCGCAGGTCTTCGGCGTGCCGCTGGAGATCAAGGACTACGTCCTGATCGCGTTCGTCTCCGTCATCGGCTCGGCCGCCACCGCCGGACTGACCGGTGCCACCGTGATGCTGACCCTGACGCTGTCGACGCTGGGCCTGCCGATGGCGGGCGTGGGCCTGCTGCTGGCCATCGACCCGATCGTGGACATGATGAGGACGGCGACCAATGTTGCTGGACAATCCGTGATCCCGATCATTGTCGCGTCCCGCGAGAACATCCTGGACCGTGACGCGTACGCCACGGCCGACGGCTCGAAGCTCGGCGTTGCCGAGACCGAGACTCAGCCGCAGGCGGTTGCAGCCGCTGCCTAGTTGCCTAGCTGCATAGAGTGCGACGGTGCCCCTGATCTCGCCCGAGGTCAGGGGCACCGGCACGAAGCCGGGTACGCCCTTCAGTGCAGGGTGGGGTGAGCTCCGTCATAGTCGTGAAACCATCCGGTCGTGCGACTGGTTCGTCCGTATTTCCGGAAGACCGTGCGAACGCGCTTCTGTCCCGCCACCAGACACTGCCTGGTGGCCAGCGGGGGAGACGCTGCCCGAAGAGCAGCGCCTCCCCCGGCGCCACATCCACGCCGGTGGACAGGCCGGCGCGGCCTGGACTACTTGAGAGCTGAGTCGGCCGTGCTCCCGGCGCCGGAGGCAGCCGACTGCACGGCCTGGTTCGCCGTGTCCTTGGCGTTGGACACCGGGCCCGGCTCGGGAGCCGACGGCTGGGCGGAGCCACCACCGGGGGGCGGCGGCTGCTCCTGCGAAGAACCCGACGCCTTCGGGTCGTACTGGAAGGTGTCGGTGATCTTGTGCTCCTTGGTCAGCTTCCCCGGTGCCGGGGAGACCACCAGGACGGGGAAACCGCCGTGGCGGTCGTGGTCGTCGGCCACCGCCGCCGACGCCTGGCCCAGCACCGCACCACCGGCCACCAGGACAAGCGTCACAGCCGCCAGGCGGCTACGCATCGAGAACATCACGTGCTCCTTGTTGGGTCACTTGGAGAGGAAAACCGCCGCACGCCCCGAAACGCGAGGCACAGCACATGAGTGCGCACGGCGGAGGTGTGCGGAGCACCGGGCCCGCGCCGCTGAACAACGGCTGGAAGGCCCGGGCCCGGGCCACCACCCGAGGGGGGCTGCTCCGCGAGGCCCAAGGGGTACCGGTGCGATAACCCGCCGGTCAAAACACCCGACCGGAAACGGCACCGTCACACCACACACCTGACGCCTGCTCGAACGGCCGCCCGGAGAGAGCTGACGACCGTGACGATTCCGCCCACGGCCCAGGTCACCTCAAACCTTCCGGCGTTCGCCGAAACGGCGGATCCTCGCCCATGCCGAGTTGACCCGTCCCCTTGAAGAGGTCGCTGCATCCGGCCAGCCCTCACCGCTGTCACCGGCACGAGGCCTGCCCCGTCGCGGTGTTGACACTCGTCCCAACCAGCTCCCAGGCACTGTGCCCGCCACGCCCGGCGGACGTCAGGCCGCACATGACAACGGATCACCAGCCCCAGGCCACCCCGAAGCCCAGACCCAGTGGGCGTTCATCCCGCTCATGTCCCGCTGCCCGGCCCGGCCTCGCCGGCCAGGCCGAGGCGTCGCCGGCCACCCTCGCAGCCGCCTGAAGTCCCGCGCCCTGCCGTTGCCGTTCGGAACAGCGACCATCGACGCCCAACCGAACGGCAAGCAGGATCACTACCGGCCCTCACGCCCCCGGGTTTCGATCGGCATGTCGCCAGTTGTCGTCCCGGGCCGTCCATCGGCGGCACCGCATGGGTGATTTCACGCAAAGTGCCGACGTGTGTGCGCAGCGTGCCACCGAAGCGGGTGTCGGCGGGCCCTGTCGGTCTCTGGGGTCATGGCAGCGCGCACCCGTGCGCAGGACGCGCTGGACGTTCGATCGACTGCCGGCTCGTGGTGTGCGCGCCGGAGAAGTGCCTCGACGGCTTGATCTCTCCCCTTGACGTCCCTCCTCCGCGTGATATTACCTGCCGGTAATGTGACGGGGGGGAGGGATTTTTGACATGAATGTCGTAAATGACGCAGAGGTTGTACCGCCGATGGGAAGTGCGCAGACCGGCGCCGCACGTGTCGCGATGGAGCAGAAGGCCAAGCGGAAGGGCGGCAGCGGCAAGATCAGGCGCATGCCGCGGGAGGTGCGTGAGCGTCAGATGCTCGACGCGGCCGTGGAGGTCTTCGCCCGGCGCGGCTACAACGCGGCGTCCATGGACGAGATCGCCGAGCTGGCCGGGGCATCGAAGCCGCTGGTGTACCTCTATCTGAACTCGAAGGAAGAGCTCTTCAGCGCCTGCATCCGGCGCGAGGCCGAGGCGCTGATGGCGGCGGTGGGCGCCGCGAGCGAGCCGGACGCCCCCGCCGACGCCCGGCTGTGGAGCGGGCTGCGCGCCTTCTTCGCGTACACCGCCGAGCATCCCTCCGGCTGGGCGGTGCTCAGCTGCCAGGCGCGTACGCACGGGGGGCCGTTCGCGCTGGTGGTGGCGGAGCTGCGGCAGCAGATCGTCGCGCTGGTCACCCGGCTGATCGCGGCCACGGCCGCGACCGCGTCGGCCGGGTGCGGCGCCCCGCCGGACGGGCACGAGGTCTCCGGGCTGGCCCACGCGCTGGTGGGCGCCGCCGAGTCGCTCGCGTGCTGGGCCAATACAGGCACGGACGACGTCCCGTCGGCGCAGGAGACGGCGGCGACGTTGATGAACGTCGCCTGGGTGGGGCTGGAGAACCTCATGAACGGACGGCGCTGGTCGCCCGACGGCCGTTCCTGAGCCCCCTGCCGCCCGCCGGCTCCGGTCGCCTGCCGGCTCGGGTCACCCGCGCGGCTCCGGTCGCCCGCGCGGCGCCGCCGGGGCCACGGTCCCCGCGGGCCGGTCGCGGACTGCCGCTCGCGCCGGTAGCCGGGCCGCAGCCGGCCCGGTGCGGCCACCGGTGCGGCCACCGGTGCGGCCACCGGTGCGGCCACCGGTGCGGCCACCCGCGCGGCGCCGCGCGGGCCCGCCGCGAGGACTGCGGGCCCTCTGGCCGGGCAGGACTGGGAGGCGTACCTTTACGGCCATAGTTTTACCGCTGAGTAAGGTTACTTATCGGTCTCTTGTGGGTCTGGAACAGGAGCCGCACGTGTCCGTACCCCGCAGCGAAACCCCCTCCCTCCTCGTCCCGCCCCGCACGACGGCCGTCGCCGGCGTCGTGCGCGAGGCGTCGGTGCCCCCGCTGGCACCGCCCGTCCACCACGGCTCGCTCGGCGACCTGCCGTTCGACAACGCCGTCGTCGCCCCCGCCGACATCGTCCTCAGCCGCAAGCAGGCCGACGGCCTCTGGCGCGACGTCACCGCCGCGCGCTTCGCCGCCGAGGTGCGGGCCGTGGCCAAGGGGCTGATCGCACACGGCCTGCACCCCGGCGACCGGCTCGCCATCATGGCCCGTACGCGCTACGAGTGGACGCTCCTGGACTTTGCCGCCTGGGCGGCCGGCCTGGTCACCGTCCCCGTCTATCCCACCTCTTCCGCCGCCCAGCTCCGCTGGGTCCTCGGCGACTCCGGGGCTGCCGCCTGCGTCGTCGAGACCGCCGCGCAGGTCCGCCTCGTCGGCGCCGAGCGCGGGCGGTTGCCCGCCCTCGCCCACGTCTGGCAGATCGACGCAGGGGCGGTCGGCCTGCTCACCGCCGCCGGGCGCGACCTGCCGGACGCCGTGGTCGCCGAGCGGCGCGCCGGCCGCACACCCGGGGACATCGCCACCCTCATCTACACCTCCGGCACCACCGGCCGTCCCAAGGGCTGCGTCCTCACGCACGCCAACTTCTTCGCAGAAGTCGACAATTGCACCGAGTTGCTGCACCCGGTCTTCCGGTCCGTCAGCAAGGAGCCCGCGGCCACGCTCCTGTTCCTGCCGCTCTCGCACGTCTTCGGCCGCATGGTCGCGGTCGGCTGCCTGAGGGCGCGCGTACGGCTGGGGCACGCGCCCTCCCTCGGCGGCGACGAACTCCGCGCGGACCTGGCAGGGTTCCGGCCCACGTTCCTGCTCGCCATTCCCTACGTCCTGGAGAAGATCTACAACACCGGCCGGGCCACGGCCGAGCAGCTCGGCCGCGCCGCCTCCTTCGACCGCGCCGCCCTCGTGGCCCGGCGCTACGGGGAGGCGGACGTCTCCCGCAGGCACGGCACCGGCGCCGGGCCCGGCCTGCGGCTCAGGGCGGCCCGGGCCCTGTACGACACGCTCGTCTACCGCCGCATCCGCGCCGCCCTCGGCGGCCGCGTCCGCTACATCATCAGCGGCGGCTCCCCGCTCGGCAGACGCCTCGCCGCCTTCTACACGGGCGCCGGCATCGAGGTCTTCGAGGGCTACGGACTGACCGAGACCGCGGCCGCCAGCACCCTCACCCCGCCGCTGCGCCCCCGGCTCGGCACGGTCGGCTGGCCGCTGCCCGGCAGCGCGGTGCGCATCGCGGAGGACGGCGAGGTGCTGCTGCGCGGCGGCCACGTCTTCGCCGGCTACTGGGACGCCGGCCGGCAGGAGGCGGAGCGCCCCGTGGGTGGCGGGGCGCCGGGGGAGTGGTTCGCCACCGGCGACCTGGGCGCCCTCGACGACGACGGCTACCTCACCATCACCGGCCGGAAGAAGGAGCTGATCGTCACCTCCGGCGGCAAGAACGTGGCCCCCGCGCCGCTGGAGGACCGGCTGCGGGCCCATCCCCTCGTGGGCCAGTGCGCGCTCGTCGGCGACAACCGCCCCTACGTCACCGCCCTGATCACCCTGGACCCCGACGGCCTCGCGCACTGGCAGGGCATGCACGGCATGGAGGACGTGCCGGCCGCCGAACTCGTCGGCGACAAGGGGCTGCTGTCCGATGTGCAGGAGGCGGTGGACGAGGTCAACAGGGCGGTGTCACGGGCGGAGTCGGTCCGCCGGTTCGCGGTGCTGCCGGTGGAGTTCACGGAGGAGAGCGGCCATCTGACCCCGTCGATGAAGCTGAAGCGGGCCGTGATCGAACGGGACTTCGCGGCGGAGATCGACCGGCTGTACGGCGAGGCAGGCACCGGCGGCCTTCTCCGCTGACCCGTGCCGTGGCCGTGTCGCCGGGCGGGCTGAGGTCCGGCCCGCCCGGCGACCGGGCACTCAAGCGGTGCGGGCCTGACAGTTCCCCGCCGCCGGCCTGCCGGCGAAGCGGTCCGCGAGCCAGTTCGCCGCCGGCACCGACTCGCTGATCACGCCCAGGACGTGCTCGCCCAGCGGCAGCGACTTCCACTGCACCGTGGTGCCCCTGGTGCACCAGTCGGCGCGCAGCTGCTTGCCGACCTCGTACGGGATCAGCTCGTCGATCACCCCGTGGTAGAGGTACACGGGGTGGTCCGGGGCATGCGAGCCCAGGTCGGAGGAGCGCAGGACGCGCTGCCAGTCGCTCTCGTACAGCGGGTTCTTCACCGTCACGTCGGAGATGCGCTTGAAGAGCCCGGCGGCGGTGTCGACGATCACGCAGTGCTTCTTCAGGAAGCCGACGTACGAGCGCCCCTTGTCGTTGAGGTAGCTGTCCAGCTTCAGCTCCGGGTAGGCCGCGTCCTGCCCGGTGGCGGCCATGAGGATGAGGCCGGCCCCGATGTTGCCGTTGTTGTGCTCGGCGGTCTTCAGCAGGTTGGCGGGCACGCCGCCGGTGACCGTGCCGCGTACGTCCAGTTCGGGGGCGTACGAGTCGTGCAGCTCTGCGGCCCAGCCGCCGGCCTGGCCGCCCTGGGAGTAGCCCATGATGCCGACGGGGGACTTCGTGCCGAGGCCCGCCTCCGGCAGGCGCTGGGCGGCGCGGGCCGCGTCCAGGACGGCGTGGCCCTCGGCCCGGCCGACGGCGTAGGTGTGCTCGCCCGGGGTGCCCAGGCCCTCGTAGTCGGTGACGGCCACGGCCCAGCCGCGCGCGGTCAGGAGCTGGATGAGGTTGGCCTCCATGGTGGTGCCGTACGGGAAGCCGGCGGAGGGGGCGCAGTGGTCGGCGAGGCCGACCGTGCCGACGGCGTACGTGACCAGGGGGCGCGGGCCCGTCCGGCCGTCCTGGGGAACGATCACCGTGCCGGAGACGACGGCGGGGGCGCCGCGGGCGGTGGTGGAGCGGTAGGTGATGTGCCAGGCCTTGCTGTTGGTGGGCTGGCCGGGCAGGGGATGGAAGGAGGTGGGGGCGGAGCTGACGATGTCGCCCGGTCTTCCGGCCGGCTCGCCGGCCGAGGCGGTCCCGCCCGCCAGGCCGAAGGAGACGGCCAGCGCGGCGAAGGCAGCGAGGGCTCTGGTGCGCAGGTCCATGCGGCTCTCCCAACTGTCCCGTGAGGGTCAAGCAGATGGAGGTGAAGCACTGGGCCGACCGTAGTGACCGGTGGGTAAGGAGGCGTTGGCCGGAAAGCTCAGCTTTCCTGACCGCGAACGTCGCCGCCATGGGGCCCGGGCCGGCCGGGCAGCCCCCGCGGGCCGCCGAGCCGGTACGCCCCCGGCGTGGTCCCCGTCCAGCGGCGGAACGCCCGGTGGAAGGCGGTGTCCTCGGAGAACCCCAGCCGCGCCGCCAGCTGCGCGATCGGCTCCCGCCCCTCCGCCAGCCCGCTGATCGCCGCTTCCCGCCGCACCTGGTCCTTGAGCCGCTGGTAGGAGGTGCCCTCCTCCTGCAGCCGCCGGCGCAGCGTCGCCGGGCTCACCGCCAGCCGCGCCGCCAGCTGCGCCACCTCCGGCAGCCGGGCCGGCCGGCCCTCGCCGAGTGACCGCAGGAACGCCCGCCGCACCTGCTCGGCCACCGTCGTGCCGTACTCGCGCCGGCTCAGCAGGTCCGCCGGGGCCCGCCGCAGCAGCTCCCGCAGGCCCTCCTCGTCCCGCACCACGGGCGCCGTCAGCCACCGCGCGTCGAACCCGGCCGCAGCCGTGGGAGCGGGCCCCGCCCCGAACCGCACCGGGCAGCCGAACATCAGAGCGCACTCACCGGCGTACGGTGGCGCGGGGCAGGCGAAGCGGGCCCAGCGCAGCAGGATGCGCTGCCCGATCAGCCAGCTCGCCAGCCGGTGCCAGACGAGCATCGCGCACTCGGCCAGGAACCGGCCCTCCGCATGCCCGCGCAGGTCGTTGCGGACCGCGAACACGGCCTCGCTCCCGTGCCGTTCGAGCGCGAGGTCCGGGCCGCCGGGAAAGAGCCCGTAGAACCGCGCCGCCCGCTCCAGCGCCGCACCCAGGTCACGGCAGCCGACGCAGGCGTAGCACATCATGGCGAACGTGCCCGGCCGGCTGGGCACCACGCCCAGCCCCATGAACTCGTCCCCGGTCGCCCGGTGCAGCGCCCGCACCAGCCGCGCGAACTGCTCGGGCGCCACCTGCGCCCGGTCGTCGCCGAGCAGCAGCGGCGGTATCCCCGCGCACTGCAGCAGCGGCGCGGTGTCGATGCCGAGCCGCCGCGCGCCACCGAGCGAGTCCCGCACGTAGTGCACGGAGACCGTCCGCATGCCCATGCCCATGCCCTGCACGGTAACGCCGTTGAGCGTCCCGGTCAGTGGTGCTGACGATTCCGGTCATCCCTGAGCGACGGGTGGGCTTCGTAGCGTCGACGGCGTATGTCATCCGTCGTCCGTGCACAGTCCAGGGAGGCGTCGTGCGGCAGCAGGAACGGCAACGGCCCGGCACACTCGCACAGTTCACCGAATGGACGGCCGGGCAGTACGGGCGGCTTCCCGCGCTGCGCTGCCGCTCGCGCGACGGCGACGGCTGGACGCAGACCTGCTACGACGGGCTGCGCGATGCCGTCCGGGCCGTCGGGCGCGGCCTGATCACGCTCGGAGTGCGCCCCGACGACCGGGTGGCGATCCTCGCCGAGACCCGGCCGGAGTGGACCCACGCCCACTTCGGGGCGCTCGCCGCCGGGGCGGTCGTGGTGCCGGTCTATCCGACGGCCGGCGAGGACGAACTGGCCTGGGTCCTGGGCGACTCGGCCGCCTCGGTCGTCGTCTGCGAGAACGCCGCCCAGGCCGCACGGGTCGAGGCGGTCCGGGCGAAGCTGCCCGGACTGAGGCACCTGGTGCTCATCGACGGGGACGGCGGCGCCGCGCGTATCCCGGTCCTCGGGCACCTGCCGGCCGGGGCGCCGCTGGAGGAGCTCCTCGCGCGGAGCGCGGCCCGCAGGAGCGAGGACCTGTGCACCATCGTCTACACCTCCGGCACCACCGGCCTCCCCAAGGGCTGCCGCCTCACCCACGGCAACATCGTCGCCAACCAGGACGCCACCGCCCACCTCAGCGAGGGCGGCCCGGGCGACACCACCTACCTCTACCTGCCGCTCGCCCACATCCTCGGCCAGCTCATCGAGCTGACGGCGCTGCGCCGCGGCGGCACCCTGTGCTACTTCGGCGGCCGGGTCGAGAACGTCGTCGCCGAGCTGGCCGAGGTCCGGCCCACCCATCTGCCGTCGGTGCCGCGCCTGTTCGAGAAGGTGCACGCCACGGTGGTCTCCCTCGCCGAGGCCCGGGGCCCGGACGGCCCGGCCTGGCTGGCGGCCGCCGTACGGACCGGGCTGGCGGTGGCCGAGGCCCGCGCGCGGGGCGAGGAACCGGACGAGGAGCTGCGGGCGGCGTGGGAGGCGGCGGAGAAGAGCCTGTTCGCACCCGTCCGGGCGATTTTCGGCGGCCGGCTGCGCTGGGCCCTGACCGGGGCCGCGCCCATCGCGCCGCAGACCCTGGACCTGCTGCGCGCCTGCGGCATCGCGGTGTACGAGGGCTATGGCATGACCGAGTCCTCGGGCGTGATCACCCTCAATCACCGGGACGCGGTCCGCTACGGCACGGTCGGGCGGCCGGTTCAGGGGTGCGAGGTGCGGATCGCGGAGGACGGGGAGGTCCTGGCCCGGGGGCCCGGCGTCTTCCCCGGCTACCACGGCAACCCGGCCGCGACCGCCGAGGCGCTGGACGCGCAGGGCTGGCTGCACACCGGCGACGTCGGCACCCTGGACGCGGACGGCTACCTCAGCATCACCGGCCGCAAGAAGGACCTGATCATCACGTCGAGCGGCAAGAACCTCACGCCGTCGCTGGTGGAGTTCGCCCTCCAGCAGTCCCGCTGGATCTCCCGCGCCGTCATGGTCGGCGACCGCCGCCCGTACCCGGTGGCGCTGCTCACCCTGGATGCCGGGGAGATCGAGGCGTGGGCGGCCCGCGAGGGGGTGGTTTTCGAGGACGCCGGCCCGGCCCGGCACCCGGCGGTGCGGCGGCTGTGCCAGGAGGCGGTGGACGCGGCCAACGAGCAGGTCGCCCGGCCCGCGCGGATCCGTGCGTTCACGGTCCTGGACGAGGACTTCGGCGTGGCGAGCGGGGCGCTCACCCCCACCCTCAAAATCCGCCGCGCGGCGATCAGCCGGCGCTATGCGGCGGAAATCGATGCGCTGTACGAGCGAGGCCGGTGAACGAAGTTACTCAAGTGAAAGAAGTTAAAAACCACCGGCCGTGAGAAGGGGTACGGCCGGGGAAAGGCAGGAGCCCTGCCTTCCGCCGAAGCGGGAGGCAGGGCTCCTTGGGTACAGCAAAGTCGACCGCGATCGGCCGAGCCGTCGTACCGGAGAGATCCGAGGATCAGACCGGGGTGACGTTCTCCGCCTGCGGACCCTTCGGGCCCTGCGTGACGTCGAAGTTGACCTGCTGGTTCTCCTCGAGGGAGCGGAAACCAGAGGCGTTGATCGCGGAGTAGTGAACGAAGACGTCGGGGCCCCCGCCGTCCTGGGCGATGAAGCCAAAGCCCTTTTCAGCGTTGAACCACTTCACGGTTCCGGTAGCCATAAAGCCCTCCTTGGGCCCAAAGGGTTGCCCTGCTCCAGAACCTGCGAGAAGTCTGAAAACTACAAAAGCCTGCGGGTCACATGCTCCGCAGGCTCTGTACTGCAAGGGAAACCAAACTGCAACTTGCGGCGAGCCTAGCACGCGATGTTCGCGTGCGGAAGGAGTCGAAGATCACGCCCAGGGAGGGTTTTCCGGCCCTTCCGAGAGGAAAAGATCGCTGGTCGGGCTCCTGTCGCGGGGCACCCCGGGCCAGCGGCCCCGGCAGCCCGGGGCTAGCCTCCGGATGTGGACAATTCAGCCTCAGATGCAGCGATCGCCGTCGACGGGCCGCAGCGGCTCCGTACCCGCCCCCGCGTCGGCCACATCCAGTTCCTCAACTGCCTGCCCCTGTACTGGGGCCTCGCCCGGACCGGCACGCTGCTCGACCTGGATCTGACCAAGGACACCCCCGAGAAGCTCAGCGAGCAGCTCGTCCGGGGCGAGCTCGACATCGCCCCGGTCACGCTGGTCGAGTTCCTGAAGAACGCCGACGAGCTCGTCGCCCTGCCGGACATCGCCGTGGGCTGCGACGGCCCGGTCATGTCGTGCGTGATCGTCTCGCAGCTGCCGCTTGACCGGCTCGACGGGGCCAGGGTCGCGCTCGGCTCCACCTCGCGCACCTCGGTGCGGCTGGCGCAGCTCCTGCTCGCCGAGCGCTACTCGGTGACGCCCGACTACTACACCTGCCCGCCGGACCTGGGCGCGATGATGCAGGAGGCGGACGCGGCCGTACTGATCGGGGACGCCGCCCTGCGGGCCTCGCTGCACGATGCGCCCCGGCTCGGCCTGGAGGTCCACGACCTGGGGCAGATGTGGAAGGACTGGACGGGCCTGCCGTTCGTCTTCGCCGTGTGGGCGACCCGCCGCGACTATCTGGCCCGCGAGCCGCGCATCGTCGCCAAGGTGCACGAGGCGTTCCTGGCGTCCCGGGACGTGTCGCTGCAGGAGGTCGGGAAGGTCGCCGAGCAGGCGGCCCGCTGGGAGGCCTTCGACGCCGGACTGCTGGAGCGCTACTTCACCACGCTGGACTTCCGCTTCGGCCCGGACCAGCTGGCCGGGGTGGCGGAGTTCGCCCGCCGCACCGGGCCGACGACGGGCTTCCCCGCCGATGTGCACGTGGAACTGCTGAAGCCCTGACCCCTCCGGGTGGAGGGATCAGGGCTTTTCGTTGACCGGCAGCGGCGATGCCGTGCTCCCGTGGAACCACCGGGGCCCGGCGGCGGGTGTCAGGAGGAGGGCGTGGGGCCTTCCATGTGCTGACTGATGTACTGGATCAGTCCCTCGCCCATGTTCGGTACGTATGTCTTGGCGTTGTGCTTACCGCCGGGGATCTCCCGCAGCATGGTGTGCACCGGGCCCTTGCCGTACTGCGCCTGGAACTTCTTGACCTGGCTCATCACGATGGGTGGTTCCGCCGTACCCACCTGGAAGGCGACGTAGACGTCCGGGCCCTTGGTGTCGATCAGGCGCTTGGCCAGGACCTCCGGGTTGTTCTCCGCCATCTCCTTCTCGTGCCCCTTCCACAGGGGGGAGTCCGGGACGATGTCGGGGCCGGACGCGATCACGGCCTTGAACTTGTCCGGGTGCTTCAGCACGGCCTTGAAGCCCGCGAAGCCACCGGAGGAGGAGCCCATGAAGGCCCAGCCGTCACGCGACTTCAGGGTGCGGAAGTTCTGCTTCACCAGCTCCGGGACGTCCTCCGTCAGCCACGTGCCCATCTTGGCCTGGCCGGGGATGTCACTACCGTCGTAGTAGTGCTTGTCGTCCGGGTTCAGGACCGGCATGGCGAGGATGAAGGGCAGGCTCTTGCCCTCCTGCGACCACTTGCTGATGCTCTGCTGGAGGCCGAGGTCGGTGCCCATCCAGTAGTTGTTCGGGTAGCCGGGGCCACCGGGCAGCGCGACCATGACCGGGAAGCCGCTGTCCTTGTACTTCGGGTCGTCGTACTGCTTCGGCGCCCAGACCCAGACCTTGCCCTTGAAGCCCGACTTGGGGCCGTCCAGGGTGACCACGCCGATCTTGGTGCCGTCGCCGAGGGTGTTGGCCACGCGGAAGTCGGCCTTCGGGCCGGTCGGCATGAGCGTCTTGGAGTCGGCCGGCTTCGCGCCGTTGGTGCCGCCCGCCTGGCCGCCCTTATTGTCGCCCGAGCCGAAGCTGACCGGCTTGCCCTTCTCGGAGAAGGGACCGATCTCGAAGTACTTGAGGACCCCGCCGGCGATCAGGCCGAGCGTGGCTATGGACGCGACTATGATCATCCATTTTTTGGCGCGGGAAGCCCGCTTGCGGCCCTGGGACTGGTAGGAGCCGTTGGGCGGGTAGTCGCCGTAATCGCCGTGGTTGTCGTAGTCGCCGTTGGGGTGGGGCTGCTGGTAGCCGTTGGGGGGAGGCGGCGGGTAGCCGCCCGTCTGCTGGTAGCCCCCGTTGGGCTGGTAGCCCCCGCTGGGTGAGTGCGCCATCGCGTCGCTCCGGATGATGCTGCTGCCCCGAAGGACATGACGGTTTGTTCCGTCCTAGGGGATGGGCAAACCAGGGGTCGGGGTTCCTGGGACGTCCCGTGAATTGAGTCATAGGCTCGAATCGGGGCCGCAGGGCCCCCTCAAGGGGGAGGCGAAAGGCCCGATGCAGCCGTTGTCGGTGGACGACCCGCAGGTCATAGGCGCGTACCGGCTGCTGGGCAGGCTCGGCGCGGGCGGCATGGGGCGGGTGTACCTCGGACGCAGCGCGGGCGGCCGCACGGTCGCCGTCAAGGTGGTCCATCCACATTTCGCCCTCGATGAGGAGTTCCGGGCGCGTTTCCGCAGAGAGGTGGAGTCGGCCCGGCGGGTCGGGGTCGCCCTGGCGGGCGCGACGGCGCCGGTGCTGGACGCGGACCCGGACGCCGCGGTGCCGTGGGTGGCGACGGGCTACGTGGCCGGGCCCTCGCTCACCCAGGCCGTCGCCGAGGCGGGCCCGCTGCCGCCGGGGACGGTACGGGCGCTGGGCGCGGGCCTCGCACAGGCGCTGGCGGCGGTGCACGGGCTGGGGCTGGTGCACCGCGACGTCAAGCCGTCGAACGTCCTGCTGGCCCTCGACGGCCCCCGCCTGATCGACTTCGGCATCGCCCGGGCCGTCCACGGGACGGTCTCCCTGACCTCCACCGGCGTCTCCGTCGGCTCCCCGGGCTACATGGCGCCCGAGCAGATCCTGGGCCAGGGCGTCACCGGAGCGGCGGACGTCTTCTCCCTGGGCGCGGTCCTGACGTACGCGGCCACGGGCGAGCCGCCCTTTCCCGGCGACAGCTCGGCGGCCCTGCTCTACAAGGTCGTGCACGAGAGCCCGGTGCTGGGCCCCGCGCTCACGGGCGGCCTGCGGGAGCTCGTGACGGCCTGCCTGGCCAAGGCCCCGCAGGACCGGCCGGCCCCTCAGGAGATCGCGCGCCTCCTCGCCGGCCCGGAGGGCGCCGGCGCGCTCCCGCGCCCGGGATGGCTGCCGGGGCCGCTCGTGGAGCGGGTCAGCCGGCAGGCGGTGGAACTGCTCGACCTGGAGGGCTCCGCGCCGGACCCCGGTCCTCAATCGCCGAACGGGCTGCATTCGCAGCCGGTTCCGGGCAGCAATTCGCAGCCGGTTCCGGGCAACAACCAGCCTGTCCGGCGAATGAGGACATGGGGGCACCTCCCAGCGGTAGCTGGGGGAGGTGAAAGGGCGGGGCAGGGGCAAGACCCGGCGCAGGCACCCACGGAGACCGCCCACGGCGCCGCTGCCATGCGCAAAAGGCGCCGCCTCAGCTGCACCCTCGTGCTGACCGTCGCCGGCGCCCTGGCCGCCACCACGACGGCGCTGTTCGTCCTGGACGTACTGCCCGGCGGCAGCCACGACGCCGGCAAGGCGTCGCACCCGCCGGCGGGCTCCAGCGGCCCCGCGTCGGCCCGTGCCGTCCCGAAAGAATTCCTCGGCACCTGGACCGGCTCGGTCATCCAGTCCGACGGCACCCCCAACGGCACCATGACCAGCACCGTCACCGCCGGCGGCAGGGGCGCCTACGTCGTGCGTACGAACTATTCCGCGCTCGGCCTCCTGGAGTGCCGCAGCAAGGCGAAGCTCATCTCCGCCACGAGCACCAGGATCACGCTGGAGGAGGTCACCGACGGGGAGAAGTCCGCCCTGTGCACGGGCGAGACGGCGACCGTGACGTACACCCTCGCCGCGGGCGGCAGGCTCGCCTTCACCTCCGACGACCCCCGCGGCGGCAGGCCCACCGCGACGCTCACCAGGAGCGGCGGCTGACCGGCCCCGTCCCGAGCCCGCCGAGGCCCCTCGCGTACGCTGGTCCGGAAATCCGCATACCCCCTCCGAAGGGACGCCCGGTGACCGAGAACGCCGACCTTCAGTCCGTCCTCGACCGCGCCGCCGCCGGTGGCCGGATCACCCCGGAGGAGGCGCTCGAGCTCTACCGCTCCGCGCCGCTGCACGCGCTGGGAGCCGCGGCCGACGCGGTGCGCCGCAAGCGTTACGCGGGCACCGAGCACATCGCGACGTACATCATCGAGCGGAACATCAACTACACGAACTCGTGCGTCACCGCGTGCAAGTTCTGCGCCTTCTACGCCCCGCCGAAGAGCGACAAGGTCTGGACCCGCCCCCTCGACGACATCCTGCGCCGCTGCGCGGAGACCGTGGAACTGGGCGGCACGCAGATCATGTTCCAGGGCGGCCACCACCCGGACTACGGCGTGGAGTACTACGAGGAGCACTTCGCGGCGATCAAGAAGGAGTTCCCGCAGCTCGTCATCCACTCCCTCGGTGCCTCCGAGATCGAGCACATGTCGCGCATCTCGGGTGTCCCGGCCGAGGAGGCCATCCGCCGCATCCACGCCGCCGGTCTCGACTCGTTCGCGGGCGCCGGTGCCGAGCTCCTGCCGGAGCGGCCGCGCAAGGCCATCGCGCCGCTGAAGGAGTCCGGCGAGCGCTGGCTGGAGATCATGGAGCTCGCCCACAACCTGGGTGTGGAGTCGACCTCCACGATGCTCATGGGCACCGGCGAGACCAACGCCGAGCGCATCGAGCACATCCGGATGATCCGTGACGTGCAGGACCGTACGGGCGGCTTCCGCGCCTTCATCCCGTACACCTACCAGCCCGAGAACAACCACTTGAAGGGCCGCACGCAGGCCACGATCTTCGAGTACCTGCGCATGATCGCCGTCGCGCGCCTCTTCCTCGACAACGTCGCCCACATCCAGGGCTCCTGGCTGACGGTCGGCAAGGAGGCGGGCCAGCTCTCGCTGCACTACGGCGCCGACGACCTGGGCTCCGTCATGCTGGAGGAGAACGTGGTCTCCTCGGCCGGCGCCAAGCACCGCTCCAACCGCATGGAGCTCATCCACCTCATCCGCAAGGCGGGCCGCGTCCCGGCGCAGCGCGCCACGACGTACGAGCACCTGCTCGTGCACGACGACCCGGCGAACGACCCGGTCGACGACCGCGTCGTCTCGCACCTGTCCTCGACCGCGATCGAGGGCGGCACGGCCCATCCCGAGCTGAAGATCGTCCAGGCGAGCTGACGCGTTGCTCACGCTCCACGTCGCCGACCTGCTGCTGACCGGCTCCGGCGCGGCCGCCGTGCCCGGCGGGGCGGTGGCGGTGGACGGCGACCGGGTCGCGGCGACGGGCCCGTACGAGCAGCTCGCCGCCGACCACCCGGGGGCGCGGGTGCGCCGCTGGCCGGGCGTGCTCACGCCGGGCCTGCGCCAGTGGCACGCCAAGTGGCTGCTGGAGTGCGCCTACCACCCGGACCCGCGCGAGTACGACGAGCTGGGCGAGCGGATGCTGACCGGCGAGCGGCTGGCGGCCCTGGAGATGACGGGGACCCGCTGGGCGGGCAGCGTCCGCCGCGGCCTGCAGCAGATGCTGCGGCACGGCACGACGGCGGTGGCCGGTGGTTTCGGCGACCCGGTGGTGTCGACGGCGGTCGCGCGGTCGGGGCTGCGGGTCGTGTCCGCGGTGCAGGCGCCGGGCGTCCAGGTGGGCGAGCCCGATCTCGACCCGTTCCAGCACGCGTACGACCTCGCGGGGGCGATCGCGGAGCCGCTCGTCGTGGGCGGACGGGCCGATCTCGCGGCGTTCGCTGTACGCGATGAGGCGGCGCTCGTCGAGGCGGGCGCGGGGACGTGCGTGGCGACGGTGCTTGCGGGGCGGCTGGTGTTCCGGGGGCGCTGAGGGCGGCGTGGGGGCCCGTTCATTACTTCGGGTGACGCTACCGTCGTATATGGGACCGCGATCCGCACCCGCGTCCACACTCGCATCTATGGGAGCAGTGATGATCGCAGAACGGCTGGAGAAGGCCACTCCTGAGAACTGGATGTTCCCGCCTGAGAAAGGCTGGACGGTGGATCTGGTCGAGGACCTGGAGCTGCCGGTCGACTGGGAGCTCGTGGACGGAATGATCGTGGTTCGGGGGAGGCCGGTCCTGTGGCACAACATGATGCGTGCGGGTATCGAGAGGCGGCTGAATGATTGCCTTCAGGAGCCCTACGCCGTTCTCTCTGAACAGTGCGTTCTGATCGACAAGTACAACCCTCCGGTTCCTGATGTCGTCGTCTTCGACAAGCGAGGCATCGACATCATGGAAGCGAAGCACATTCTCGTGGAGAAGGTTGTTCTCATGGTCGAGGTCGTGTCCCCGGGTTCGCAGCAGGACGACCGGGTTCGCAAGCCGGCCCTGTATGCCTCAGCGGGTGTGCCGTGCTACTGGCGTGTGGAGCGGGGCGAAGACGGCCTACCCCAAGTGCATGAGTACTGGCTCAACACCGACACGGGCGTGTACATCCCGCGTCCTGTCCGCCCCTGTCACACCAGCAAGCTGGAGACCGACCAGCCGTTCCCCGTCACTATTGATCTGGGGAGCCTGGTCGAACTCTGAGCGACCCATCAGTGCTCCGTAAGGGCCGCCGCTCCGCACGTCAGAGCGGCGGCATCAACGCGAGCCGCCCCCGCCCCTTCCGCCCGGCAGGACGAGCAGTGCGGGGACGGCCGGTCCTTCCCGGGCGAGCCGTCCCCGTCCGGTCCCCGTCCGAAGCCGCGCGGGCCCGTGGTGAACAATGGGTCCGTGACCCGAGCCTCCCTGGACAAGCAGCCGCACGAAGTCGCCGCGATGTTCGACGACGTGGCGGCGAAGTACGACCTGACCAACGATGTGATCACGTTCGGCCAGGCCCGCCTGTGGCGCAAGGCCGTGGCGCAGGCCGTCGCCGCCCGCCCCGGCGAGAAGGTCCTCGACCTCGCGGCCGGCACGGGAACCTCCTCGCTCCCCTTCGCCGCCGACGGCGCCTACGTCGTGCCGTGCGACTTCTCGACCGGCATGCTGCGCGAGGGCAAGAAGCGCAACCCGTGGCTGCCGCTGACCGCCGGCGACGCGACGAAGCTGCCCTTCGCGGACGACGTCTTCGACGCCGTCACCATCTCCTTCGGCCTGCGCAACGTCCAGGACACCGGCGCCGCGCTGCGCGAGATGCTGCGCGTGACGAAGCCCGGTGGGCGCGTGGTGATCTGCGAGTCGAGCCACCCCACGTGGGAGCCGTTCCGCACGGTCTACACCGAGTTCCTCAAGCGCGCGCTGCCGCCGCTCGCGCGGACCGTCTGCAGCAGCCCGGACGCGTACGTCTACCTCGCCGAGTCGATGCGGGAGTGGCCGGACCAGCCGCGGCTCGCGACGCGCCTGCAGGAGGCGGGCTGGACGAAGGTGGCCTGGCGCAACCTGACGGGCGGGGTCGTCGCGCTGCACCGCGGCACCAAGCTCGCGTAGCGCTGCGGAACGGGTAAATACCGGGCAGGGCAGGCTTATTGCGCGTCCTGCCGTTGTCATGGGCGGGCCCCCGGCGATCGGTACGATCTTGACCTTCCACGGTCATGATCCAGCCCGAATCCCGGAGGCCCTATGCCCTCGTTCTGTCCCGCCTGTGGTTCCGCGTTCGTACCGGACGCGCGCTTCTGCATGAAGTGCGGAAAGGAACGGCCGGAGGCGGAGAGGGCTGCCGCAGCCGCGGCTTCCGTAGCTCCCGCGGTCACCGCCGCGGGCCCGGCTGCGGCTCCCGCGATGCCGCCCGGGCCCCCGCCGCCGCCCTCCGGCACGTCCCCGGCTCCACCGGGGCGGCCGCCGCTGCCCGGCACCCCACCGCCGTACGCCCCCTACGCCCCGCCCTCGCGCGGGGCGCTGTTCCTGCGCCGCGCCCTCACGGGTGACTGGGCGGGATCGGCGAAGGCCGCGGCGTGGCCGGCGGCTCTCCTGCTCGGCCTGGCGCTCGTCATCTCGCTGCCGTCGCCCGACGCCTACGAGCGCCTGGGGCTCGGCAACTGGTCCGACCGCTTCCAGACCGCGGTCGCCCTGCTGCTGCAGGGCCTGGGCGCGACCCTGGAGGTGGAGGCCGGCGGTGGCGGCGGTCTGCTGTCGCTGTTCATACGCGGCAGTGGCTCGCTGTCCGTATGGCCGCTGACCGTCACCGCCCTGTGGGCGGGCGCGGTGGCCCTCGGCGCCAAGCGGCTGCGCCGCTCGCGGCCCGCAGGCCACGGCGGCGGTGCGGAGGCCGCCCTGCGGATCGCGCTGCTGTGCGCGGCCGTCGTGCTGGTGCTCGGCCTCGTCGGCCGGCCGGACCTGGAGATCGTGACCGTCTCCACCACCCCGGTGCTCGCCGCGCTGTTCTCGCTCGCCCTGGCGGGCGTGGTGGGCGGCGCGGTGCTCTGCCGCGACGAGGCCGCCGGGCATCTGAGCGCCGGCGCACAGGCGGCCGTACGGGCGTGGGGCACGGCCCTGCGCGCCCTCGGGCTGGCGGTGGCGCTGTGCGGCCTGATCGTCTTCTTCGTCATCGCCTTCCATCCGGACGAGGCGGGCGACTGGGCCTGGGCCGGCTCGCTGCCCGTCCTGGCCAACCTCGGCCTCATGGCGCTCGGCGTGTCCTGGGGCGCGGGCGTGGAAGGCTCCAGCACCGAGCACGGCCGTCACAACGGCGGCACCCTCGGCCTCTCCGAAATCGGTGACCTCGCGGGCGGCTGGGCCCAGGCCGGTGCCGTCGGGGTGGGTGTGGCCTGCGCGGTGATCCTGGCCGTGACGGCGGCCCGGCGTTCGGCGGGCCGCGGCGAGCAGGTGCTGTCCGGGGTGTTCTTCCTGGCGGCGCTGTGGCTGCTGTCCTTCGTCTCCGGCGGTGCGATGGAGATGACGACGGGGTCGTCCTCGTCCTCCTTCTCGTCCCGGCCGCGGGGCACCGACGCGTCGGTCGCCACGAACGTGGGCGAACTGCTGCTGTTCGGCCTGCTGTGGACCGCGGGCGCGGTGCTGCTCGCCGGGGTGCTGGGACAGACACGCGGTACGGGCTTCATGACGCGTACGGGCCTCACCGCGCCCGCCCCGGCCCCGGCCCCTGTGTCGCCCCCGCTGCCTTCGGCGCCGCCCGTGCCGTCCGCGCAGCCGGCGCAGCAGCCGTCGCCGCAGCCGGCACCGGCTCCCCAGCCGTCGCAGTCGCCGCCAATGCCGCAGTTCGCACCGCCGCCGTCTGTGCCGTCCGCGCCGTCCGCGCCGTCCGCGCCGGCCCAGGCTTCGGCACAGGGCCCGGCTCCGGCCCAGGCTGCGGCACCGGCCCAAGCTCCGGCCCAAGCTCAAGCGGCCCCCGCTCCGGCTCAGGCCCCGGCCCGGACCCAAGCTCCGGCCCCCGCTCCGGTCCCCGCGTCGCCGTTCGCCCCCACCACCCCGCCCCCCGCCGCCCCCGCCCGCTCCGTGAGCCGGCCGCTCGTATGGGTGGCCATCGGCCTGGCGGCCTTCCTCGTCGGTGGCGCCGCGACGGCCGGCGTGATGATCGTCCGGAACAGCGACAAGGGCGACAAGGGCCAGGACGCCAAGGCGCCTGCCGCCGCGCACAGCCCGGCGCCGTCCGGGGCCCCCACCGGGGGCCGGGGCGACGCGGCCAAGGACCGGCCGTCCGGGCCCGGCACCGGCCCGTCGCCGTCCGCGTCGGCCGCCAAGCCCCGCCCTCCCAAGGGTCAGCCGCCCAAGGGCTACCAGCTCATGACCTCTCCGGAGGGCTTCTCCTTCGCGATTCCCGAGTACTGGCAGCGCAGGACCGGGGGAGGCAACCAGATCGACTACTCGGGCCCCACCGGCCCCGGGCAGTTCCGGATCGGCATCGTGCCGAGCGAAGGCAAGTCGGCGTACGACCACTTCCAGGAGATGGAGAAGCAGGTCGGTAAGCAGGAGGGCTACCAGCGGCTGCAGATGACCGCGAACACCTTCCTGGGCCGGCCGGGCGCCCTGTGGGAATGGTCCTGGAAGGAGAAGAACGGCGAGGTCATGCACGCCCTCAACCAGGCGTACGTGGACGCCAACGGCACCGAGTACGCGATCATGTTCTCGGAGCGCGAGCGCTTCTACCCCGACGCGCGGACGATCTTCGACACGGCCCTGAAGTTCTGGTGGGTCGGTCCGTACGACGTCGGCTGACGACCGGGGGCCGGAGGGGAACGGGCGGTCGGCGACCTTCCGTTCCCCTCCGGCTCATAGACTCGGCGGCGACCATCCCCTCGCCGAACGGGAGAGCCGCCGTGACCGAGTCCCCTACCGAACACAGCGCTGATGTGATCGTCGTCGGGGCCGGACCCTCCGGCTCCACGACCGCGTACTACCTCGCCAAGGCCGGCCTCGACGTCCTCCTCCTGGAGAAGACGGCCTTCCCGCGCGAGAAGGTGTGCGGCGACGGCCTCACCCCGCGCGCCACCAAGCAGCTCGTGTCGATGGGCATCGACATCTCCGAGGAGGCGGGCTGGCTGCGCAACAGGGGCCTGCGCATCATCGGCGGCGGCGTGCGTCTGGAGCTCGACTGGCCCGACCTGGCCTCGTTCCCGGACTACGGGCTGGTCCGCAAGCGTGACGACTTCGACGAGCAGCTCGCCCAGCAGGCCGTGAAGGCCGGGGCCCGGCTCCACGAGCGCTGCAACGTCGGTGCGCCCGTCATCGACGACCGCACGGGCCGCATCACCGGCGTGCACGCCAGACTCGGCGAGGAGAAGGCCCCGGCGCTCTTCCGCGCCCCCCTCGTCGTCGCGGCCGACGGCAACTCCACCCGGCTGTCCCTGGCCATGGGCCTGCACCGGCGCGAGGACCGCCCGATGGGCGTGGCCGTCCGCACGTACTTCACCTCCCCGCGCCACGACGACGACTACCTGGAGTCCTGGCTGGAGCTGTGGGACCGGCGCGGCCCGCAGGACCGGCTGCTCCCCGGCTACGGCTGGATCTTCGGCATGGGCGACGGCACCAGCAACGTCGGCCTGGGCGTTCTGAACACCTCCAACTCCTTCAAGGAGCTGGACTGGCGCGAGATCCTCAAGGCCTGGTGCGCCTCGATGCCCGAGGACTGGGGCTACACCCCCGAGAACATGACCGGCCCCATCCGCGGCGCCGCCCTGCCCATGGCCTTCAACCGCCAGCCGCACTACACGCGCGGCCTGCTGCTGGTCGGTGACGCGGGCGGCCTGGTCAACCCCTTCAACGGCGAGGGCATCGCCTACGCCATGGAGTCCGGGCAGCTCGCCGCCGACGTCATCGTCCAGGCGCACGCCCGCTCCTCGTACGCCCAGCGGGAGCTGGCACTGCTGCGCTATCCGAAGGTCCTCAAGGACACGTACGGGGGCTATTTCACGCTCGGCCGGGCGTTCGTGAAGCTCATCGGCAACCCGAAGGTCATGAAGCTGGCGACGGAGCGCGGGCTGACGCATCCGCTGCTGATGAAGTTCACGCTGAAGATGCTGGCGAACCTGACCGACCCGACGGGCGGCGACGCGATGGACCGCATCATCAACGGTCTGAGCAAGGTCGCGCCGCGCTCCTAGAGGTTGCGGACCGGGTTGCGGACCGAGTCGATTCACCCTTTCGAGTAGCTTTCGCGCCGTTTCGGCGTGTTGGCTTTACGGAAGTAATGAGGAGAAGCCATTCCGATTGAGCTCGGGACGGCTCCCTCGTGAAGGGACTGTGCGCGTCATGAACGGCTGCGTCATGAACGGCTGTTTCATGGCCGACCGCGTCATGGCCGACCGCGTCATGGACGGAGCCGGTCGCCGCGCCGCCGGCCGTCACCCCTGACCCACGGGCACGGAACACCGCCCCGCACCCCGCCCGCCGTGCGAACGCCCCCGCACGGCGGGCGGTCCAGTGTCCGGGCGCTCACCGACCGCCACCTGCGGGTTTCCGGCCCGGACCCCGTCATGCATACATGCGAATTCGATCCGGGCCGAAGGGGTTTGCTCTGTCGGCGGGCACCGGCGCACACTCGGGAACCGGCACAGGGGGAACCGGGTGCCCGTGGACAACGGGGGTGGGCACCCGGGGTATGCCGAAGGGCCGCCGTCCCGAGCGGGGGGAACGGCGGCCCTTCTGTGTGTCGCTGTGCGGCAGGCGCAACGCGCGTCACATGACGCGGACGGCACCCGTCGGCGGGGAGTAGCTCATGTCGCGCTCGACGATGCCGGTGCTGGGGTTCTGCGCACCGATGAACTTGCCGCCGCCGACGTACACGGCCACGTGGTACGCGCTGCCCGCGGCGCCCCAGTAGAGGATGTCGCCGACCTGGAGGTTGGAGGTCGAGACCTGGGTGCCGGCCGTCGACTGGTCCTGGGAGACGCGCGGCAGGTCGATGCCGATCTGGCTGTAGGCAGCCATGACCAGGCCCGAGCAGTCGTACGAGGACGAGCCGGTGGCGCCCATCACATAGGCCTTGCCGAGCTGCGCGCGCAGGAAGGAGACCAGGGCGGAGGAGCTGCCCGTCGCGGCGGAGGAGGACGAGGAGGAGGAACCGGACGCGGACGTCGCCTTCGTGCCCAGGGAGCCGCGCTCGCTCGTGCGGGAGGCACGGGCCTCGTCGGCCTCGCGCTTCTCCTGGGCCTTGCGCTCGGCCTCGGCCTTGCGCTCCGCCTCTTCCTTCGCCTTCTTGGCGTCGGCCTTGGCCTGGTCGACCGCCTCCTCCACCTGTGCGCGGACCTGGTAGTCCACAGCGGTCTGCTGCGTGGCGACCGCGCTCTGCGCGATGGAGGTGGACAGCGCCGCGTTGAACGCGGGCATCTCCATGGTCGCCTCGGTGGGCTTCTCGGCGGTGGTGGCGGAAGCGGTGCCGGCCACGGCCAGGGTGCTGAGGACGCCACCGGCAACACCCGTGCGGACGACCCACGACTGGGTCGCGGGGCGACGGGGCTTCCGGTGGCTGGTTATGTGCGCGTTCGGGGACATGGGACAACGGACTATCAGTACGCGCAGGTTGAGTTCAAGGTAAGTGACGTGCGTCACAATTGATGTGAACGCGCCCAGAATTCGGGCCATCTGGTCACGGGAGGGTCACGGCACGGACCCGTCCCGGAAGGGCGATCAGGCGCCTCAGCACGGCATTTGACGATCGAACCGACGGCCGCCGGTGGTCTTATCACCTTTACGGCCTGCCCGTCGAGGCTACCCAGCAAAACCGGACCCCGAACCTCTCGGCGCGTGGCGGAACTCACGCAACGCCCGCCCCTCCCGGAGTCTCGGCGGCCTCCCGTCCGGCAGCGCGTGCCGATGGTCGCCGCTCCAGGGAATGCGTGCCTCTTATCAGTTGGCAGCGGGTAGCGCCAATTTGCTTGGATGCACCACGGCTTGATAATGCCTCACCGCTCCGACCAGCGCCGGAGCCCCGGAATGTCACGCCTGGTGACCACTCGACCGCTTCGCGTATGAAGATCACTGCTCATCCGACTTCATGATCGTTCGTCAGGTGGTGGAGATCACAAACGTGGTCGCGTTCGCCGTGTCGCAGATCACAGACCGACGGGCATAGGATGCAATCGACCCGGGCTTGTGAACTGCCTCACATGCCGGCGATCTTCGCGGCGGCCCCGCGGGGAACGACTCGCCGGCAGGGGGGCCGTGAGCCCGCCACCGGGTCCGGTCAGCCAGCAGTCAGCGTCGACAGACTGGAAGGAGCGAGGAGCGGTGAACGCCTACGCGCCCATCCTCGTACTGGGAGCCCTCGGTGCAGGCTTCGCGATCTTCTCCGTGGTCATGGCATCGATCATCGGGCCCAAGCGGTACAACCGCGCCAAGCTCGAGGCGTACGAATGCGGCATCGAGCCGACCCCGCACCCGGCCGGTGGCGGCCGCTTCCCGATCAAGTACTACCTGACGGCGATGCTCTTCATCGTCTTCGACATCGAGATCGTCTTCCTCTACCCCTGGGCCGTCACCTTCGACTCCCTGGGGCTGTTCGGGCTCGTGGAGATGCTCCTCTTCGTGCTCACCGTCTTCGTCGCCTACGCCTACGTCTGGCGCCGCGGCGGCCTGGAATGGGACTAGGGGGCTTCGCGACATGGGACTCGAGGAAAAGCTGCCCAGCGGCTTTCTGCTGACCACCGTCGAACAGGCCGCGGGGTGGGTGCGCAAGGCGTCCGTCTTCCCGGCCACCTTCGGCCTCGCCTGCTGCGCCATCGAGATGATGACCACCGGCGCGGGCCGCTACGACCTGGCCCGCTTCGGCATGGAGGTCTTCCGCGGCTCGCCCCGCCAGGCCGATCTGATGATCGTCGCCGGCCGGGTCAGCCAGAAGATGGCGCCGGTGCTGCGCCAGGTCTACGACCAGATGCCGAACCCCAAGTGGGTGATCTCCATGGGCGTCTGTGCGTCCAGCGGTGGCATGTTCAACAACTACGCGATCGTGCAGGGCGTCGACCACATCGTGCCGGTCGACATCTACCTGCCCGGCTGTCCGCCCCGGCCCGAGATGCTCCTCGACTCGATCCTCAAGCTGCACAAGAAGATCCAGTCCGAGAAGCTCGGCGCCCACCGCGAGGAGGCGGAGCGGGAGGCGGAGGAGACGGCGCTCAAGGCCCTGCCGCTGATCGAGATGAAGGGGCTGCTCCGGTGAGCGAGCACGAACGGACCCCCGGCCCCGCCGATCAGGTTCCCGCCCAGCGGGAGGACTCCGGCGAGGTCATCGGCGTCCGCCGCGGCATGTTCGGCGCGGACAACGGCGGCGACACCACCGGCTACAGCCGGCTCGTGCGCACCGTGGTGCTGCCCGGCGGCACCGCCCGGCCGTACGGCGGATGGTTCGACGAGGTGGCCGACGAGCTGGAGGGCGCCCTGGAGGAACAGGGGATCCTCCCGGAGAGCGCGATCGAGAAGACGGTCGTGGACCGCGGCGAGCTGACCTTCCACATCGCCCGCGAGCAGCTGCCGCTCGTCGCCCGCACCCTGCGCGACGACCCCGCACTCCGCTTCGAGCTGTGCACGGGCGTCAGCGGAGTGCACTTCCCCGGAGACCGGGGCCGCGAGCTGCACGCGGTCTACCACCTGCGCTCGATCACCCACAACCGGCTGATCAGGCTGGAGGTCGGCGTCCCCGACGACGACCCGCACCTGCCGTCCCTCGTCGGCGTCTACCCGGCCAACGACTGGCACGAGCGCGAGACCTACGACTTCTTCGGCCTGGTCTTCGACGGCCACCCGGCGCTCACGCGGATCATGATGCCCGACGACTGGCAGGGCTTCCCGCAGCGCAAGGACTACCCCCTCGGCGGCATCCCCGTCGAGTACAAGGGCGCCCAGATCCCGGCCCCGGACCAGCGGAGGTCGTACAGCTGATGTCCACTTCCTCCACTCCCCACGAAGCCCCCGCCGGGCCCCGCGAGACCACCGAGGGCACCGTCTACACCGTTACCGGCGGCGACTGGGACGAGATCGCCTCCGCCGCCGAGCAGGCCGACGACGAACGCATCATCGTCAACATGGGCCCCCAGCACCCCTCCACCCACGGGGTGCTCCGCCTCATCCTGGAGATCGACGGCGAGACGGTCACCGAGGCCCGCTGCGGCATCGGCTATCTGCACACCGGCATCGAGAAGAACCTCGAATTCCGGAACTGGACCCAGGGCACCACGTTCGTCACGCGCATGGATTACCTGACGCCCATCTTCAACGAGACGGCGTACTGCCTCGGCGTGGAGAAGCTCCTGGGCATCGAGGAGCAGATCCCCGACCGCGCCTCGGTCATCCGGGTCATGCTCATGGAGCTCAACCGGATCTCCTCCCACCTGGTGGCCATCGCCACCGGCGGCATGGAGCTCGGCGCCACCACGATCATGATCTACGGCTTCCGGGACCGCGAGCTCGTCCTCGACATCTTCGAGCTGGTCACCGGCCTGCGCATGAACCACGCCTACGTACGCCCCGGCGGCCTCGCCCAGGATCTGCCGCCCGGCGCCGTGGACCAGGTGCGCGAGTTCGTGAAGAAGATGCGCAGGAACCTGCCCGAGTACGACAAGCTCGCCACCGGGAACCCCATCTTCAAGGGCCGTATGCAGAACGTCGGCCACCTCGACCTCACCGGCTGCATGGCGCTCGGCGCCACCGGGCCCATCCTGCGCTCCGCCGGCCTCCCGCACGACCTGCGCAAGGCCCAGCCCTACTGCGGCTACGACACGTACGACTTCGACGTCCCCACCGCCGACACCTGCGACGCCTACGGGCGCTTCCTGATCCGGCTGGAGGAGATGCGCCAGTCGCTGCGCATCGTCGAGCAGTGCCTGGACCGGCTCCAGCCCGGCCCGGTCATGGTCGCGGACAAGAAGATCGCCTGGCCCGCCCAGCTGGCCCTCGGGCCGGACGGGCTCGGCAACTCCCTCGACCACATCAAGAAGATCATGGGCACCTCGATGGAGGCCCTGATCCACCACTTCAAGCTGGTGACGGAGGGCTTCCGGGTGCCGCCCGGGCAGACCTACACGGCCGTGGAGGCGCCCAGGGGCGAGCTCGGCGTGCACGTCGTCAGCGACGGTGGCACCCGCCCCTACCGGGTCCACTTCCGGGACCCCTCCTTCACCAATCTCCAGGCCATGGCGGCCATGTGCGAAGGCGGCCAGGTCGCCGACGTCATCGTCGCCGTGGCATCGATCGACCCTGTGATGGGAGGCGTCGACCGGTGAGCGCCACACCGAGCAACCCCGAAGTGCAGCTGGGGATGCCGCCGCTGCCCGCCCCCGACTACCCCGCCGACGTCCGGGAGCGGCTCGAGGCGGACGCCCGGGAGGTGATCGCCCGCTACCCCGACAGCCGCAGCGCGCTGCTGCCGCTGCTGCACCTCGTGCAGGCCGAGGAGGGGCACGTCACCCGCACCGGCATCCGCTTCTGCGCCGGGCTCCTCGGGCTCACCACGGCCGAGGTCACGGCGGTGTCGACCTTCTACACCATGTACCGCCGCCGGGCCGGCGGCGACTACCAGGTCGGCGTCTGCACCAACACCCTGTGCGCGGTGCTGGGCGGCGACGCCATCCTCGACACGCTGAAGCGCCACCTGGGCGTCGGCAACGGGGAGACCACCGACGACGGCAAGGTCACCCTTGAGCACATCGAGTGCAACGCGGCCTGCGACTTCGCGCCCGTGGTGATGGTCAACTGGGAGTTCTTCGACAACCAGACGCCCGAGAGCGCCACCCGGCTCGTCGACGACCTGCGCGCCGGCCGCACCGTCGAGCCCACCCGCGGCGCGCCCCTGTGCACGTACCAGGAGACGGCCCGCATCCTGGCCGGCTTCCCCGACCGGCGCCCCGGCGCGGTCGAGGCGAGCGGCGGCGCCGGACCGGCCTCGCTGGCCGGGCTGCGGCTGGCCAAGGGGGAGAGCGGCGCCGCCCGGGTCGGGCCCCCGCGGGGCGCGCCCCCACGCGACGAGCGCCCCCCGGAGCACCTCAGCGCCCACGACGCGCCCCAGAAGACATCCGCCTCGGACCCGGATCACCCCAGCGGGCCGGTCACCGAGGAGGGGGAGGGATGACCGTGGCACCCGAGATCTTCGAAACCAGTCCCGAGAAGCTGCTCGCGCCCGTCCTGAGCGCCTTCTGGGACGAGCCCCGCTCCTGGACGCTGGAGACCTATCTGCGCCACGAGGGCTACGAGGGCATGCGCAAGGCCCTCGCGATGACCCCCGACGACGTCATCGCCTACGTCAAGGACTCCGGGCTGCGCGGCCGCGGCGGCGCCGGCTTCCCGACCGGGATGAAGTGGCAGTTCATCCCCCAGGGCGACGGCAAGCCGCACTACCTCGTCGTCAACGCCGACGAGTCCGAGCCCGGCACCTGCAAGGACATCCCCCTCCTCTTCGCCAACCCGCACTCCCTCATCGAGGGCATGGTGATCGCCTGCTGGGCGATCCGCTCCAGCCGCGCCTTCATCTATCTGCGCGGCGAGACCGTCCCCGTGCTGCGGCGGCTGCACGAGGCCGTGCGCGAGGCGTACGCGGCGGGCTATCTCGGTCGGAACGTCCTCGGCAGCGGACTCGACCTCGACATCACCGTGCACGCGGGGGCGGGGGCCTACATCTGCGGCGAGGAGACGGCCCTCCTCGACTCGCTCGAAGGCCGGCGCGGCCAGCCCCGCCTGCGGCCCCCCTTCCCCGCGGTCGCGGGCCTGTACGCCTGCCCCACCGTCGTGAACAACGTCGAGTCCATCGCCTCGGTTCCCGCGATCCTCAACCAGGGCAAGGAGTGGTTCCGTTCGATGGGCAGCGAGAAGTCCCCGGGCTTCACGCTGTACTCCCTCAGCGGCCATGTCGCGGGTCCCGGCCAGTACGAGGCGCCGCTCGGCATCACCCTGCGCCAGCTGCTCGGCATGAGCGGCGGCATGCGTCCCGGCCACCGGCTCAAGTTCTGGACCCCGGGCGGCTCCTCGACCCCGCTGCTGACCGACGAGCACCTGGACGTACCGCTCGACTACGAGGCCGTGGGCGCGGCGGGCTCGATGCTCGGCACCAAGGCCCTGCAGTGCTTCGACGAGACGACGTGCGTGGTGCGGGCGGTGACGCGCTGGACCGAGTTCTACGCCCACGAGTCCTGCGGCAAGTGCACGCCCTGCCGCGAAGGCACCTACTGGCTCGTGCAGTTGCTGCGGGACATCGAGGCCGGCAAGGGCCGCATGAGCGACCTGGACAAGCTCAACGACATCGCCGACAACATCAACGGCAAGTCCTTCTGCGCCCTCGGTGACGGCGCCGCGAGCCCGATCTTCTCCTCGCTGAAGTACTTCCGCGCCGAGTACGAGCAGCACATCAGGGGCCGGGGCTGCCCCTTCGACCCGGCGAAGTCGACGGTGTGGGCCGACGGCCCCGCCAACCACCAGCACGCTCACCTGGGGGTGAACGCATGACAGTCACCACGTCCGCCCCCTCCGGAGGAGGGAACGCGGCCGTCCCACCGGGCGATCTCGTCTCCGTCACCATCGACGGCATCCAGATCTCCGTGCCCAAGGGGACTCTCGTCATCCGGGCCGCGGAGCTCCTCGGCATCGAGATCCCGCGCTTCTGCGACCACCCGCTGCTGGACCCGGTCGGCGCCTGCCGGCAGTGCATCGTCGAGGTCGAGGGCCAGCGCAAGCCGATGGCCTCCTGCACGATCACCTGTACCGACGGCATGGTGGTCAAGTCGCAGCTCACCTCGCCCGTCGCCGAGAAGGCGCAGCGCGGCGTGATGGAGCTGCTGTTGATCAACCACCCGCTGGACTGCCCCGTCTGCGACAAGGGCGGCGAGTGCCCGCTGCAGAACCAGGCCATGACGGCCGGGCAGGCCGACACCCGCTTCGAGGGCCACAAGCGCACGTATGCCAAGCCGCTGCCGGTCTCCCCGCAGATCCTGCTGGACCGGGAGCGGTGCGTGCTGTGCGCGCGCTGCACCCGCTTCTCCAACGAGATCGCGGGCGACCCGATGATCGAGCTGCTGGAGCGCGGGGCGCTGGAGCAGGTGGGCACGGGCGAGGGCGACCCCTTCGAGTCGTACTTCTCCGGCAACACCATCCAGATCTGCCCGGTGGGAGCGCTGACGTCGGCGGCCTACCGCTTCCGCGCCCGGCCCTTCGACCTGGTCTCCTCGCCGTCGGTCTGCGAGCACTGCGCGGGCGGCTGCGCGACGCGCACCGACCACCGGCGCGGCAAGGTGATGCGCCGCCTCGCGGCCGAGGACCCTGAGGTCAACGAGGAGTGGGTGTGCGACAAGGGCCGCTTCGCGTTCCGCTACGCGCAGCGGCCGGAGCGGTTCCAGACCCCGCTCGTACGGAACGCGGCCGGGGCGCTGGAGCCCGCGAGCTGGCCGGAGGCGCTTCAGGCGGCGGCGCGCGGGCTGGCGGCGGCGCGGGGCCGGGCCGGGGTGCTGACGGGCGGACGGCTGACCGTGGAGGACGCCTACGCCTACGCCAAGTTCGCGCGGGTCGTGCTCGATACGCACGACGTGGACTTCCGGGCGCGGGTGCACAGCGGCGAGGAGGCCGACTTCCTCGCGGCCCGCGTGGCGGGGCACGGCAGGGACCTCGACGGCACCGGGGTGACGTACACGGCGCTGGAGAACGCCCCGGCGGTGCTGCTGGTGGGCCTGGAGGCCGAGGAGGAGGCGCCCGGCGTCTTCCTGCGGCTGCGCAAGGCGTGGCGCAAGCGCGGTCAGCGCACGTTCGCGCTGGCCACGCACGCGACGCCGGGCCTGGTGAAGGCGGGCGGCACGCTACTGCCGGCCGGGCCCGGCACCGAGACCGAGTGGATGCGGGCCCTGGCGGGCTCCTCGGGCCTGGACGCGGACGGCCGGGCGGCGGCGGAGGCGCTGCGCGTCGCGGGCTCGGTGATCGTCGTCGGCGAGCGGCTGGCGGGCGTGCCGGGCGGGCTGACGGCCGCCGTGGAGGCGGCCACGGCGACGGGTGCGCGGCTGGTGTGGATGCCGCGCCGGGCGGGCGAGCGGGGCGCCGTCGAGGCGGGGGCCCTGCCGGGGCTGCTGCCGGGCGGGCGTCCGGCGACCGATCCGCGGGCGCGGGAGGAGACGGCGGCGGCCTGGGGTGTGAGCGAGCTGCCGCGCAGCCCCGGCCGGGACACCGGTCAGATCGTCGAGGCGGCGGTGACGGGCGAGCTGGCGGCCCTGCTCGTGGGCGGCGTGGAGGTCGCCGACCTGCCGGACCCGGCGCGGGCCCGGGAGGCGCTGGACGCGGTGGGCTTCCTCGTCAGCCTGGAGCAGCGGCCGAGCGAGGTGTCGGACCGGGCGGATGTGGTGCTGCCGGTCGCGGCCGTCGTGGAGAAGTCCGGGACGTTCCTCAACTGGGAGGGCCGGGCCCGGCCGTTCGAGGCCGCGGTCAAGCCGGACCAGGTGACCCGGCGGCACGCGCTGCCGGACGCACGGGTGCTGCACATGCTCGCCGACACGATGGAGGCCGGCCTCGCGCTGCCCGATCTCGCGGCGGTGCGGGCGGAGTTGGCACGGCTGGGCCGCTGGGGCGGTGAGCGTGCGGCCGGTCCGGCGGAACCGGGCCGGCCGCTGCCGCGCCCGGAGCGTGGTGAGGCGGTGCTGGCCGGGCACCGGCTGCTGCTGGACCGCGGCCGGCTGCAGGAGGGCGACGACGCGCTGGCCGGCACCCGGCACGCGGCGCTCGCGCGCCTCTCGGCGGCCACGGCGGCCGAGGCGGGCGTGCGTGACGGCGAGTGGCTGGCGGTGACCGGCCCGGCCGGCACGCTCAGGCTGCCGCTGCGCATCACGCCGATGCCGGACCGGGTGGTGTGGCTGCCGCTGAACTCGGTGGGCGGCGGCGTCGCCTCCGACACCGGCGCGTGTCCGGGAGAGCTCGTACGGATCGGCGCGTCCGCCGACAAGGGCGCCGAGGGCGCCGGGGACGCGGGACGGGAGGTGCGCTCGTGAACCCTGCGCTGACTGGGCTCGCCGCCGAGGACCTGTCGATGTTCGGCAGGGACCCGTGGTGGCTGGTGGTGATCAAGGCGGTCTTCTGCTTCGCGTTCCTGATGGTGACGGTGCTCTTCTCGATCGTCTGGGAGCGCAAGGTCGTAGCCTGGATGCAGCTGCGCATCGGCCCCAACCGGCACGGCCCGTGGGGCATGCTGCAGTCGCTGGCCGACGGCATCAAGCTGATGCTGAAGGAGGACGTGATCGTCCGGCGCGCCGACAAGGTCGTCTACGTCCTCGCGCCCGTCGTCGCGGCGATCCCGGCCTTCATGGCGATCGCGGTGATCCCCTTCGGCCCGGCCGGCAACGAGGTCTCGGTCTTCGGTCACCGCACCACGATGCAGCTGACCGATCTGCCGATCGCGATCCTCTACATCCTCGCGGTCGCCTCCATCGGCATCTACGGCATCGTCCTGGCCGGCTGGTCGTCCGGCTCGACGTACCCGCTGCTCGGCGGGTTGCGCTCCTGCGCGCAGATGATCTCCTACGAGATCGCGATGGGCGCGGCCTTCGCGTCGGTCTTCCTCTACTCCGGCTCGATGTCGACGTCGACGATCGTCGAGGCCCAGCACGACCGTTGGTACGTGCTGCTGCTGCCGGTGTCCTTCCTGATCTACATCGCGACGATGGTGGGCGAGACGAACCGGGCCCCCTTCGACATGCCGGAGTCCGAGGGCGACCTCGTCGGCGGCTTCAACACCGAGTACTCGTCGATCAAGTTCGCGATGTTCATGCTGGCCGAGTACGTGAACATGGTGACGGTCTCGGCGGTCGCGACCACCCTCTTCCTGGGCGGCTGGCAGGCCCCGTACCCGCTCTCCGCCTTCTGGGAGGGTGCCAACCACGGCTGGTGGCCGATGCTGTGGTTCGTCATCAAGGTGCAGCTGCTGCTGTTCTTCTTCATCTGGCTGCGCGGCACGCTGCCCCGGGTGCGCTACGACCAGCTGATGAAGCTGGGCTGGAAGGTGCTCATCCCGGTCTCGCTGGTGTGGCTGATGCTCGTGGCGACCGTACGGGCGTTGCGGAACGAGAACTACGACTTCCAGGACATCGTGCTGTACGTCGGGGGCGCGGTCCTCGCGATCCTGCTGCTCTCGCTCCTCGCCGACATCTACCGCGGCCAGGACGGCGACAAGGCGGGTGCGGGCGCCGAGGTGCCCCCGCCCGCGTTCGACCCGATGGCGGGCGGTTTCCCCGTGCCGCCGCTGCCCGGTCAGACACCGCCGCCGGTGCCCCGGCGCCGTCCGCGCCGCGACGGCGAGCTGATTGTCAGTGGTGGGGTGGACACTCAGAGTGACCGAAAGGAGGCTGACGGTGTCTGACTTCCAGAACCCCGTGGCCGGCTTCGGCGTGACCTTCAAGGCCATGTTCAAGAAGCGGCTGACCGAGCAGTACCCGGAGCAGAAGAAGCACACGGCGCCGCGCTTCCACGGCCGCCATCAGCTCAACCGGCACCCCGACGGCCTGGAGAAGTGCATCGGCTGCGAGCTGTGCGCCTGGGCCTGCCCGGCGGACGCGATCTACGTCGAGGGCGCGGACAACACCGACGAGGAGCGCTACTCCCCGGGCGAGCGCTACGGCCGCGTCTACCAGATCAACTATCTCCGCTGCATCCTGTGCGGGCTGTGCGTCGAGGCGTGCCCGACCCGTGCGCTGACGATGACGAACGAATACGAACTGGCGGACTCCAGCCGCGAGTCGCTGATCTATACGAAGGAACAGCTGCTGGCGGGCCTTGAGGACCGCATGGTCGACACCCCGCACGCGATCTTCCCCGGCATGACGGAACAGGACTACTACCGGGGCCTGGTGACGGAGGCCGCGCCGGGGACGGTGCGGCAGGTGGCCGTCTCCAAGGGCGAGAAGCCCGCGGATGAGGGGGTGGAGGCATGAGCCTCGCTGCCGCCGCCTCGACGACGTCGACCGGCGAGGCCGTCCAGTTCTGGCTGCTGGCCGTCGTCGCCGTGGCCGGTGCCCTGGGCGCGGTGCTGATGAAGAAGGCCGTGCACAGCGCGCTGTCGCTCGCCGGAACGATGATCGTCCTGGCGGTCTTCTACCTCGCCAACGGCGCCTACTTCCTGGGCATCGTGCAGATCGTCGTCTACACGGGCGCGATCATGATGCTGTTCCTGTTCGTCGTGATGCTGGTCGGTGTCACCGCCGCGGACTCGCTGAAGGAGACGATCAGGGGCCAGCGCTGGCTGGCCGGGCTGTGCGTGCTGGGTTTCGGCGTCCTGCTGATGACCGGTATCGCCCATGCCTCGCTGCGGCAGTTCAACGGGCTGGGCCAGGCCAACTCCGACGGCAACGTCCAGGGGCTGGCGGCGCTGATCTTCACCAAGTACGTCTTCGCCTTCGAGATCACCGGTGCCCTGCTCATCACGGCGGCCGTGGGGGCCATGGTCCTCACCCACCGCGAGCGCACCGAGCGCGCCGCCACCCAGCGCGAGCTGTCCGAGGCCCGCGTGCGCGGCAATCACCTGCCGCCCCTGCCCGCGCCCGGTGTCTACGCCCGCCACAACGCCGTCGACATCCCCGGCCTGCTGCCCGACGGGACGCCGTCCGGGCTCACCGTCAACCCCACGCTGCGCGCGCGGGGCCAGATCCGCGACGTGTCGGGCGAGGCGCTCGCGGAGCTGGCGGCGCTGGAACAGCGGTCGCAGAGGTGGCTGGAGCGGGACAAGGACCGTTCGGAGGGAGGAGCCAAGTGAACCCGGTCAACTACCTCTATCTGGCGGCCCTTTTGTTCATCATCGGTGCCGCCGGTGTGCTCATCCGGCGGAACGCGATCGTCATCTTCATGTGCGTCGAGCTGATGCTGAACGCCTGCAACCTGGCGTTCGTCACCTTCTCCCGGATGCACGGCAATCTCGACGGCCAGATCATCGCCTTCTTCACGATGGTCGTGGCCGCCGCCGAAGTCGTGGTCGGTCTCGCGATCATCGTGACGATCTTCCGCTCCCGTCACTCGGCCTCGGTCGACGACGCCGGCCTGCTGAAGCTGTAAGGGGACACTGACGGTGGAGAACCTCATCGGATTGCTCGTCCTGGTGCCCCTGCTGGGCGCGGGCGCGCTGCTGTGCGGCGGCCGCCGGCTCGACAGCAGCGCCCCCTGGATCGGCACGCTGCTCGCCGCCCTGTCCTTCGTCATCGGCGTGGTGCTCTTCGCCGGCATGCTGGGCCGCGACGGCGAGGACCGCGAGCTGGGCGCGACCGTCTTCAGCTGGGTGCCCGTCGGCGGCTTCCGTGCCGACGTGGGCTTCCAGCTCGACCAGCTGTCGATGACCTTCGTCCTGCTGATCACGGGCGTGGGCTCGCTGATCCACCTGTACTCGATCGGCTACATGGCGCAGGACGAGCGCCGGCGGCGCTTCTTCGGCTACCTGAACCTCTTCCTCGCCGCCATGCTGCTGCTGGTCGTCGCCGACAACTACCTGCTGCTGTACGTGGGCTGGGAAGGCGTCGGCCTCGCCTCGTACCTCCTGATCGGCTTCTGGCAGCACAAGCCGAGCGCGGCCACGGCCGCCAAGAAGGCGTTCCTGGTCAACCGCGTGGGCGACGTCGGTCTGTCGATCGCCATCATGCTGATGTTCACGACCTTCGGGACCTTCGCGTTCGGCCCCGTGCTCGACAGCGCGGACCGGGCGGGCGAGGGCAAGCTGACCGCCATCGGGCTCACGCTCCTGCTCGCCGCCTGCGGCAAGTCGGCGCAGGTGCCGCTGCAGAGCTGGCTCGGGGACGCCATGGAGGGCCCGACGCCGGTCTCCGCGCTCATCCACGCGGCGACGATGGTGACCGCCGGCGTCTATCTGATCACCCGGTCCGGGGCGATCTTCGACGGTGCGCCGGACGCCCAGACGGCGGTCGTCACGGTGGGCGCGGTCACGCTGCTCTTCGGTGCGATCGTCGGTTGCGCCAAGGACGACATCAAGAAGGCCCTGGCGGGCTCGACGATGTCCCAGATCGGCTACATGATCCTCGCCGCCGGCCTCGGCCCCGTCGGCTACGCCTTCGCGATCATGCACCTGGTGACCCACGGCTTCTTCAAGGCGGGGCTCTTCCTCGGGGCCGGATCGGTGATGCACGGCATGAACGACGAGGTCGACATGCGGCATTACGGCGGGCTGCGGAAGTACATGCCGGTCACGTTCGTGACCTTCGGGCTCGGCTATCTCGCCATCATCGGCTTCCCGGGGCTGTCCGGCTTCTTCTCCAAGGACAGGATCATCGAAGCGGCCTTCGCCAAGGGCGGCACCGAGGGCTGGATCCTGGGCGGCGCGGCCCTGCTGGGCGCGGCCATCACGGCGTACTACATGACGCGGGTGATGATCCTGACGTTCTTCGGCGAGGAGAGGTGGCGCCCGGCGCCCTCGCCGGACGAGCCCAGTGCCGAGCCCGCGGCGAAGACCCGGGGCGAGGGCGAGCTGCCCCACCCGCACGAGTCGCCGCGGACGATGACCATCCCGATGATCGTCCTGGCCTTCGGATCGGTCCTCGCCGGCGGCCTGTTCAGCGTCAACGACGCCTTCCTGAACTGGCTGGAGCCGGTCACCGGGCACGCGGAGGGCCACTCCCCGGTCACGGCCGTGCAGGTCACCGCGGCCACCATGGTCGTGCTCTTCGTCGGCGTCGCGCTGGCCTGGGCGCAGTACGGGCGCGGGCCGGTGCCGGTCACCGCCCCGCGCGGCAACGTGCTCGTGCGGGCCGCCCGGCGCGACCTGCTGCAGGACGACTTCAACCACGTCGTGCTGGTCCGCGGCGGTGAACACCTCACCCGCAGCCTGGTCTACCTCGACCACACCCTGGTCGACGGCGTCGTCAACGGCACCGCCGCCTCCGTCGGCGGGCTGTCGGGCCGGATGCGCAAGCTGCAGAACGGCTTCGCGCGCTCGTACGCGGTCTCGATGTTCGGCGGTGCGGCGGTGCTCATCGCCGCGACCCTGCTGATGAGGGCGGTCTAAATGTCATTTCCCCTGCTGACGGTGACGGCGGCGGTGCCCGCCCTCGGGGCGGTCGCCACCGCCGCCGTCCCCGCCGCGCGCCGGACGGCCGCCAAGTGGCTCGCGCTGGCCTTCTCGCTCGCCACGCTGGCGCTCGCGGCGGTCCAGCTCGTGCGCTTCGACCCCGGCGCCGAGGGCCCCTTCCAGCTCACCGAGTCGCACGCCTGGATCAAGGACTTCGGGGTGCGGTACGACCTGGGCGTGGACGGCATCGCGGTGGTGCTCATCGCGCTGACCGCGCTGCTGATCCCCTTCATCGTCCTGGCCGGCTGGCACGACGCCGACCCCCTGGAGACGTCCTCCTCGCGCTGGCGGCCCACCCAGGGCTTCTTCGCGCTGATCCTCATGGTCGAGGCGATGTTGATCATCGCCTTCGAGGCCACTGACGTCTTCCTCTTCTACATCTTCTTCGAAGCCATGCTCATCCCGATGTACTTCCTCATCGGCGGCTTCGGCGACGGGGCGGGGGAGCGCGGGGAAGCGGAGACGGCGGCCCAGCGCTCGTACGCCGCGGTGAAGTTCCTGCTCTACAACCTCATCGGCGGCCTGATCATGCTGGCCGCCGTCATCGGGCTCTACGCGGTCACCGCCCACCAGCTGGGCACCGGCACCTTCTCCCTCACGGAGATCGTCCAGGCCCGCGCCGACGGGAAGCTGGACTTCGCGACCAGCACCGAACGCGCCCTGTTCCTCGGCTTCTTCTTCGCCTTCGCCGTCAAGGCACCGCTGTGGCCCCTGCACACCTGGCTGCCCAACGCCATGGGCGAGGCCACCGCCCCCGTCGCCGTGCTGATCACCGCGGTGGTGGACAAGGTCGGCACGTTCGCGATGCTCCGCTTCTGCCTCCAGCTCTTCCCGGAGGCGTCGAAGTGGGCGACGCCGGTGATCCTGGTGCTGTCACTGATCAGCATCCTCTACGGAGCGCTGCTGGCCGTCGGCCAGCGGGACATCAAGCGCCTGATCGCCTACGCCTCGATCTCCCACTTCGGCTTCATCGTCCTGGGCGTCTTCGCGATGACCACCCAGGGCCAGAGCGGTGCCACGCTCTACATGGTCAACCACGGGATCTCCACGGCGGCGCTGATGCTGGTCGCGGGCTTCCTGATCTCGCGGCGCGGCTCCCGGCTCATCGCCGACTACGGCGGTGTGCAGAAGGTGGCGCCCGTCCTGGCCGGCACCTTCCTGGTCGGCGGCCTGGCCACGCTGTCGCTGCCCGGCCTCGCGCCCTTCGTCTCCGAATTCCTGGTGCTGGTCGGCACGTTCAGCCGCTACCCGGCCGCCGGGATCGTGGCGAGCGCCGGCATCGTGCTGGCCGCGCTGTACGTCCTCGTGCTCTACCAGCGCACCATGACCGGCCCGGTGAAGGAGGCGGTGCGGTCGATGCCGGACCTGCGGGTGCGCGAGCTCCTGGTCGTCGCCCCGCTGATCGCGCTGCTGCTCTTCCTCGGCATCTACCCCAAGCCGGTGACCCGGATCCTCGAACCCGCGGTCGAGCACACGATGTCGCAGGTGGAGAAGGGCGATCCCGAGCCCGCTGTTCGCGTGAACGATGTGGAGGCCGCGAAGTGAGCCACGCAGCATCTGTCCACAGCCTGTGGACAATGGCGGCGGCCGAGGCGCCGAAGAAGATCCCCGGCCCGCACATCGAGTACGCCCAGCTCTCGCCGACGCTGATCGTGCTCGGCGCCGCCCTCCTGGGCGTCCTCGTCGAGGCCTTCCTGCCGCGCCGCGCCCGCTACCACGCCCAGCTCATGCTGGCCTTCGTCGGCCTGGCCGCCGCCTTCGCCGCCGTCATCGCGCTGGCGGCAGGCGGCTACGCCTCGGACAAGGCCCGCATCGCCGCCATGGGCGCGGTCGCCGTCGACGGCCCGGCGCTGTTCCTCCAGGGCACCGTGCTCCTCGTCGGCCTGGTCGCGGTCCTCACCTTCGCCGAACGCCGGCTCGACCCGGCCGTACACGGCCGGCCCGTGGACTCCTTCGCCGCGCAGGCCGCCGCCGTGCCCGGCGGGGACGCCGAGCGCAGGGCCGTCAAGGCGGGCCTCGCGACCACCGAGGTCTTCCCCGTCCTGCTCTTCGCGATCGGCGGCATGCTGGTCTTCCCCGCCGCCAACGACCTGCTGACGCTCTTCGTGGCGCTGGAGGTCTTCTCCCTCCCGCTGTACGTGCTGTGCGCGCTGGCCCGCCGCCAGCGGCTGCTCTCGCAGGAGTCGGCGGTCAAGTACTTCCTCCTGGGCGCCTTCTCCTCCGCCTTCCTGCTCTTCGGGGTGGCGCTGCTGTACGGCTACGCGGGCACGGTCACGTACTCCGGCATCGCGGACGTCGTCAGCGGTGCCACGCGCACCCTCGACCCCGCGCTCGCGGGCACGATGGGCAACGACGCGCTGCTGCTGATCGGCGGCGCCCTGGTGCTGATGGGGCTGCTGTTCAAGGTGGGGGCGGTGCCGTTCCACATGTGGACGCCCGACGTCTACCAGGGCGCCCCGACGCCGGTCACCGGCTTCATGGCGGCGGCGACGAAGGTCGCCGCCTTCGGCGCCCTGCTGCGGCTGCTGTACGTCGTCCTGCCGGGCCTGCGGTGGGACTGGCGGCCGGTGATGTGGGGCGTCGCGATCGTCACGATGCTCGTCGGCGCGATCGTGGCCGTCACCCAGACCGACGTGAAGCGGCTGCTGGCCTACTCCTCCATCGCCCACGCGGGCTTCATCCTCGCCGGTGTCGTCGCCACCACCCCCGACGGCGTCTCCTCGGTGCTCTTCTACCTGGCCGCGTACTCCTTCGTCACGCTGGGCGGCTTCGCGGTGGTGACGCTGGTGCGCGACGCGGGCGGCGAGGCCACCCACCTCGCCAAGTGGGCCGGTCTCGGGCGCCGTTCACCGATGGTCGCGGCCGTGTTCGCCGTCTTCCTGCTGGCCTTCGCGGGCATCCCGCTGACCAGCGGCTTCGTGGGCAAGTTCGCCGTCTTCAAGGCGGCGGCCCAGGGCGGGGCCGTGCCGCTGGTCATCGTGGGCGTGCTGTCCTCGGCGATCGCCGCGTTCTTCTACATCCGGGTGATCGTGCTGATGTTCTTCAGCGAGCCGAAGACCGACGGCCCGACCGTCGCCGTGCCGAGCCCGCTGACGTCCACGGCCATCGCCGTGGGCGTCGCGGTCACCGTGGTTCTCGGGGTGGCACCGCAGTACTTCCTGGACCTGGCGGGCCAGGCGGGGACGTTCGTGAGGTAGTCACCTCACACGCCGCCGCCCGCCGCCCGGCGCCCCAGTGACGGGGCACCGGGCGGCGGCATGTCTGCGGATACCGGTGCCGGTGAGTTCAGCTGCCCGGCTTCGCCGGGATGCCGCCGGGGAGGCCGGCGGCGGGCTTGCCGTCGGCGCCCACGGCCTTGCTGAACTTGTCCTCCTTGCCGGAGGCCCAGGCCACCGTGAAGGACTTGCCGTCGAAGTTCTTGACGGTGCCCGTGGTGTAGTCGGTGCTGCCGTCCTGGCAGCGCTTGATGTTGATGGTGACCGGCTGCGCGTTGTCGACCAGCGTGCCCGAGCAGGCGGTCTTTCCGCTCAGCATCACCGTGCTCTGGGCGAAGGACAGGATGACGAGGCTCTTGTCAGTGAGCTTGCCCCCGTTCGACCAGCCGCCCGCGAGGTCGGCGGCCGAGACGTTGTTCTTGCCCGGAGTGCCGCCCGGCGTCTGCCCCTTGGAGGCGTCGCCCGGCGTCTGCTTGCCGGCGTCCGCGCTGGGCGTGGCGCCGGTCTTCTTGCCCTCGTCGTCGCTGCTCTTGCTGCAACCGGTCATCAGCACAGCGGCGATGATCGCCGCCCCCGTGATCTGTACTGCCTTGCGCACGTGCGCTCTCTCCTCCGTCGTGGCTCAGCCCCTGGTGGAACTGGACACGACAAGTTAGCAGCACCACCGGAAGGGCCACGGAAGTCGCCGGGGACCGGTCGGCGCCCTTCAGTCGCCCCCTCCGCAGCCGCCCCCGCCCCCGCCGTCGCCACAACTGCCTCCGCCGTCGCCGCAGCCGCCCCCGCCGTCGCCACAACCGCCCCCGCCGTCCGAGGAGGAGACCACTCGCACATTCCGGCGGACCGCACGGGCGATCCATTGCTCCTGCATGAGGCGACGCGCGGACCTGCGGTCCTGCCGCCCGCCCCAGCCCGGATAGAAGGTGGCGGTGAGGCCTATGGCGGCGGCCAGGGCGGCCAGCGCCCGGCTCCGGGGATCGGGGAAGCCCGCATGCCGGGCGCTCTCGAAGCGCTGCCGCGCCGGGGTGGTGAGGTCGACCGTGCCCACGGGGTAGCTCAGGCGCCGGACGGTGCCCACGGACTGCCTCTCCACGCGCAGCGCCCTGCGATCCAGCAGCCCCATGGCCCAGGACGCCTCGCGGCCTTCGGAGGTGGTCCGTATCCACTTCCAGGTCGTGATGCCCCGGCCGCCGGGCGCGGGCAGGCTCGCCAGCGCCCTGGCGAGCCGCAGGTCCTCGGGCGGAGCGGGGGCGGCCGCGACCGGCCGGCCCCGCTCCGCCACGACCTGCCCGCACAGTTCCAGCTCCGCCAGCACGGCCCCGGCCAGCCCGTACTCCAGGTCCCGGGGCGGGCACAGCTTCCTGCCGTCGGCCGGGGCGTGCGCGAGCAGCAGTAGTTCCTCGGGCAGCATGAGCCCGGGGGTGGAAGAGGCGCTCACGCGCCCGTGTCGCGCGCCGTGCGTGCCGGGACGATGCGGCCGGTGACCTCTCCGAGCCCGATCCGCGCACCGTCCGGGCCGGGGGCCCACGCCGTGAGCGTGACCTCGTCGCCGTCCGCCAGGTAGGGGCCCTTGCCCTGGGTGAGTTCGAGCAGACAGCCCAGCTGGTCGGGCTCGGGGCCGCTGACCGTACCGGAGGCGTAGAGGTCGCCCGTGCGCAGCGAGGCGCCGTTGACCGTCATGTGGGCGAGCTGCTGGGCGGCCGTCCAGTACATGGCGGCGAAGGGCGGCCGGGAGACCGTCTCGCCGTTGATGGTCACCTCGATGCGCAGGTCGATGCCGCCGGGCTCGGCGGCCGCGTCGTCGAGGTAGGGCAGCAGCGGGTGGGTGCGCTCCGGCGGCGCCGTGCGGGCCTCGTCGAAGGCGTCCAGCGGGGTGATCCACGCCGAGACGGACGTCGCGAAGGACTTGCCGAGGAACGGGCCCAGCGGCACGTACTCCCAGGCCTGGATGTCGCGCGCCGACCAGTCGTTGACGAGGCAGACACCGAAGACGTGCTCGCGGAAGGCGTCGAGCGGCACCGGCGTGTTCACGGGTGCCGGCGTGCCGACGACGAAGCCGACCTCGGCCTCGATGTCCAGGCGCAGGGAAGGGCCGAACGAAGGAGCGGAGTCCGCGGGGGCCTTGCGCTGGCCCTGCGGGCGGACGACGTCCGTGCCGGAGACGACGATCGTGCCGGATCGGCCGTGGTAACCGATCGGCAGATGCTTCCAGTTGGGCGTGAGCGGCTGGTCGGCGTCCGGGCGGAAGATGCGGCCCACGTTGCTCGCGTGGTGCTCGCTGGCGTAGAAGTCCACGTAGTCGGCGACCTCGAACGGCAGGTGCAACGTGACGTCCGCGAGCGGGTGGAAGTGTGCCCCGTCGGCCAGCCAGCCGCGGATCTCGGCCCGTACCGCCTGCCATGCCGGCCGGCCCGCGGCCATCAGGGGGTTGAGGGTCGGGCGGTCCAGCAGGGAGGCGTAAGCGGAACCGTGAGCGGCGGCCGCGGCCGCCGCGTCGAGGACGTACGCGCCGTAGCGGACGCCGATGCGCGGGCGGTCGGGCGCGTCCGCGGTGGTGAAGACGCCGTACGGGAGGGTGTGCGCGCCGAAGGGGTCGCCTTCGGGCAGCTCACGGGGGCTGTGCTGGGGCATGGGACGCTGCCTCGCCTTCTCCTGGACGCTCCTTGCGAGCTGGTGGACCGTGCCACACATTACGTGGTGACCGCTGCTGGGCAAGAGGTGTCCGACTGGTGTCCGACCGGAGGCTAAAGGGAGGGCAATGTCCGGTAACTCCTTGCTGGACGCGGCGATTCCGAAGTAGCGTCCTAAGTCGGGTCACACACAGTGGGGGGCCGCTGAGGCTGGGTGGCCGAGGGGGGTGCTGGTGGCGAGCAGGAGCGCGCCCGTAGCGGCGGACCGGTCCGTACCCGGGCTGATTGTGAAGATCGGCGACTACCCCCTGCACCACGGCGGGGTGGGCGCGATCCGCAGCCTCGGCCGGCTGGGTGTCCCGATGTACGCCGTGACCGAGGACAGATGGACTCCCGCCGCCGCCTCCCGCTATCTGCGCTCCGGCTTCGTCTGGCCGACCACGGGCACCGAGCGGCCCGAGGAGCTGGTGGGGGGCCTGCTGCGCATCGGGCGGAAGATCGGCCGGCCGGCGGTGCTGATCCCAACCGACGAGGAGGCGGCCGTGCTGATCGCCGAGCACGCCGAGGCCCTGCGGAGCTCCTTTCTCTTCCCGCCCGTCGAGCACGCGCTGCCGCGCCGGCTGGCGAGCAAGCAGGGGCTGCACGAACTGTGCGCGGAGCACGGCGTGCCCTCCCCGGCGGCACTGTTCCCGGCCTCGTACGCGGAGATCGAGAAGTACGCGTCGGTGGCGTCCTTCCCGCTGGTGGCAAAGAACCGCGAGGCCTTCGAGCGGCGCCTGCACCCCGCCGTGCACGGCACGACCCGCATCGGCGGCCCGCGCGAGCTGCTGGAGATGGCGCGCGGCTGGGGCCCGTCGCCGGGGGTGATCCTCCAGGAGTACCTGCCGCGCGAGGAGGCCGAGGACTGGATCGTGCACGCCTACTTCGACGCGGAGAGCACCCCGCTGGCGATGTTCACCGGCGTGAAGGTGCGCTCCTGGCCGCCCCACGCGGGCATGACCGCCAACGCCTACGTCGTGGACAACCCCGAACTGGCCGCCATGGCAGCGCAGTTCATCAAACAGATTGGGTTCTGCGGGATCGTCGACCTGGACTGGCGCTTCGACCGGCGCGACGGCCGGTACAAGCTGCTGGACTTCAACCCCCGGATGGGCGCCCAGTTCCGGCTCTTCGAGAACGAGGCCGGCATCGACGTCGTACGGGCCCAGCACCTGGACCTCACCGGGCGGCCCGTTCCGGAGGCCGAGCAGCTCACGGGCCGCCGGTTCATCGTGGAGAACATCGACCTGCCCGCCTTCGCCGCCTACCGGCGCAGCGGCTACACCACCCCCCACGCCCCCGCCCGGGCGAACGGCACGGAGCTGGCGTGGGCCGCCCGCGACGACATGAAGCCGTTCTTCACCATGCTCGCCCGGTTCGTGCGGCCGGGCGCGCGGCATCTGTGGCAGCTGTGGCGTTCCAGGCGCCACTCCGCCGCCGTCGCCGAGCAAGCCGACTGAATCCCGCGTACTGACGAATCCGCGTACCGACGAAACCCGCGTACCGACGAATCCGCATATCGACGTCGCCCGGCCGTGTGCCGCGCAATGCCCTGGGAGGGAACCCGTGACACTTCCCGTAGCCGTCATCGGGGCCGGTCCGTACGGCCTCTCGACCGCAGCTCATCTGAAGGCGCGCGCCGTGCCGACGCGCGTCTTCGGCTCGCCGATGGTGAGCTGGCGGGAGCACATGCCCGCCGGGATGCTGCTCAAATCCACCCCCACCGCCTCGAACATCGACGCCCCGCAGCCGGGCCACACCCTCTCCGACTTCTGCCGGGACGTGGGGGAGCGGCGGTTCGAGTCGGACTGGGACACCATTCCCGTGGAGACCTTCGCGCGCTACGGGCTGTGGTTCCAGCAGCGGCTGGTGCCCGCCCTGGAGCGGGAGCGCGTGGTGTCGGTGGAGCGGCGCAGCTCCGGGTCGGGCTTCGAGCTGAAGCTGGACTCGGGGGAGCAGTTCGCCGCGCGGGCCGTGGTGGTCGCCACGGGCCTGAGCGGGTTCGCCCAGCTGCCGCCCGAGCTGGCCACGGCCGTCCCGGACGGGCCCTCGGTGAGCGGCGCGATCTCGCACAGCTCGCAGCACCGCGACCTGTCGGCCCTCGCCGGGCGCGACGTGGTGGTCGTCGGCGCCGGGCAGTCCGCGCTGGAGACCGCGGTGCTGCTGGCCGAGGCCGGCGCCGGCGCGGTACGGGTCCTGGCCCGGCGGCGCGGTGCGGTGCGGTTCGGGGCGGCGCCGGACGGACAGTCGCCGCTGAAGCCGGACACCCCCTTCGGGCGGGCCTGGTCGCTGTACGCGTTCTCGTACCACGCCGACGGCTTCCGGCACCTTCCGGCGCCCACGCGCCGGTTCCTGGTGCGCCGGGTGCTGGGGCCGCTGGGCGCGTGGTGGCTGCGGGAGCGGTTCGTGGGCCGGGTGCAGGTGACCGAGGGCAAGCAGATCGTGCGGGCGCGGGTGGAGTCGGGGCGCCCGGTGCTGACCCTGGCCGGTGAGGCGGAGGGCCCCCAGGACGAGCTGCGCGCCGAGCACGTCATCGCGGCCACGGGCTACCGGGTCGACGTGGCGGCCATGGACTTCCTCGGGCCCGGGCTGCGCACCCGCCTCGCGGTGAGCGCGGGCGGCCCCCGGCTGGGCGCCGGTTACCGCTCCTCGGTGCCGGGGCTGTTCTTCACGGGACTGCCGGCGGCGGCCAGCTTCGGCCCGGTGATGCGGTTCGTGTGCGGCACCGAGTACGCCTCCCCGCGCCTGGCCCGGGCGGTGGCGGCCATGTAGGGGTGCCGGGACGTCCCCGGACGCCGGGCGGGCCGGAATTCGGCCCGCCCGGCGTCCGGGGACCGGGGTCCGGGGCACAGCCCCGGCGATGGACGGTCGAAGGGGACGGCGCCCACGGTGATCGACAGCCGACCGGATACGCTGACTTTTGGTGAAGACAGCGACACATCGACAATCCCCGTGTTCGCAGGCAGACAGGAGTACCCCTCGTGACCGTCGTCGGGCCTTTTGGGCTGAGCGTGCGGGACCAGGCTCTTGAAGCCGATGTCCAGGCCGGGTTGGCCGCTGTCGAGGAGGGGCTCCTCGAAGCCACGAAGAGTGGCGTGCCCTTCATCACCGAGGCCGCCCAGCACCTCGTCCAGGCCGGAGGCAAGCGGTTCCGCCCGCTGCTGGTGATGCTCGCCGCGCAGTTCGGCGACCCGTACGCCCCGGGCGTGGTGCCCTCCGCCGTGGTCGTCGAGCTCACCCACCTGGCGACGCTCTACCACGACGACGTCATGGACGAGGCCGAGGTGCGGCGCGGCGTGGACAGCGCCAACGCCCGCTGGGGCAACTCGGTGGCGGTCCTGACGGGTGACTTCCTCTTCTCCCGCGCCTCGCAGATACTGGCCGACCTCGGCCCGGAGGCCGTACGCATCCAGGCCGAGGCGTTCGAGCGCCTGGTGACCGGCCAGATCCTGGAGACGGCCGGACCGCGCGGCGGACGCGACCCGATCGAGCACTACCTGGACGTCATCGCCGGTAAGACCGGCTCCCTCATCGCCGTCGCCGGGCGCTACGGCGCGATGATGTCCGGCGCCGACGAGCGGATCGTGGAGACCCTCACCCACTACGGCGAGCGGCTCGGCGTCGCCTTCCAGCTCGCCGACGACGTGCTCGACATCGCCAGCGACTCCCACGAGTCGGGCAAGACGCCCGGCACCGACCTGCGCGAGGGCATCCCCACCCTGCCGGTGCTGCACCTGCGGGCCCAGGCGGCGGCCACGGGCTCGCCGGAGGACCTCCAGCTGTGCGAGCTGCTCTCCGGCGACCTCGCCGACGACGACCTGCTCGCCGAGGTGCTGCGCCGGCTGCGCGTCCACCCGGCCCTGGAGCAGGCGCGACGTGACACGGTGCGCTACGCCCAGGAGGCCCGCGCGACGCTGGCGCCGCTGCCCGAGTGCTCCGCGAAGGGCGCGCTCGAGCAGCTCTGCGACGCGGTCGTCCACCGGGCCGGCTGAGGCCCGCCCGGGTCCTCGCGCCGCCCGGAGCTCCGCCGTTGGACGGGCTGCCCCTTAGGGGGCGTCATACCGGAGACGTACAGGGACTTGATCCCGTCGGCTGACGACCGCGCGTGGCCGGTTTGGTGCAATGGAAAGCGTCTTCTCCGGGGGATTCCCCGGACACCCGCGCCACCCTTGAGCGGTCGGGCCACAATGAGCCTGGATGTGGCCGAGTGCACGACGCGAGAGACCGCCGCCGACGACGGAGGTAGAGCACATGGCACGGATCCAACCGACACCGGGCACCGACGGGGCCGACGGTACGGGCGAGGCCGGCACCACGGGTACGTCCACGGGCCGCCGCAAGGCCGTCCGCTACGCGGTACCGGTCGCCGTGGCGGGCATCGCGGCCGCGACGATCGGCATCGGCTCGGCGCTCGCCAGCACCGGCGACCCGGACCTGCCGAAGATCAGCGCGCAGGAGCTCATAGCCAGGATGGCCGCGTCCGGCACGCAGCAGATGTCCGGCTCGGTGAAGATCACCACCGACCTGGGCCTGCCGTCGCTGCCCTCGGGCATGTCGTTCGGCCAGGAGGGCGGCGGCGGCAAGAAGGGCGGCAACGCCCCCTCCCCCGAGAGCAAGCTGAGCGAACTCTCCTCCGGTACGCACACGCTGCGGGTGGCCGTCGACGGCCCCGACAGGCAGCGCCTGTCCCTGGTGGAGCGCGCCGCCGAGTACAGCGTCATCCACAACGGCGACGAGGCCTGGGCGTACGACAGCTCCAGCAACACCGCCCTGCACTCCAAGGCACCCCGGCACAAGGCCGCCGACGACAAGCACGCTCCGCTCGCCGGCCTGCCGGGAGAGCTGAGCGGCGCCTCGCCGCAGGAGCTGGCCAAGAAGGTCGTCGAGGGTGCGGACTCCTCGACGACGATCACCGTCGGCGGCACGGCCAAGGTGGCCGGCCGGGACGCCTACCAGCTGGTGATCAAGCCGAAGCAGGGCGAGTCCACGGTCGGTTCGGTACGGATCGCGGTCGACGCGAAGAACGGCGTGCCGCTGAGGTTCACGCTCGCCCCCAAGGGCGGCGGCAAGGCGGTCGTCGACGCCGCCTTCACCAAGGTCGACTTCGGCAGGCCGGGCGCGGACACCTTCGCCTTCACCCCGCCCAAGGGCGCCAAGGTGACCGAGCGCGACGGCAAGGACGCCGCGTCCGCCGGGCGCGACCACAAGGGCAAGCTGCCCGAGGGGCTGGGCCTGCCCGCTGCCGGTGGCGACAAGGCGAAGGTCACCGGTGAGGGCTGGGCCTCGATCGCGGAGTTCGACGCGGGCAAGGACGCCGGTGGCGCCCTGTCCGGCAAGGGCAAGAGCGCGGTCAAGGGCGACCGGGACGGCCGGAAGAACGCCGAGGCCGCCGGTGCGCTGCTGGACAGCTTCGGTTCCAAGGTGTCGGGCGACTTCGGCTCCGGCCGTGTCTTCAGCACCCGGATCGTCAACGCCCTGATGACGGACGACGGCAAGGTCTTTGTCGGCGCCGTCTCCAAGGACGCGCTGGTCAAGGCGGCGAACGCCGCCAAGTAGGCGCGCGGGGACCGCAGCGGGACAGGCACACGGGGGGAATGCGATGCGGGAGCCGTCCGCCGACGGAGAAGCGGTGATCGCCACGCGTGCGCTCACCAAGCGCTACGGCGGTGGGCAGCTCGCGGTCGACGGCCTCGACCTCGTCGTGCCGCGCGGCAGCGTCTTCGGCTTCCTCGGCCCCAACGGGTCGGGCAAGACCACCACCATCCGCATGCTCATGGGCCTGATCGAGCCGACCTCCGGGGTCGCCCGGGTGCTCGGCGAGGAGATGCCCCGGGCCGGGCGGCGGGTGCTGCCCAGGGTGGGGGCCCTGATCGAGGGCCCCGCGCTCTACGGCTTCCTCACCGGCCGCGACAACCTCGTGCGGTTCGACGCCGCCGACCCGACGGCCGACCCCCGCACCCGCACGGCCCGGGTGGGCCTCGCCCTGGAACGGGTGGGGCTCACCGGCGCCGCCGGCAAGAAGGCCCGCGCGTACTCCCTGGGCATGAAGCAGCGCCTCGGCCTGGCCGCCGCCCTGCTCCAGCCCCGTGAACTGCTGGTCCTCGACGAGCCGACCAACGGCCTGGACCCCCAGGGCATGCGGGAGATCAGGGCCCTGGTGCGCGGCCTGGCGGCGGAGGGCACGACGGTCTTCCTCTCCTCCCACCTCCTCGACGAGATCGAGCAGGTCTGCACGCACGCCGCCGTCATGGCCCGGGGCCGGCTCCTGACCCAGGGGCCCGTGGGCGAGCTGGCCTCCTCCACCCGGGACCGGCTGATCGTCACCACCCCCGACACGGCGGACGCCGTCCGCGTCCTCAAGGAGCACGGAGTGAACGACCTGACGGTCATCGACGACCGCGTCACCGGCGAGCTCCCGGCCGGCCCGCCCGTGGAACTCGCCGACCTCAACGCCGCGCTCGTACGGGCGCAGGTGCGCGTCCGCGCCTTCGGCACCGAGCGGGCCTCCCTGGAGGACGCCTTCGTCGCCCTCACCGGGGAGGGCTTCGATGTCGCGGGCTGAACCGGCCGGTGTGCGGGGAGGCCGGGCCCCGGGCCGGCTGTGGACGCTGTCGCTCTTCCGCAGCGAAGTGAGCACTGTCTTCCGGCGCTGGCGGACCCTCGCCCTGCTCGGTGTGCTCGCCGTCGTGCCGGTCCTGGTGGGGATCGCGGTGAAGGCCCAGACCGGGGACGACGGCGGCCCGGCCGGTCACGGGGGCGGCGGCCCCGCCTTCATCAGCCAGGTCACCAACAACGGCCTCTTCCTGGTCTTCACCTCGCTCGCCGCGACCCTGCCGTTCTTCCTGCCGATGGCCATCGGGGTGATCGCGGGCGACTCCGTCGCGGGCGAGGCCGGCTCCGGCACGCTGCGCTATCTGCTCGTCGCCCCCGCCGGGCGGACCCGGCTGCTTCTCGCCAAATTCACTTCGACGGTGGTCTTCTGCTGCGCCGCCACGCTCGTCGTCACCGTCTCGGCGCTGACGGTGGGCGCGCTGCTCTTCCCCCTCGGCGAGGTCACGCTGATCAGCGGCACGACGGTGTCGTTCACGGACGGTCTGCTGCGCACGCTGCTGATCGCGGCGGTGGTGGCGGCCTCGCTCACCGGCGTCGCGGCGCTGGGTCTGTTCGTCTCCACGCTCACCGGCAGCGGCATCGCCGCGATGGCCACGACGGTCGGCCTGCTGATCACGGTCCAGATCATCGACCAGTTCCCGCAGCTGAGCGCCGTCCAGCCGTATCTCTTCCCGCACTACTGGCTCAGCTTCGCCGACCTGCTGCGGGACCCGGTCTACTGGGACCAGCTGCTGCGCAACCTGGGCCTGCAGGCGCTGTACGTGGCCGTGTTCGGCTCGGCGGCGTGGGCGCGCTTCACGGCGAAGGACATCACGGCGTGAAGCAGCCGGACGGGCTGGATCCAGCCCGTCCGGCGCCCGGGAACGAGACGCGCACGCCCCGGAGCGTCAGCCGCCCCTGGAGCGTCAGCCGCCCCTAGAACGTCAGCTTCCAGCTGTTGAGGCTGCCCGAGTCCTGAGCCGCCACGTCCTGGACGCGCAGTTTCCACGTCCCGTTCGCCGGCTCGGCCGAGGCGTTCACGGTGTAGGTGGCGACGACGTCCGCGGCCGAGTCGTCGGTGCTCGAGTCCTTCAGCCGGTAGGTGCGGCTGCTGGGGCCGACGAGGTCGATGACCAGGTCACCGCGGTAACTGTGCTTGATGTCGACACCGGCCTTCAGCGTCGAGGGCGCGTTGCCGCTGATCCCGCTGACGGTGACCGGGGACTCGACGGCCGCACCCGCGTCGGGGATGGAGAGCGAGGCCTTGCTCTCGAAGACCTTGCCGCCGGGCGGGGTGGTGGAGCCGCCGCTCAGCGTCCAGACCGCGTGGGCGATGGCATCGCTGTTGTTGTCCAGCGCGGTGTCGTTGATGTTGGCGGTGGTGTCGCAGGAGGCGTGGTAGCAGCGGTCGAACGGCTGGCCCGCCGTGCCGCCCCACTTCGTCGCCTGGGACGCGGTCTTGGTGTAGTCCGCGCCGCTGAAGAGGCCGCCGACGCGGACGCCCGCGTTCTTGAAGGGCGCGTGGTCGGAGCGGCCGTCGCCCTCGGTCTCGATCTCGGTGGCGATGTTCTTCGTGGCGAAGTAGTCCTTGAAGACGCCCTCGAGCTGCGGGTCGTCGTCGTAGACGAAGTAGCCCGGGTTGGGCGACCCGATCATGTCGAAGTTCAGATACGCGTCGATCTTTGAGCGCTCGCCGGCCGGCAGCTGGCGGACGTAGTTCTGCGAGCCGACCAGGCCCAGCTCCTCGGCTCCCCACCAGGCGAACCGCAGGTGCTTGCCCGGCTTGTAGCCCTGCTTGGCCACCGTGAGGGCGACCTCGAGGATGCCGGCGGACCCGGAGCCGTTGTCGTTGATGCCGGCGCCCCGGGAGACCGAGTCGAGGTGCGCGCCGGAGAAGATGACGTGGTCGGCGTCGCCGCCGGGCCAGTCGGCGATGAGGTTGTAGCCGACGGCGCCGTTCGAGGTGAACTGCTGGACGGTGGTGGTGAAGCCGGCGGCGTCCAGCTTGCCCTTCACGTAGTCGATGGACGCCTTGTAGCCGCTGCGGCCGTGCGCGCGGTTGCCGCCGTTGGCGGTGGCTATCGACTGCAGCTGGCCCAGGTGTGCCTTGACGTTGGCGACGGATATGTCGGGTGCCGCGGCCGCCGTGCCGGTGCTCCTGGCGGTGGCGGCAGCGGCGGTGGGGGCCGCGTTCGCCGGGACCGGGGAGACGCCGAGCAGGGTGGCGGTGACGGTCGCGCCCGTGGCCAGCAGGGCGGCGGCGCGTCGTGATCTTCGGGGCAGGGTGGGTCCGGTGAGTTCAAGCATGGGGGGCTCCCAACTCCATTTGACGTGGCCATGATGTTGAGGGCCCCCAGAATCCCCGTCAAGGGCAGATTTCGGTCACCGAACACTGCTTTCCGGATATCGGGCGCGGGGTCAGCCGGGCTGAGCTGTGGTTTCTGTGACCTGAGGGGCAATTGTGTTTTCTGTGTTACCAGTTGCGGCCCGCGCCTGAGCGGCCCTCAGCTCTGCCCGTGCGTGACGGGCCGTGCGCAGCGCGTCCCACGTCAGCATCGCGAGCGCCAGCCAGACGAGCGCGAAGCCCGCCCACCGCTCGGCGGGCATCTCCTCATGAAAGACCGTCAGGCCCAGGGCGAACTGGAAGACCGGGGCGAGGTACTGCAGCATGCCGACCACCGACAGCGGCAGCCGCACGGCCGCCGCGCCGAAGGAGATCAGCGGCAGCGCGGTGATGGCACCGGTGCCCAGCAGGAGCAGCATGTGGCCGGCGCCCCCGGAGGCGAAGGTGGACTCGCCCCGCGCGCCGAGGAAGAGCAGCAGGCCGAGCGCGGGCAGGAACTGCACGGCCGTCTCGGCGGCCATCGACTCCAGGCCGTCCAGCCCGACCTTCTTCTTGACCAGGCTGTACGTGCTGAACGTGGCCGCGATCGCGAGCGCGATCCACGGCGGCTTGCCGTAGCCGACGGCCAGGACGACGACGGCGGCCACGCCGACGCCCACGGCCGCCCACTGCGCGGGGCGCAGCCGCTCCCGCAGCACGAGGACGCCGAGGCCGATGGTGGCGAGGGGGTTGATGAAGTAGCCCAGGGAGGTCTCGACGACGTGCCCGGAGTTCACGGCCCAGATGTAGACCCCCCAGTTCGCCGAGATGACCGTCGCGCCGAGCGCGACCATCCCGAGCCGCCCGGGCTGCCGCAGCAGCGGGCGTATCCAGCCCCAGCGGCGCGTGACGGCCAGCACCACCAGGACGGCGCCGAGCGACCACACCATGCGGTGCGCGAGTATCTCCAGCGCGCCCGCCGGCTCCAGCAGCGGCCAGTAGAGGGGGAACAGCCCCCAGATCCCATAGGCCAGGACCCCGCACACCAGCCCGGTGCGGGTCTCGTTCCTCGACTTCTGCGGCTCCACGCGTTTCCTCCCAGGGGGCGCCGATGCCCACGACGACCTTGCGAAGGTAACGCCGTTCCGGGGGATGTGTCATACGCGTATCGGATGACGGTCATGACAGGGCCTGGTGACGGGCTGCCCGCCGCTCTCAGCCGTCCGTCCGCCCGGCGGCCCGCAGGTGTTCGATGGCCGTCGACACGTCGAACGGCAGGACCGTCACGGCGACGTTCGGCAGCTGCTCCAGGGCCTTCGCCATCTGGTCGCCCGTGTCGCGGTGCAGGAGCTTGCCCAGGGGGAGCGCGTACGTGCGACGGGGGATCAGCAGGGTCACGGCCGTCGTGCCGTCGGCCGTCACGCGCGCGGCCAGGGCCGCCACGGCGTGGCGCAGCCGCCGGTCGGGGCAGTCGACGAGCTCCAGGGGCACGGTGGTGCCCGAGGAGGCGTCCCAGCGGGCGGTCAGATGCCGGGCCCGGGCCTCGTCGATGACCACGTGCACGGCGCGTACCTCGTCCGGCCGCAGCTCGTGGGCGTAGCGCAGCGCCTTGACGGTGGCGAGGTCGAGGTTCTCGACGAGGACGAGGACGACGTGCCGCCGCCAGTGGGGCCGGTCCGTCGTGAACGCGGGAACGTTCTCCAGGACCTCGGCCTCCTCCCGGTACTCGCGGTTGATGCGGATCAGGGCCCACACGCCCAGCGGGAAGACCACCACGACCAGCCAGGCGCCCTCGGTGAACTTCGTGACCGCGAAGACCAGGACCACGAGCGCCGAGACGACGGCCGCGACCAGGTTCACCGCGATCTTCCAGTGACTCTCCCGGCGGCGCCAGTAGTGGGCCGTCATCCCGGCGGCCGCCATCGTGAAGCCGGTGAAGACGCCGATGGCGTACAGCGCGACGAGCTTGTCGACATTGGCCCGGGTCACCAGCAGCAGCGCCATCGAGACGACCGTGAGGCAGATGATGCCGTTGGAGAAGGTGAGCCGGTGCCCGCGTCGGGTCAGCTGCCGGGGCAGGAAGCGGTCCTCGGCGACGAAGCTGGCCAGGAAGGGGAAGCCGGTGAAGGGCGTGTTGGCGCCCGTGTAGAGGATGAGCGCCGTGGCCAGCTGGACGTACACCAGCCCGGCGGTCCCCAGCCAGCTGTCACCGAACACCAGGTGCGCCTCCTGGGCGATGACGGTCGGGTTGCCGTCCTCGTAGGGGATGGCGTGCGTGTAGTGGGCGAGCGTGGAGACGCCGAGCACCATGACGCCCAGGACGCAGCTCATGACGGTCAGGGTGCGGCGGGCGTTGGTGCCCTGGGGGCGGCGGAAGGCGGAGACGCTGTTGGAGATCGCCTCCAGGCCGGTCAGTGAGGAGCCCCCGTTGGCGAAGGCGCGCAGCACCATGAACAGCGAGGCCCCGTAGAGCCAGCCGCTTCCCGGCGAGCCGAGCGGCAGCGCCCCCGGCGCGTGCACGTCCGCGTGCGGCAGCCCGGCGCCCAGGGCCCGGCCGAGACCGACGGCCACTATCAGGGCGACCGCGAGCATGAAGAGGTACGCGGGCGCCGCGAACACCCGCCCCGCCTCCCGCACCCCCCGCAGGTTCCCGTACGCCAGCACCAGCACCACGCCCGCCGTGATGGGCAGCTTGAGGTGGTCGATCCCGGTGTAGCCCCTGCCGGTGAGGTGGGCGAGGGAGATCAGCGCGTCGGTGCCCGCGGCGGTCTGCACGGCGACCGTGACGATGTAGTCGACCAGCAGGGCCACCGCCGCGATCTGGGCGACCCGCGGCCCGAAGTTCTCACGGGCGACGACGTACGAGCCGCCGGCGCGCGTGTAGACGGAGACGACGTCGCGGTAGGAGAGCGTCAGCAGCAGCAGGACGAACAGGATCGCGCCCGTCACCGGCATCAGCAGCGTGAACGCGGCGACTCCGGCGACCGGGACGAGGATGCGCAGCATCTCCTCGCTGCCGTACGCGGTCGAGGACATGCAGTCGGAGGCGAGAACGCCCAGCGCCATCGGATTGGAGAGCTTTTCGCGGCCGAGCTGCTCGGTGACCAGGGGCGGGCCCAGGAGCAGTCTCTTGGCGCGGTACGCCAGCCGGTCGCGTACGACGGGGGTCGTCTCGGAGTCGGCCATACCCATATGAGAGCGGCTACCCCGTGGAAGGGGGGTGTGACGCTCCGGCGGGTAGGGATCTTTCCCCCACCCGCCCCTTCCGGGAATTCAGCCCGTCCGGCGATCGAGGACCGGGGGTCCGGGGGCGGGCCCCGCCACGCGGCGGGGCCGCACATCGATACAGCGGGAAGGGGCGGGTGGGGGAGACCTAGCCGACCACCGTCCAGGTGTCGTTGCCCGCCAGGAGCGCGGCGAGGTCGCCCTTGCCCTTCTGCTCGACGGCCGTCTCCAGCTGGTCCGACATCAGCGTGTCGTAGACCGGCCGGTGCACGCTGCGCAGGACGCCGATCGGCGTGTGGTGCAGGGTGTCGGGGTCGGCGAGCCGGGAGAGGGCGAAGGCCGTGGTCGGGGACGCCGCGTGCGCGTCGTGGACCAGGATCTGCGATTCGTTCCCGGGCGTGACCGCGACGACCTTCAGGTCACCGCTCGCCGCGTCCCGCACCACACCCTTCGCACCGTCCGCGCCGAAGCGGATCGGCTGCCCGTGCTCCAGCCGGATCACCGCCTCCTGCGCCTGGTCCTTGTCCTTCAGGGCGTCGAAGGCGCCGTCGTTGAAGATGTTGCAGTTCTGGTAGATCTCCACGAGCGCCGTGCCCGGGTGGGCGGCGGCCTGGCGCAGGACCTCGGTCAGGTGCTTGCGGTCGGAGTCGACCGTACGGGCCACGAACGACGCCTCCGCGCCGAGAGCCAGCGAGACCGGGTTGAAGGGCGCGTCCAGCGACCCCATCGGCGTCGACTTGGTGATCTTGCCGACCTCGGAGGTGGGGCTGTACTGGCCCTTGGTCAGCCCGTAGATCCGGTTGTTGAACAGCAGGATCTTGAGGTTGACGTTGCGGCGCAGCGCGTGGATGAGGTGGTTGCCGCCGATGGAGAGCGCGTCGCCGTCGCCCGTGACGACCCACACCGACAGGTCGCGGCGCGAGGTGGCCAGGCCGGTGGCGATGGCGGGGGCGCGGCCGTGGATGGAGTGCATCCCGTAGGTGTTCATGTAGTACGGGAAGCGGGAGGAGCAGCCGATGCCGGAGACGAAGACGATGTTCTCCTTGGCGAGGCCGAGCTCGGGCATGAAGCCCTGGACGGCGGCGAGGACGGCGTAGTCGCCGCACCCCGGGCACCAGCGCACTTCCTGGTCGGACTTGAAGTCCTTCATGGACTGCCTGGCCTCGGCCTTGGGCACCAGGGAAAGCGCTTCGATCGTCGTCTCAGCCATGGACGGTCTCCTTCAGGCCGTTGTTGATCGCCTCTTCGAGGCGGGCGGCCAGCTGCTCCGCCTTGAACGGCATTCCGCTCACCTGCGTGTAGGAGTGGATGTCGGTCAGGTACTCGGCCCGCAGCAGGGTCGCGAGCTGACCGAGGTTCATCTCCGGCACGACCACGTTGTCGTAACGCCTGAGCACCTCCCCGAGATTCCGGGGGAAGGGGTTGAGATGGCGCAGGTGGGCCTGGGCGATCCTGCCGCCGTCGGCCCGGACGCGGCGGACGGCCGCCGTGATGGGGCCGTACGTCGAACCCCAGCCGATCACCAGGGTGCGGGCCTCGCCGGAGGGGTCGTCGACGTCCAGGCGCGGGACGGTGATGCCGTCGATCTTGGCCTGGCGGGTGCGGACCATGAGGTCGTGGTTGGCCGGGTCGTAGGAGATGTTGCCGGTGCCGTCCTGCTTCTCGATGCCGCCGATGCGGTGTTCGAGGCCGGGGGTGCCGGGAACGGCCCAGGGCCGGGCGAGGGTCTGCGGGTCGCGCTTGTACGGCCAGAAGACCTCCGTGCCGTCGGCCAGCCGGTGGTTCGGCTGCGTTGCGAACTGCACCCGCAGATCGGGGAGTTCGTCCGTGTCGGGGATCCGCCAGGGCTCGGAGCCGTTGGCCAGGTAGCCGTCGCTCAGCAGGAACACCGGGGTGCGGTAGGTGAGCGCGATCCGGGCCGCGTCCAGGGCCGCGTCGAAGCAGTCCGCCGGTGTCCTCGGCGCCACGATGGGCACCGGGGCCTCGCCGTTGCGCCCGTACATGGCCTGCAGCAGGTCGGCCTGCTCGGTCTTGGTGGGCAGGCCGGTCGAGGGGCCGCCGCGCTGGATGTCGACGATCAGCAAGGGAAGTTCGAGGGAGACCGCGAGCCCGATGGTCTCCGACTTCAGTGCCACGCCGGGGCCGGAGGTGGTGGTGACGGCCAGCGCGCCGCCGAAGGCCGCGCCCAGTGCCGCGCCGATGCCGGCGATCTCGTCCTCGGCCTGGAAGGTGCGCACGCCGAAGTTCTTGTGCCGGGAGAGCTCGTGCAGGATGTCCGAGGCCGGGGTGATCGGGTACGAGCCGAGGTAGAGCGGCAGGTCCGCCTGGCGGGAGGCGGCGATCAGGCCGTAGGACAGGGCGAGGTTGCCGGAGATGTTGCGGTAGGCGCCCGGCGGGAAGGCGGCCGTGGCGGGGGCGACCTCGTAGGAGACCGCGAAGTCCTCGGTGGTTTCGCCGAAGTTCCAGCCCGCCCGGAACGCGGCGACGTTCGCCTCCGCGATCTGCGGCTTCTTCGCGAACTTCTTCCGCAGGAACACCTCGGTGGACTCGGTCGGCCGGTGGTACATCCACGACAGCAGGCCCAGCGCGAACATGTTCTTGCTGCGCTCGGCCTCCCTGCGCGGCAGGCCGGAGTCCTTGAGCGCCTCGATCGTCAGCGTCGTCAGCGGCACGGGGTGCACGTTGTAGGCGTCGAGCGTGCCGTCCTCGAGCGGGTTGGTGTCGTAACCCACCTTGGCCATGGGGCGCTTGGTGAACTCGTCGGTGTTGACGATGATCTCCGCGCCGTGCGGTACGTCGGCCAGGTTGGCCTTCAGGGCGGCGGGATTCATGGCCACCAGGACGTTGGGCGCGTCTCCCGGCGTGAGGATGTCGTGGTCCGCGAAGTGCAGCTGGAACGAGGACACACCCGGGAGGGTGCCGGCGGGCGCCCGGATCTCGGCCGGGAAGTTCGGGAGTGTCGACAGGTCGTTGCCGAACGACGCCGTCTCGGAAGTAAAACGGTCTCCCGTGAGTTGCATACCGTCTCCGGAGTCACCCGCGAATCGGATGATCACCCGGTCGAGCCGGCGCACCTCTTTTGCGCCGTCGGGGGCCGTGGCCCCGGTCGCGGTCTGGCCGCGCTGCTCGGCGGAATCGGCCTGCTCGGCCGGGCTGCTGACCTGGCTGGTCACTGCTTCGGACCTCCCTTATGGCGGCGCCGCGCACTCGGTGGCGCCGACCGGCGTTCCCCTGGCCATCGTACGTGGGCAAGGGTGGCCTTCACGGGAGGGATCAGCGGATAAAGCGCAGGAGGTGGCAGGGCTATGCCCCCGCTTGTCATGGTTTAGCAGGCCCCTGGGGCGCCCTTTTAAAGGCACCTTCCTGCCAGGGGCCTGCTCATCCTTTCGGACCAGGTCTCAGCTCCGGGCCGTCCGCCGCCGCCAGGTGATGGCGCGTCAGGAGCGCAGGTAGGTCAGCACCGCCAGGACCCGCCGGTGGTCCCCGTCGCTGGGCGACAGCCCCAGCTTCAGGAAGATGTTGCTGACGTGCTTCTCCACCGCGCCGTCGCTCACCACCAGCTGCTTGGCGATGGCCGAGTTCGTCCGTCCCTCGGCCATCAGACCGAGGACCTCGCGCTCGCGCGGCGTGAGCCCGGCCAGCACGTCCTGCTTGCGGCTGCGGCCCAGCAGCTGGGCGACGACCTCGGGGTCCAGCGCGGTGCCGCCCCGGGCGACCCGGACGACCGCGTCGGCGAACTCGCGGACATCCGCGACCCGGTCCTTCAGCAGATAGCCGACCCCACGGCTGCTGCCGGCCAGCAGCTCCGTCGCGTACTGCTCCTCGACGTACTGCGAGAGCACCAGCACGCCCAGCTCCGGATGGTCGCGGCGCAGCTGTACGGCCGCCCGTACGCCCTCGTCGGTGTGGGTCGGGGGCATGCGCACGTCGGCGACCACGACGTCCGGCAGGGCGTTCTCCGCGGCGAGCTCCCCGATGACCTTGATCAGCGCCTCCGCGTCGCCCACGCCCGCGACGACCTCGTGCCCCCGGTCGATCAGCAGGCGGGTCAGGCCCTCCCGGAGCAGTACCGAGTCCTCGGCGATGACCACCCGCACGCTGTCCTCCACCATCACGATCCACGGCCCCCTGGCGACGCTGAATTGGCTCGCGCGCACCGCGCGAGCGCTCCCAGCATCGCAGCACCGGCCCCGGAGCGGGGCGCTCCGGGGCCGGGCGGGACGGTGACCACGAGCCGCGGGGGCCCGGGGGGCGGCGGGACGGCGGCGAAGTCGAGGTGAAGGGGAGGGTCAGCCGCGCCAGGGCAGCTCGGCCGTCACGGTGGTCGGGCCGCCCGCCGGGGAGTCGACGAGCAGCAGGCCGCCGACCGCCTTCAGCCGCTCCGCCAGCCCGGCCAGGCCGCTGCCGGTGGTGGTCGATGCGCCGCCGGTCCCGTCGTCGCGGACCTGGATCAGCAGCCGGTCGCCCCGGCGCCACAGCTCCACGCGGGCGGTGCGGGCGCGGCTGTGCTTGCTGACGTTCCGCAGGAGCTCGGTGACGGTGAAGTAGGCGATGCCCTCGATGGCGGGCGCCGGGCGGGCCGGCAGGTCCACCTCGGCCGTCACGGGCACGGTGCAGCGCGCGGCCAGCGACGACAGGGCCGGGCCCAGGCCGCGGTCGGTGAGGATGGCCGGGTGGATACCGCGGGCGAGGTCGCGCAGCTCCTGGAGGGCGAGCTTCACCTCGCCGTGCGCCTCGTCGACCATCCTCGCGCCCGCCTCGGGGTCCTCCAGCAGCTTCTCCTTCGCCAGGCCGAGATCCACGGCGAGGGCGGAGAGACGGGCCTGGGCGCCGTCGTGGAGCTCACGCTCGATGCGGCGCAGGTCGGCGGCGGCGGTGTCCACGACGACCCCGCGGCCCTCCTCCAGCTCCCACATGCGCGCCGCCAGCTGCGAGGGTCCCAGCAGCCCCGACACCATCAGCCGGTCCACGCCGGCCAGGCCCCGGATGATCCACGGGGCGGCCAGGACCAGGAGCAGGCCGATGGCACCGGTGGCACCGATCTCGAAGGGCGTGTCGAGGTAGAGGGCGCGGCCGGTGTCGTCGCCGTACACCTGCATCCCCGGCTGGCCGGCGTACTTCGGGTAGATCCACTTGTAGGCCGGGTACAGGAACAGCGACCAGCTCACCGCCCATACCGCGAACGACACGGTGAAGGCGAATATCGCCCACGGCAGGTGCAGCACCCCGTAAAGCACGTGCCGCCAGGACGCCCCGTCCTTCAGGAGCGCACCCACCCAGCTCATCAGGCCACCGCCCGCCTTCTTGCCGGCCCGGCGCCGCCGGGGCCGTACGGGGCCGGGGGCGGCGACGTCCAGCCGCAGCAGCGCCCGGGCCCGCGCCCGTTCGAAGGCGCCCAGCCCGCGTGCCCCGGCGAGCGTGCCGGCCAGGACCGGCACGCCGAGGAAGGTGACCAGCAGGCCGACGCCGAGGACGGTCATCGTGACGGTGTACGCGAAGATCACGACCGCGACGGGCAGGCTGGTCAGGAGGTACAGGAACTCGCGCCAGGTGCGGCCTTCGACCGGCGCGCGCAGTACCGCGGGCACCCGGTGGGGCCGCGGCGCCGTCCCCGGCTGATCGTGAGTTCCGTAGTCGATGGCCATGTCCTCGTCCCCGTCGTCCGCTTCGTCTTCGTCTTCGTACGGTCCGCTTCGTCTTCGTACGGTCCGCCGGTGCTCGCCCGATGCCTCAAGACTGCTGTGCCGGACGGGTCCGGGACCATGCGGCAGGTCGGTGTCCTGGGGGTGGGGCTGTCCCCACCCCCAGGGCTGCGGCGCAGGTCACCGGGGCTGCGGCGCAGGATCACCGGGGTGCGGGCGTACGGTCGCGCCACGGCAGCTCCGCCGTCACGACGGTGGGACCGCCGACGGGAGAGTCGACGACGAACAGCCCGTCCACCGAGCCCAGCCGCTCCGCCAGCCCGGCCAGCCCGCTGCCGGTGGCGGTCGAGGCGCCGCCGGTCCCGTCGTCGCGGACCTGGATCAGCAGCCGGTCGCCCCGGCGCCACAGCTGCACGTCGGCGGTGCGGGCCCGGCTGTGCTTGCTGATGTTCTGCAGCAGCTCGGAGACGGTGAAGTAGGCGATGCCCTCGATCGCCGGCGCGGGCCGGGCCGGCAGGTCCACGGCCACCTTCACCGGAACCGTGCAGCGCGCGGCCACCGACGACAGGGCCGCGTCCAGGCCGCGGTCGGTGAGGATGGCCGGGTGGATACCGCGGGCGAGGTCACGCAGCTCCTGGAGGGCGAGTTTCACCTCGCCGTGCGCCTCTCCGACCATCTTCGCGGCTGCCTCGGGATCCTCCAGCACCTTCTCCTTGGCCAGGCCGAGGCCCATGGCGAGGGCGACGAGGCGGGCCTGCGCGCCGTCGTGGAGATCACGCTCGATGCGCCGCAGATCGGCGGCGGCCGTATCCACCACCACCCCGCGGTCCTGCTCCAGCTCGGCGATCCGCCGCTCCAGCTCGCTCGACGGGGACAGCAGCCCGCGCACCATCGCCCGGTCCGCGTTCGTCATCCCCCGCGCGAGGTGGCCCAGAACCGGCCAGCCGACGAAGAGGGCGCAGAGCGTGATGGCGAATGTGAGAACACCCCATGGCAGACGGATGAACGAATACAGCGTGCTGCGCCAGCCCACCGGGTCCTTCAGGGTCGTCCACAACCAGCCGAAGAACCCCCCGTCACCCCCGTTCCGGCGCAGGTCGCGGGGGAGCGGACTCGGCTCGTCGACCCGTACGCCCAGCAGCCTGCGCGCCCGGCCCCGCTCCATCCGGCCCAGCAGCCGCGCCCCCATCAGGCCGACCGCCAGCAGCGGCAGCCCCACCACCGTGACCGACAGCGCCGCGCCCGCGTAGAGCCAGGTGGAGACGTACAGGAAGCCGATCAGGGCCTCCGGCAGGTTCAGCAGGAGGTGCGCGACCTCCTTCCAGGTCGTGGAGCCGAAGGCGAACCGGACGGGAGGCAGCCGGTCCTCGGCCTCGGGGCCGGCTTCGTGAGCGATTCCGCTGGTGGCGGTGTGGGCGGTCATACGGCAAGCCTGCCCCGGCCGGGCGGACCGCCGCCATGGGGGTCATGGGTGGCGGTGGGTGGGGATAACCCCACCTCCGGCCGGGCAGCGCTGCTCGCCCCGGACGTGGCAGGGCCTAGACTCGCGTGCGTACAGATCGTCGAACAAACGGGACAGGGAACGAGGGGCGGACGTGCCGGAGGCGACCGTGCGCACCAGTAGCGCCGATGTCCAGCTCGCGGCGGACTACTTCCACAGCTATGCGGTGGTCGGGCTCGTCGCCGTGATCGGCGTGCTCTTCGTGGCCGTGGCCTTCGGGTCGGCACGGCTGCTGCGGCCGGTGGTACCGACGCCCGAGAAGCTGCTCACGTACGAGTGCGGGGTCGACCCCGTCGGCGAGGGCTGGGCGCACACGCAGGTGCGCTACTACGTCTATGCCTTCCTCTACGTGATCTTCGCGGTGGACTCGATCTTCCTGTTCCCCTGGGCGACGGTGTTCGCCGCGCCGGGCTTCGGTGGAGCGACGCTCGTGGAGATGTTCATCTTCCTCGGCTTCCTCGCCGTGGGCCTGTTGTACGCATGGAAGAAGGGCGTCCTCGAATGGACGTGACACCGTCCGTCGACCTTCCCGAGCCGCGCCGGCTCGGCACACTGGCCCGGCTGGCCCCCGAGCCGATGAAGGTCGTCCTGAACTGGGGCCGCCGCTACAGCCTGTGGGTCTTCAACTTCGGCCTCGCATGCTGCGCGATCGAGTTCATCGCCGCGTCCATGGCGCGGCACGACTTCATCCGCCTGGGTGTCATCCCCTTCGCGCCGGGCCCCCGCCAGGCGGACCTCATGATCGTCTCCGGCACGGTGACGGACAAGATGGCGCCGGCCGTGAAGCGGCTGTACGAGCAGATGCCCGAACCGAAGTACGTCATCTCCTTCGGCGCCTGCTCCAACTGCGGCGGGCCCTACTGGGACTCGTACTCGGTGACCAAGGGCGTCGACCAGATCATCCCGGTCGACGTGTACGTGCCGGGCTGCCCGCCGCGCCCCGAGGCGCTGCTGCAGGGAATCATCAAACTTCAGGAGAAGATCGCGCAGGAGTCGCTGAGCGAGCGGTACTCCCAGCCGTCCGCGGCGGCGCTGCGCAGCGGCCTGGTCACGCCGCCGGTGCCGGTGCCAGCGGCGGCGCCGGCTTCCGAGGAGACGGACGGATGAGCGAGCCGATGCAGCCGGAGCCATCGCCGGAGCCGTCGCCGCAGACCGGGCCCGAGCCGGTCGTGGCATGGCTGCCGCGCGGGGCGGCGGAGCTGTTCGGCGAGGGCGCGACCGCCGAGGAGGGGTACGGCCTGCTCACCGTGGACGTCCCGGCCGGGGCCTGGATCCCTGCCCTGGAGACGGCTCGCACGACGCTCGGCTGCACGTTCTTCGACTGGCTCAGCGCGGTCGACGAGCCCGGCACGGGCTTTCGCGTCTGCGCGCACGTGGCGGCGCTGCCGGGCGGAACGGGCGGAACGGGCGGTAGCGGCGGCACCGGCGCGGTCCGGCGCCTGGTCGTACGGACCACCCTGCCGCACGACGCGCCCGCGCTGCCCACCGCGACCGGCGTCTACGCCGGTGCGGCGTGGCACGAGCGCGAGACGCACGAGATGTTCGGCATCGGCTTCACCGGCCACCCCCACCTGGTGCCGCTGCTCCTGCCCGAGGGCTTCGAGGGCCACCCGCTCCGCAAGGACTTCGTCCTCGCGGCCCGCGTCGCGAAGGCCTGGCCGGGCGCGAAGGAACCCGGCGAGTCGGCGGAAGGCGGCCCCAAGCGCCGCCAGATGCTTCCCCCGGGCGTCCCCGACCCCAACGAATGGGGCCCCCTCAAGGGCCAACTCCCCCCAGCCCCCACCCGCCCCACCCGCACCCCCCGCACCGCGGCCGGCACCGCCGGCGCGGAGCGCCCGCCCCGCCGCGCCGCCCAGCCGACGGAGAACACTGCGGCGCCCGCGCCGCGCCGAGCGCGGAGTGTGAGTGAGGGTTCGGCGAGCCAGGCGGCGGAGGGTGCGGAGGCTGCGCCGCGTCGCACGCGCTCGGCGGGCGATGGCTCGGCGAGCCAGGCGGCGGAGGGTGCTGAGGCTGCGCCGCGCCGTACTCGGAGTGTGAGTGAGGGTTCGGCGAGCCAGGCGGCGGAGGCTGCGCCGCGCCGCACGCGCTCGGCGGGCGATGGCTCGGCGAGCCGGCAGGATGGCGCCTCCGAGCCCCAGCCGACGAGCCCCCGCCCCGTCCCGCGCTCGTCCGACGCCCCCTGGCACCACGCCCGCCCGGCCTTCAGCGAGACGTCGGCAACCCCGGACGCACCGACAGCCGAGAACGAGCCCGGCGACGCGGACGCCGCCGCAGGCGGCCCCGGCAGCGAGCCGGATTCCTCCCGCCGCAGCGGCGAGCAGCCCGCGCGGCGGAGCCCGGCGGTGCCGAACGTGCCGGACCGTGAGGCCCCCGGCACAGCCGGAGCCGCAGCCGAGGCCGGCGACGTGGACACGGACGCCGCGGGTTCCGCCGAGCCGGATTCCTCCCGCCGCAGCGGCGAGCAGCCCGCGCGGCGGAGCCCGGCGGTGCCGAACGTGCCGGACCGTGAGGCCCCCGGCGCAGCCGGAGCCGCAGCGGAGCCCCGCGACGCGGACCCCGCCGCAGGCAGCGGTGGCAGCGGTGGCGGCGGTGGCGAGTCCGAGAACGATACGAACCCCGCCGGAGGCGAGCCCGCATGAGCAGCAGCGACACTCTCGACGTCGTCCTGCGCCTCCTGGCCGTGTTCGCCGTCTTCCTCGTGCTGCCGCTCGCCATCGGGCAGACCGAGCACAAGGTCATGGCCCATATGCAGGGCCGGCTCGGGCCGATGTACGCCGGTGGGTTCCACGGGTGGGCGCAGCTCGTCGCGGACGGCGTGAAGTTCGCGCAGAAGGAAGACATCGTGCCCGCGGGCGCGGACCGGCGGATCTTCAAGCTCGCACCTGCCGTGGCACTGCTGCCCTACCTCCTCGTGCTCGTCGCGATCCCGGTCGGGCCCGGCAACGCCGTCGGCCAGTTCGTCGACGCCGGCATCTTCTTCGTCCTCGCCGTCATGGGCATCGGCGTACTCGGCTCGCTGATGGCCGGATGGGCGTCGGCGAACAAGTTCTCCCTCCTCGGCGGTCTGCGGACCGCCGCCCAGCTGATGGCGTACGAGCTGCCGATGCTGCTCGCGGCGGCCTCGGTCGCCATGGCGGCGGGCACGGTCTCGCTGCCCGGGATCGTCGACGCCTTCCACTGGTGGTGGGTGCCGTGGCAGATCGTCGGCGGGGTCGTCTTCTTCACCGCCGGGCTCGCTGAGCTGCAGCGGCCGCCGTTCGACATGCCGGTCGCCGACTCGGAGATCATCTTCGGTGCGTACACCGAGTACACCGGCCTCCGCTTCGCGATGTTCCTGCTGTCCGAGTACGCGGGCATCGTGGTCCTGTGCGGCCTGACGACCGTGCTCTTCCTCGGTGGCTGGCACGGCCCCTTCGGGGCCGATGGGCTCGGCTGGCTGTGGACGCTGCTCAAGGCGGCGGTCCTGGCGTTCGTCATCATCTGGCTGCGCGTGACCTACCCGCGTCTGCGCGAGGACCAGCTGCAGAAGCTGGCCTGGACCGTCCTCATTCCGCTCGCCCTGGCGCAGATCGCGCTGACCGGCGTCATCAAGGTGGTGACCCAGTAATGCCCATTCCCGGCTCCGGCCTGGCCAAGGGCCTCGCCGTCACCCTCCGCACGATGACCCGCCGCTCGGTCACCGCGCAGTACCCGGACGTCCAGCCCGAGCTGCCGCCCCGCACGCGCGGCGTCATCGGACTGTTCGAGGAGAACTGCACGGTCTGCATGCTGTGCGCCCGCGAGTGCCCCGACTGGTGCATCTACATCGACTCCCACAAGGAGACGGTGCCCGCCGCCACCCCGGGCGGCCGCGAGCGCAGCCGCAACGTCCTCGACCGCTTCGCGATCGACTTCTCGCTCTGCATGTACTGCGGTATCTGCATCGAGGTGTGTCCTTTCGACGCGCTGTTCTGGTCGCCGGAGTTCGAGTACGCCGAGACCGACATCCAGGAGCTCACCCACGAGCGGGACAAGCTCCGCGAGTGGATGTGGACCGTGCCCGAGCCGCCCGCGCTCGACCCGGCGGCCGAGGAGCCGAAGGAGATCGCGGCGGCCCGCAAGACGGCCGAGAAGCTGGCCGCAGCCGCAGCACAGCAGGCGGCGGAAGCGGACCAGGAGGGAGAAGCATGACCGGCACCCACACCGGCGCCAGCACCCACACCGGCACCGTGCTCGCCGCGCACGCGCACGGCTTCCTCTCGCCGACCGGCGTCGAGATCGCCTTCCTGCTGGTCGGCCTCGTCACCCTGGGTGCGGCGGTCATCGCCGTGACCACCAGGCAGCTGGTGCACGCCGCCCTCTGGCTGGTGATGGCGCTCGGCGGCCTCGCCGTGGAGTACCTGCTGCTGACGGCGGAGTTCATCGCCTGGGTACAGGTCCTGATCTACGTCGGTTCCGTCGTGGTCCTCCTCCTCTTCGGTCTCATGCTCACCAAGGCCCCCATCGGCCGCTCCCCGGACGCCGACTCCGACAACCGCCTGCCCGCCCTTGCCGTGGCCCTCGCCGCGGCGGCCGCGCTGGTCTGGGTGGTCGTGGACGCCTTCCGCGCGACCTGGATCGGCCTCGACGGCGCGCCGCAGGGCACCACCAAGGTCTCCGGAGAGATCCTCTTCCGGCACTGGGTGCTGCCGTTCGAGGCACTGTCCGTACTGCTGCTCGCCGCGCTCGTCGGCGCGATCGTCCTGTCCCGCAGGAAGAACGAGGAGCGCTGATGCATCTCGTCTACCCGGCCGTCCTCGCCGCCCTCCTCTTCTGCGTGGGCCTGTACGGGGTACTGGCCCGGCGCAACGCGATCCTGGTCCTGATGTCCGTCGAGCTGATGCTCAACGCCGTCAACCTCAACCTCGTCGCCTTCGACGTATGGCTGCGCGACGAGCTCCACGCCGGCCAGGCGCTCACCCTCTTCACCATCACCATCGCCGCCGCCGAGATCGGCATCGGCCTGGCGATCGTCCTGCTCGTGTACCGCAACCGCGGCACTGCCGACGTCGACCGGCTCCGCGACCTCCACGAGGAGACCGACGCGGCAGGACCGTCCGAACCGGCAGACCGCGACGAGAAGGCTGAGGCCGCCGCGTGACGACCACGACCACCGCCGGCACCGCCGCTCTCGTCCCCCTCCTGCCCTTCCTCGGTGCCGTCGGCGGGCTGCTGCTCGGCCGCCGCGCACCCGGGTTCGTACGGCCCCTCGCCGTGCTGCCGACGTTCGCCGCCGCCGTCCTCGCGGTCGTCGTCGCCTGGCGGCAGGGCGGTGGCAGCGGCGGTGCGGCCATCGACGCCGCCACCCGGCTCACCCCCACCGGATCCGTGCCGATCGACCTCGCCCTGCACCTGGACGGCTTCGCCGTCCTGGTCGCCGTGCTCGTCGGCGTCGTCGCGACCTGCGTGCAGCTCTACTCCACCGCCTACCTGCGCGACGACCCCCGCTACCCCTCCTACGCGGCCCTCGTCTCCCTCTTCACCTCCGCGATGCTGCTCGTCGTCTACTCCGGCGACCTGATGGTGCTGCTGGTCGGCTGGGAGATCATGGGCATCTGCTCGTACTTCCTCGTCGGCCACTACTGGGAGACCGAGGCCGCGCGGGCCGCCTCCCTCAAGGCCTTCCTGGTCACCAAGCTCGGCGACGTCCCCTTCCTGATCGGCATCTTCGCGCTGGCCGCCGACGCCGGAACGTTCCGGGTCAACGGCATCCTCACCGCCGCCGTCTCCGGCGACATCGAGCACCCCACCCTCATCGCGCTGCTGCTCCTCGCCGGAGTCGCCGGCAAGTCCGCGCAGTTCCCGCTGCACACCTGGCTGCCCGACGCGATGGCCGGCCCCACCCCGGTGTCCGCGCTGATCCACGCCGCGACGATGGTCGCGGCCGGTGTCTACTTCATCGCCCGGCTCCTGCCCGTCTTCGCCGCCTCGGCGGCGGCGCTGGTCGTCCTCGCCGTCATGGCCGCGGTCACCATGACCGGCTCCGCGCTCGCCGCCCTCGCCCAGGACGACATCAAGCGCGTCCTGGCCTACTCGACCGTCGGCCAGCTCGGCTACATGACCGGCGCCCTGGCCGTCGGCGACCGTGGTGCCGCCGTCTTCCACCTCATCTCGCACGGCGCGTTCAAGGCACTCCTCTTCCTCGGGGCAGGCGTGATCATCCACGCCGCCGGTACGAACTCGCTCGCCGCGATGTCGCGCATGGGCGGCCTCGCCAAGCGCATCCCCGACGCCTACTGGACGATGACCGTCGCCCTCCTCGCGCTCGCCGCGATCCCCCCGTTCAGCGGCTTCTTCTCCAAGGAAGCCGTCCTCGGCGCCGCCGAGCACGCCGCCACCGGCGACGGGCACGGCATTCCCGGCGCGGCGGGCTGGATCGTCCTGGTCGCCGGACTGGTCACCGCCCTCCTCACCGCCGGCTACGCCACCCGCCTGTGGCTCCTCGCCTTCCACGGCAAGGGCGCCGACGCCGCCGACCACGGCCGCCAGCCGCCGGCCATGAACGCCGTGCTGTGGGTGCTGTTCCTGCCCACCGCCGCATTCGGCCTGGCCGCCTGGAAGCTGCCCGACTGGTTCGACGGGGGCTCCCTGACCCCCACGCTGACCACCTCCGTCCTCTCCACCGGCTGTGCCCTCGCCGGCGCGATCGTCATGTACGCGGCGTGGCGCCGCACCAGCCTGCTCGCCGCCGGCGCCCCGCTCGGTGCCGTCGCCGCCGACCCCGAGGGCGCCCCGTACGTCTCCGAGGAGGAGACGATCGCCTCCCACGAGGCCGCCTACGGCGGCATCGCGGGCGCCCCCGACCCCGCCGACCCCGGCAGGCTCCTCCTGGGCGCCCTCCACCGGCACGCGGTCACCGGCTTCCACCTCGACGCCGTGTACTCCGCACTCCTGGTCCGGCCCGTGCGCGGTGCCGCCCGGCTCGCCCACTTCCTCGACCGCGAGGTCGTCGAGGCGTACGTGCGCGGCGCCGGCGCCGCCCCCCGCCTGCTCGGCGCGGTCGTCCGCCGCGCCCAGACCGGCAATGTGCAGACCTACCTCAGCGCCCTGCTCGCCGGCTCCGTCGTCCTGGCCGTCGCCGCCGTTCTCGTAGCCACCGGAGCCTGACCGTGAGTCATACCGTCATGCAGATCCTCCTCGCTGCGATCGTCGTCGTCCCCCTCCTCGGAGCCGTCGCCGCCCTGCTTCCGGCCCCGCCCGGCCTCAAGGGCACCAGCCCCGGCCAGGCCGTACTGCGGCACGGCGTCACCGTCACGGGCGCCGTGCTCGCGCTGTCCATCGCCCTCGCCGCCGGCTTCGACCACGACCACCCGGCGCGCATGCAGGCGACCACCGACATCAGCTGGATCCCGGCCCTCGGCATCCGGATCCACCTCGGCGTGGACGGCGTCTCGCTCCCCCTCCTCGTCCTGTCCGCGCTGCTGACCTTCCTCTGCGCGCTGTACAGCTACGGGTCACCTCCGCGTGAGCGGAGCGCCAGCCCGAAGGCATTCGTCGCACTGCTCCTCGTCCTCGAGGCCGGCACCCTCGCGACCTTCGCCGTCCTCGACCTGATGCTGTTCTTCCTCGCGTTCGAGATGGTGCTCATCCCGATGTACTTCCTCATCGCCCGCTGGGGCGGCGAGGGAAGGACACGCGCGGCGTGGCGGTTCATCCTCTACACCCTGCTCGGTTCCGTCGTGATGCTGCTCGGCCTCCTCGTCATCGGCATCAAGGGCGGCACGTTCGACATGGTGGCACTCGCCACTGACAACGGGTCCGGGCTCAGCCACACCACGCAGGTCATCGCGGTTCTCGCCATCGGGACCGGACTGGCCGTCAAGGCTCCGATGTGGCCCCTGCACAGCTGGCTGCCCGACGCCCACACCGCCGCCCCCACGGTCGGCTCGGTGCTCCTGGCGGGCGTGCTGCTGAAGATGGGCACGTACGGGTTCGTGCGCATCGTCCTGCCGATCACCCCCGACGGCGCCCACACCTTCGCCCCCTACCTGGCCGCCTTCGCGGCCGTCGGCATCGTCTACGGCTCCCTGGTCTGCCTGGCCCTGGCCCGTACCGGCGCCAAGGGCGACCTCAAGCGGCTCATCGCGTACTCCTCGGTCGGCCACATGGGCTTCGTGCTGCTGGGCATCGCGACGCTGACCCCCACCGGGGTGAACGGCGCGCTGTTCGCCAACATCGCCCACGGCCTCATCACCGGCCTCCTCTTCTTCCTCGTGGGTGCCATCAAGGACCGCTACGGCACCAGCGACCTCGACCGCCTCTCCGGCCTCACGGGTGCCGCGCTCTACGGCAGGGCGCCCCGCCTCGGCGGCCTTCTCGCCTTCGGCGCCGTCGCCTCGCTGGGCCTGCCCGGGCTCGCCGGGTTCTGGGGCGAAATGCTCGCGATGTTCGCATCGTTCCGCCCCGCCGAGGGGCTCAGCCGCCCCGCCTTCCTCACCTTCATGGCCCTGGCCGGCTTCGGCACGCTGCTGACCGCGGCGTACATGCTCGTCGTCGTGCGCCGGGTGTGCATGGGCGGCGACGGCGACGGGGACGGCGTCACGCCCGCCAACGCCCCCACCGGGGCCGGGCCGCTCGCCGACGTCCAGGCGTACGAGTTCGCCGCCTGGACCCCGCTGGTAGCCCTCACCGTTCTCGCCGGACTCTGGCCCGCGGCCCTCCTCGGCCTCAGCGACCCGGCCGTTCAGCAGCTCCTCGCAGGAGGCAAGTGATGGGCTCCCTCGTCCAGTCCGTCGACTGGCTCGCCATCGCCCCGCCCACCGTCACGGCCGTCGTGGCCCTGGTGATCCTGGTGGCCGACCTCTTCCTCCCGGAGAGCCGGAAGCCCGTGCTCGGGTGGATCGCCATGGCGGGCCTGGTCCTGGCGGGCCTGAGCCTCCTGCCGTTGCTCGACGGCGACCGGTCGACGTTCTGCCTGACGGGCACGGACGCCGGGCACGCCTGCAGCTACACAGCGGACCACTTCACGCTCGTCATCCAGTTCCTGGTGCTCGGCGGTGCCCTGCTGACGGCGCTTCTGTCCGTCAGTGCGATCGCCGACCTCAAACTTCCGGCGGGCGAGTTCTGGTTCCTGCTGCTGTCCTCCGCCGCCGGCGCCGCCCTGCTGCCCGCGTCCCGGGACCTCGCGACGCTCGTGGTGGCCCTCGAAGTGGCCTCGCTGCCCGCCTTCGCCCTCGTAGGCATCCGGCGCGGCGACCGCCGCTCCTCCGAGGCGGCGCTGAAGTTCTTCCTCTCCTCCGTGACCGCCACCGCCGTCACCCTGCTCGGCGTCAGCTTCGTCTACGCGACCACCGGCACCCTGCACCTCACCCAGGTCGCCGACGGCCTCACCCACGTGGACCCGCGCCTGGCCGTCCTCGCCAAGGCGGGCGTCGCCCTGACCCTCGTCGGCTTCGCCTTCAAGACCGCGGCCGCCCCCTTCCACTTCTGGGTGCCCGACACCTACGTGGGCGCGCCGCTGCCGATCGCCGCGTATCTGTCCGTCATCGGCAAGGCCGTCGGCTTCACCGGCCTCATCCTGGTGGCCGTCGTCGCCTTCCCCTCGTACTCCGCGGTGTGGGCCCCGGCCCTCGCCGTGCTCGCCGCGCTCACCATGACCGCCGGCAACGTCGCCGCGCTCCGCCAGCGCCCGGACCGCCGGCACAGCGCCGTCCGCCTGCTGGCCTGGTCCTCCGTCGGCCAGGCGGGCTACCTGCTCGTCCCCATCGCCGCCGCCGGCTACGCCGACGACCCCGCCCGCGCCATCGGCTCCACCGTCGCGTACGCCCTGATGTACGCCGCCGTGAACCTCGGAGCCTTCGCCGTCGCCGCGCTCGTCGCCCGTACGAGCCCGGACAACCGCATCGCCGACTACCACGGCCTCTACGCCCGCAACCCGCTCGCCGCCCTCGCCCTCGGCTTCTTCCTGCTCTGCCTCGCGGGCCTGCCGCCGGGCATCATCGGGCTGTTCGCCAAGGTCACGGTGTTCTCGGCGGCGGTCGACGCGGGGCTGGGATGGCTGGCCGTGGTCATGGCCGTCAACGTCGTGATCGCGCTGTACTACTACCTGCAGTGGACGGCGGTCCTCTTCCGCCGCGGCGAGGAGGAGACCCGCCCCGCCCGGCTGCCCGTCCCCGCCCCGCTCACCGCCGCCATCGCCCTGGCCTCCGTCCTGGGCGTGGCCCTCTCCGGCGCCCCGCAGCTGGTCCTGCGCTTCGCCTCGCAGGCCCTGCTGTAGGCCGAGCCGCGGCGGCATCACCCGGATGACGCCGCCCCCGGCGGCGTGCACAAGGGAACTAGCGGCTCTCGTCCGGCGTTGACCTGTTCGAAAGGTTCCACTGGTTCAAGGGTTCCCCTGCCGCACCATTTGGAGGGCGTACCGTGCACCGCCGGCACAACGGGCTCAGGACAGCAGTGCTCCTCGGGGGCCTGTCCGCGCTCATCATCGTCATCGGCAGCATGTTCGGCCGTACGGGTCTGATCGTCGCGGTCCTGGTGGCACTCGGCACCAACGCCTACGCCTACTGGAACAGCGACAAGCTCGCCCTGCGGGCGATGCGGGCCCGGCCGGTCAGCGAGTTCGAGGCCCCGCAGCTCTACCGCATGGTCCGCGAGCTCTCCACCGCCGCCCGTCAGCCGATGCCCCGCCTCTACATCTCCCCGACCGAGGCCCCCAACGCCTTCGCGACCGGCCGCAATCCGCGCAACGCCGCCGTCTGCTGCACCGACGGCATCATGCGCCTCCTCGACGAGCGTGAGCTGCGCGGTGTCATCGGCCATGAGCTCAGCCACGTCTACAACCGCGACATCCTCATCTCGTCGGTGGCGGGCGCACTCGCCTCGGTGGTGATGTTCCTCGTCAACTTCGCCTGGCTCATCCCGATCGGCCGCTCGGACGACGACGAGGGCCCCGGCATCGTCGGCATGATCATGGTGATGATCCTCGGCCCTGTGGCGGCCTCCCTCATCCAGCTCGCCGTCAGCCGCTCCCGCGAATACGAGGCCGACGCCTCCGGCGCCCGCCTCACCGGCGACCCCCTCGCCCTCGCCTCCGCCCTGAACAAGCTCGAGGCCGGCACGAAGAGGCTGCCCCTGCCGCCCGAGCCACGCCTGGAGACGGCGAGCCACATGATGATCGCCAACCCCTTCCGCGCGGGCGAGGGCATGTCCAGGCTCTTCTCCACGCACCCGCCCATGCGCGAGCGCATCAGCCGCCTGGAGCAGATGGCGGGCCACCGGAACCCCTGATCACGGCGGCGGTGGCATCACTTGACCCCACACTCGGCGGCGTACGGTGCGCCGAACCGCGCCGTACGGGGACGAGGGCAGGCCAGTGGCGCGCCCGCCCGGCTCAGCCGTCGCTGCGGATCGCCTGCACACAGCGCGCCAGCAGGGCCCGCAGACTGTCCATCTCCTCGGCGGTGAACTCGTCCGCGAGGCGGCGCTCGATGCGTACGGCCTGCTGATCGGCGAGCTCGACGGCCCGCCTGCCGGCGTCGGTCAGCCGGGTCTCCAGCATCTTCTGGTGCCACGGATGCGCCGACCGCTCGATGAGGCCGCGCCCTTCCAGGTTCCTGAGCACGGCCGTCATGGCCTGCGGGGTGACGAGACAGGCGCGGGCCAGTGCGGCTGCGGACATGCCCGGATTCTGCGACAGGGCCAGCAGGGCCGCGTACTGGGCGACAGTCAGGTCGGCTGCCTTCACCGCGCCGCTCTTGGCGGACATCAGGGCGTGCTCAGCGCGCTTGATGTCCAGGCCGAGCCGGCTGTCAGGGGGCATGTCCATGGGTAGGACCCTACCGTCCGAACACGCCTCGGCCCCGGGCCATCCGAGCACAGCCACCCTGCGCTCCGGCGCGCCACCGCACTGCGCCAAGTACCCCTGGACGACGCCTCTTCGAACCCCCGGACGGCCCGGCCGCCGTTCACCGGCTGCCGGATGGCGTCGGCCAGGTGCGGCGTACCCGAAGCGTTTGCGTGGCGTCGACCTTCAGCGGCAGGCCGGATGTAAACATCACCACATAACCGCAGTGATCCCGTGCCTGAGAGTCCCCGCGGACCGCCGCCACCACCCGCTGTTCGCCCCCGCCGACGAGCACGTCTCCGTGCCGCAGCATGTACGGCAGTACGCGCATCAGCCCCACGCTCCGCCGCCGGGAGCCGCCAGCACGGCCCATACCGACTTGCCCACCCCGTCGCGTTCGCTCACGCCCCAGCGGTGCGACAACCCGGCGACGAGAACCAGCCCCCGCCCGCGCTCCCCGCCCTGCACCCGCAGGACGGGGAGCCTGTCGTCCGCGTCGTCAACCGCGATCCGCACACCGTCCCGCTCATGGCGGAAGCTCGTCTCGATCTCCCGCCCCGGTGGCACCCGCGCGTGCACGACCGCGTTCGTCAGCAACTCCGACAACACGACGAGCGCCGCACCCTCGACCGACACCAGCCCCCACTCCGCCAGCGCCTTGCGCAACTCGGCCCTGGCCAGACCCACGCAACGGGGGTGCCGCCGCCAACGCCGCACCACCACCGGCCCGTTCATCTCCTCCGTGCCCTGCATGACGACCATGCTCGGCGTCCGCGAAGGGCAGTGATTCCCGCCGACGGGCATGCCCACGGTGGGTAGACTCCCCACGAGCCGATCGTGGCTCGACCAGGTCACAGCCCACCCGGGGGTGCCAGTTGACCGAGCCGGTGCCGTTCACTGCCGTCCACGCCGTGCCGGAGCACGTGCTCGCCCGTGCGGACGTCCGTGCGGCACTGGCGCAGCGCGACTTCGGGACCTTCTTCGCCCTGACCCGTAAGTGGTCCGGCATCAGCTACATGCGGATCGCCGACGCGTGCGACATGAAACCCGAGCGAGTCGGCAAGCTGGCGCGTGGCGAAGGCCGTGTGACCAGCGTCGAGAAGATGGAACAGATCGCGGACGGGCTGCGAGTCCCGGGCGCCGTGATCGGCCTGGCCCCTCGCCCTTGGGAAGGCGCCGCCCCACTTGCGGCCCCCACCGTGCCGGTGAAACCGCGCGCGGGCGGGTCCGTGGGGCCGGTATCCGGCACCGACCTGGACAGCGTCCTCGCCGTGGCCAACGGAAGGAAACTGAGCCCAGCCACGCTTCGCGCGCTCCACTCGTCCATCGAGGACTACTGGCGCCGCGATGACGAACACGGTGGCGAGACGCTGCGGCCTGCTGTCGTCGGGCAGTTGCGTTACGTCCTGGAGCTGATGAGAGGTGTGGGCGAGAGTGCCCACCGGCTCGGCCTCTGCGCCGTCGCAGCAGAGCTCGCCCGGCTCACCGGCTGGACCTACTTTGACGCACGGCAGTACAGCCAGGCCCGCGTCTACTTCACGGAGGCATTGCACACGGCGCAGACGATCGGCGATCGGCTGTTCATGGCCAACGCGCTGGCCTGTATGAGTCTGCAGGCGACTTATGAGGATCGGCCAAGGGATGCGGTGGCCCTTGCGGCTGCCGCGCAGGACAACGCACGTGGAAATGGTGGAACACCCCGCGTCATGTCGATGCTGTCGATGCGGGAAGCGTTCGCTCACGCGTCGGCGGACGACCCGACGTCCGCGAGGTCCGCGATCGCCGAAGCGCACAACCAGTTCGAGCAGGTCTCGGCTGATGACGTCGACCCAGCATGGGTCGCCTACTTCGACGAACCCAAGCTCATCGTCGATACGGGCATCGTTCACAGCCGGATGGGAGACATCACCGCGGCTGAGCCGCTGATCACAGCTGCTCTACGGCGAGACGTTTCGAGCAACCACCGAGGCCGCGCCTTCCGTACGTTCTGGCTCGCCAAGACCCAGTTGCAACGAGGTGACGTCGAGCAGGCGTGTCAGACGGCCACCGGTGCTCTGGAGGCGGCTTCGTTCGTCGGATCGGAACGGGTCATGGGGCATCTGCGTGAGTTTCACCAGCAGCTGGCCCCGTACAGCAAGGAGCCGGAAGCCACGACCTTTTCGGAACGGCTACGCGACGCTCTCTTGTGACCTCACCGGATCGCCTCGTCCATCAGCACGTACAGCAGGCCGACCAGTGAGCCGCTGCTGACGATCTCTCGACGGTCGATCATGCCGCGAACGCGTTCCAGAGGTATCCACTCGATGCGGTCGGATTCGTTCTTTTCCGTAGGCGGTCCGATGTACGTCGCACCGTCCGCGTGGAACACGTAGTGCTGCGAGTCCGTGATGCCGTTCGCCGGCTCCGCGTAGACCAGCGGTTTCATCGGCGTGGGGCGCCAGCCAGTCTCCTCTTCGACCTCGCGAGCGGCGGCGGCCTCGGGGGATTCACCGGCCTCGATGAGACCCATGGGCAGTTCCCAGGCCCATGTGTCCGTGATGAAGCGGTGCCGCCACATCATGAGGACTTCGCGGCGGTCGTTGACGACAGCAGCAACGGCAAGGTGACGCATCCGTACGACGTGGTGCTCCCAACGCCGTCCATCCGGCTGCTCGACGTCAACAAGGCACAGATTGACCCACTGGTTGGTGTAGATCTGTCGCTCGCCGTGAGTCTTCCACTGCATGTGAGCCGCCCCTCTCGCCAATGGCCCCTCAGCATCCCAGAGATCGAGCACATGCGGAGCAGCCGGAGTGTCGTGGATCAGGAGGGCACCGCCAAAGGCCGCAGACGCCTCCGCACCGCCGACGTGTGCGCCAAGCGCCGCTGCCGCACGCCTATGTGGCCTCCCGGCAGCGGTGCGACCATGGGACGAGGCGGTTCGCGACCGCACTCTGCCGCTGGGCACCGCAACACGCCCGGTCGCCCGCAAACCGGCAGGGGAAGGGGGTGACGAGCGATGGTGCTCCTCGATCTGCAGGCCATGGAGCCCGCGGAGGGTGAAGAGACCCGCATGGCCTTCGGGGCCAGCGACGGCAGCGGCCTCAGCATTGTCCTCTGCGGCGGCGACGAATAGCTGTGACGCACGGGGGCGCCCGTTTGCGCGGCGCCCCCCGCTTCCGTCCGCTCCGGACGGCTGCGCCCCAGGTCGGGTGCGGAGTTCGACTTCACGCCGTCCCGAACGCGGGTCCGCCACCGCCCGGGCCGCGTGCCTGAAGAACAGCGGACCGCAAGCGAGCGGCACCCGGGCCACCGCCGAGCCACGAACCGCCGACTGATCCCGTCCGGTCCCGGAAAACAGCAACCACAGGTCAGCGCCCGAGCGTCTCAGTGGCCAGAGAACCAGTCACGTGGAAGGCTACTGTTTTATGAGGTTCATCCTAAATATCATCTGGCTGGTCCTCTGTGGGCTATGGATGGCGATTGGCTACGTCATCGCCGGATTGATCTGCTGCATCCTGATTGTGACGATCCCATTTGGTATCGCCTCCTTCCGCATCGCTGCCTACGCCCTGTGGCCCTTCGGCAGGACGACGGTCGAACGGCGCGACGCCGGCGCCGGATCGCTGATCGGCAACATCATCTGGATCATCTTCGCGGGCTGGTGGCTGGCGCTCGGCCACATCGTCACCGGCATCGCCCTCTGCGTGACGATCATCGGCATCCCGCTCGGCATCGCCAACTTCAAGCTGATCCCGGTCTCGCTGATGCCCCTCGGCCGCGAAATCGTCCCGACGGACCGGCCGTTCGCCACCCGCTAGCGAAAAGCCTGACGGCCAGAATGAGGGCGCGTCGGGGCGGTGCTGTCACCGTTCCCGACGCGCCCTCTTCGCGTGCGTACGCGCGTACCCGCGCTCCCGCTGTACTAGCGGTAGTTGACGAACCGCTCGAGTGATCGTCTGACCTGCGTTGATCTAAGGAAACTCCGGTTGACGTGCGAAAACTACACTCGGTAGTTGCCGCCGTTTTCCGGGGTCTTTCTGGTCCTTGTGCCCTGGGTGTGCCCTCGAGGCACAAGGGGCGCGCCCTCGCTCTCCAGCGGTAAGACTGGTAGTCCGGGCTGCCAAGCTGATGCACGTTAAGCAGCCGTAGAGCCCGATAGGTGATCACTACGACCCCATCTACGCTGACGGGACAAGGTTCCGTCGCGAGGGAGTAGATCGTGGGGCAGCATCCGGACCGCTACACCGCCGTTGTCGACGTCTGCGTGATGCTGCGCCGTGCCGATGGCTGGGTGTTGTTCTCCGAGCGGGCGAACACAGGGTTCTCCGATGGTCTGCTCGGCATCCCGGGCGGACGGCTGGAAGCCGACGAGTCCCTCACCGTGGGCGCGGCGCGGGAGCTGTCCGAGGAAGTCGGGGTTCAGGTCGACCCCGACTCGTTGAAGTTCGTACATGTCGCACACCACTACGGCGAGGAATGGGGCGCGCGACTCGGTTTCTTCTTCGAGGTGGACGCTTGGGAAGGCGAGCCGGTGAACCGCGAGCCCGAGCTCTGCGCCGGCCTGCACTGGGTCGACCTTACAGATCTTCCCGACAAGACGATCCCATATGTGGCGAACGTGTTGACCGAGATCCGGGCGGGCAAGACGCTGTCTCTGCATGGCTGGTGACCAACCGCCCCGGTGACGCGCCGGAGACAGGAGGCACACGGTGGGCCTACCCTCCCCGATCGGCGAGCAGCTCGCTCGCCTGCGCGCCCGGCGCGGCCTGACACAAGAAGACCTGGCGGCGCGCGCGGGGGTCGGCGTGGACGTCGTGCGCCGGCTGGAGCAGGGAGTGCGATCGACCGCACGGCTTGCGACTCTGGCGCGACTGGCTAAGGCGCTCGACGTCGGGCTGCCCACACTTATGGCCCAACCGGACGTGCTCACCACGTCGAGCCCGTCCTCGGCCGGCAAGGGGATGCTCGACCTACGCCGCGTGCTCACCCCCTCGGACGCGCTGACCGGCTTTGCCGCCCATGGAGACGCAGATGTCGGTGCGCCGACCCTCGAGGCTCTGAGCGCGTCAATTGAAGAGGCGTGGGGGCTATATCAGGAAGGCAGCTACTCGGCAGTTGTCGCTAGCCTGCCTGACCTGATTGCCGAGTTACGTCATGCGGTACGCGACTCCGCCGACGTCGACAAAGTGGTGTTGAACGAGTCCATGGCGACCGCCTGCGAGATTGCTGCGGGTGTCGCTATCGCCCTCGGCAAAGAGGATCTGGCGTTCATCGCCGTCGAACGCGCGGTCGCCGCCGCCGAGGCATCCGGCAGCGAATTACAGCAAGCGTGCGCGGCGAACTTCGCTACCTGGATTCTGTGCCGACAAGGCCGGTACGACGAAGCTGAGGCATTCGCGGTTCGCGCTGCGCAGCACTTCGAGCCGTCCCTCTCGCGCGCAGATGCGCCACACGTTGCCGTATTCGGAGCATTGCTCATCAATGCCTCGGCCGCTGCCTCCCGCAACGACCGTGCCGCGTCGTGCCGTGATCTGCTCGGAGTAGCACGGGCTGCGGCTGCCCGGTATCAGATTGACCACGCCGACCGGCAAGCCGTGTTCGGACCGAGCGTCGTGGCCATGTCCGCAGTGAGTGACGCGGTCGAGTACGGCGATCTCGACGAGGCGCTGCGCCTGGTCGACGAGGTGCCGGAAGACGGACGGGTGCCCGAGACATGGCGCGCCCGCTACCTGTTGAACGTCGCGTACGTCCAGCAGCAGGCCCGGAAGGACGCCGATGCAGTGGCCACACTGATGCAGGTGCGCGCACTGGCACCGGAATGGATGACCTACCACCCCCTTGGCCGTGATGTGGTGGCCGAGCTACTCGACCGGCGCGGTCGACGTCGCATGCCCGAGCTCGGTGTTCTTGCCGATCATCTCGGCGTGCGGGCCTGACCAGCACCGGTAGGCCACTACGGCATACCTGCATCGTCTGAGCTGCGGAAACTGTGCCGGGCCGTCCCTTACTCGCTCATGGGCGCGCCTTTACGGTCCGTTGTGCTGCTACGAAGCAGCGCACCGACCACCGGCAAGGAGGCTGCGTCATGACCGCTACCGCCCCGCCCGTCATCAGCGTCAAACTGCCCGAAGCGTTCGACCCGCGCTGGGCCCGTCTGCCCGGCATCGAGGTCCACGGCACGGACATCACGATCGACCCCGCGAAGTACTTCTTCCGCTTCGACTCCGCGTCGTGGCTCGTGTGCGACTGGGAGCAAGTCCGCGCCGGCCTCCTCGGCGTCGAGGAGACGGCCGAGGCAGCGCTCGAGCAGACTGCCCTCGACTTCATTCGCGCCAACGGGCGCACCACGGCCGATCCGGCGAAGGTACTCACCACGGCATGGGAGGTCTACGCCTACCTCTTCCGTGACGAGCTGCTGCCCGTCGCCGGCCTCGAGCAGATCGGCCCGGCCGAGCTCCGCATGCTCCGCGAGGCTGCCACGCTCATGGCGCTCAACAAGGTCGAGCTCGACGGGACGATCAGCAACGTCGGGCCGTGCTGGTTCTTCCCCGCCGCGACCTCGGTCGTCTTCGACCTCGACGAGGAAACGGGCGGAATGCTCGATGAGGTCTACCACTCCACGTGGTTCAACGAGTCGCGGCGCGTGGAGTCCATCAAGGCACACGCCGCGCTCGGCGGTCGGCTGGTGCACGGGTGCCAGTCCGTGCCCGACCAGTCCGGCGGGGCATGCCTCCCCTACGGCGCATCCATCGACCGGTTTCGTGAGGACCTGCGCGCCTTCCGCTCCGAGTGGCTGAGCGCCGTGTACGCCTGCGGCACGACGAACTGACCAGGAGGACGACAGTGGACACCACGGACGTCACCGCCATGCTGCCGCGCCTGCTGGCAGACGCCGGCCTCGAAGCCTCACACACCCGAACGCCCATCCGGGTATGGGCCCGATCCGGCGTGGAACGCCTGACCTTCCCGGACAGTGCGTCCGTGGTGTTCAAGTACGCCGAGGAGCCGTTCGACAGCGAGGATTACGCCCTCGGTATGGCTGCCGCGGTTGGGCTTCCCGTCCCCACCCTGTACGCCGCGCAGCACCACGGGCCGCTGCTCGGAATGCTGATCGAAGACCTCGGTGCAGCGGTCCGTGACGCCGACGACCTCGACGGCGCCACGGCAGCGGCAGCGATTCACCGAGTCAGCAACGACCCCGGACTGCGCATGCTCGACGAGGCGGCCCTCGCGACCCTCCCCACCCGCCTCTCCGAGCGCCTCAAACGGCACGGAGCAGCCGAAGAGCTGAGCACAGCCGCCGATGCCCTGTACCGCGCCGCTGAGGCCAGGGCTCAGGGTGCGCAGCTCCCGCCGTTCGGTCTGGTGCACTCAGAGTTCCACCCCACGAGCATCCATATCGGCGCCGGAGAACTGCGCATTCTCGACCTTGCGCGCGTCTTCATCGGCCCCGGCCTGCTCGACCTTGCGTCGTGGCACGGCACGTTGGAAGCGCCGGACCCTGAACGCACCAGCGCTCTACTCGACCGGTATGTAGAAGCCGGCGGTGCCCGGGAAGCACTGGACGACCGCGGCGGGCTGGACGCTGCTTCCTGGGCGCTCGGATGGCATCGCATCTGGGCTGCCGAGTGGTTCACCGAGCAGCTCGACCGCGGCTGGGCCAAGGGAGCCGAGGGCAAGTGGATGACCACCATCGGGCGCCACGTGGGGGAAGCCGTCGCCCTGCTCAAACCGTAGAACCTCCCCGACGCCTCGAGCTCACCCGAGCCCCCGGCATCGGCCCGGACGCAGCCCTACTCGGCGACCTGCGCGGCTCCCTGGTCGTCGAGCTGGGCTGCGGCAGCGGGCACAACCTCGCTCACCTCGTGGTCCACGCCGGAGCAGTCGGCATCGGTGTGGACCGCGACCCTCACAAGGTCGACCGGGCACGGGCCCTGTACGGCCACCTCAGCCGGCTTCATTTCGTCCGCGGCGACGCCGCTGAGTATCTGCGGAATCTCCCACCCAGCTCGGTCACCGTCTGTCTGTCCATCTTCGGAGCATTCAGCTTCTCGGACCCTCGGCCGCTGCTCACCGCATCCGCCGCCGCCCTGCGCCCCGGCGGACGGCTCTTGATGACCATCCGCGCCGACGACCGTCACGACCGAGTGACCCTGCTCAAGCGTCGTTGATCACCGGAAGGGATCACCCGCTCATGCTGCTGTACCTCGATATCGACGGGGTTCTCATCCCGGGGCCGAACCGTCACGGGCACACCCCCGCCTCGCACCGCCTCGACAACGTTTTGCCCGAGGGGTACACCGAGCCGGTCAAAATTTGGCTCAACCCCGAGCACGGGCCGCAAATCCTCGAGCTGCTCGACGCCACCAGCCTGGAACCGGTGTGGTGCAGCAGTTGGCGCGCCGATGCGTCCGGCTTGATCGGCTCCCGCCTCGGGCTGCCCGCCTGGCCCCATGTGCCGCTGCCGCGCTTACTCCTCACGACAAGCCACCCCGATGGGTACCTGTGGAAAAGGGATCACGTCGCCGTTCATGCAGCCGGCGCCCCGTTCGCCTGGATAGACGACGACTTCACCGACGTCGACCATGCCTGGGCAGAAGCACGTGCCGCTGCCGGCCACCCGACGCTCCTCGTACAGCCCGAGCACTACGTCGGCATCCTGCCTGAGCATCTGCATGCCGTCAGGGCATGGGCTGCGGCGGGCGCCCTGCGGCGCAGCGCATGAGGACGGCGATCGGGCCTCGCCACCGAGCGGCAAACCATCGGCGGGACAGGCTCGGTTCATTCCTCAGCGTCCTGTGGGCTGCTGGCAACGCCGCGGGGCTTGTTCTCCTTGCGGCGCTCGGTCAACAAGACCTGAGCAGCCACGCGGCGGGGGGCACCCGGCCTGTTCCGGTCACGGCACCGGATGAGCAGCCTCCCGCCATGCTCTGACGCCTGCCTCCCGCGCGCGGAGAGTGGGGGGGGGGGGGGGGGCCGCCAACCCCCGCGCGTGTGCCGCGGGGCGGCCCGGAAAGGAGATGGGGCCCCCAAGGAAAAAAAGTAGGGGGGGAGGGTGGGTGAAAGAGTT
>NZ_JBEZYL010000019.1:0-105771 GCF_040638465.1 Streptomyces sp. NPDC026206
ACCCGGAAGCTAAGCCTTTCAGCGCCGATGGTACTGCAGGGGGGACCCTGTGGGAGAGTAGGACGCCGCCGAACAATTTTTGAGAAAGCCCTGGTGGGAACCGAAAGGTTCCTGCCAGGGCTTTTTTGCGTTTTCAGGCTGTCACCGCCCCCTCCGCACGGGCCCAAGTCGTCGGGGGGTAAAGTCATGGGACATCGTTGGTACATATCCCCACAGGAGGCCCCCGGGTGGAGGTCCAGGAGACGCGCGTTCAGACCGACCGCGTCCTCACCATCCCGAACATCCTCAGCATGGCGCGCCTGGTCGGCGTACCCCTCTTCCTGTGGCTGATTCTTCAGGAGCACGACGGCTGGGCGCTCCTCGTCCTGGCGCTCAGCGGCGTCAGCGACTACCTCGACGGCAAGCTCGCCCGGCGCTGGAACCAGATCAGCAGCCTCGGCCGGCTGCTGGACCCGGCGGCCGACCGGCTGTACGTCCTCTCCACTCTCTTCGGCCTGACCTGGCGTGAGATCCTCCCGCTGTGGATGACCCTGGCACTCCTCGCCCGTGAGGCCATGCTGCTGGTCATGGTGTGGATCCTGAGGCGCCACGGTTATCCGCCGCCGCAGGTGAACTTCCTCGGCAAGGCCGCGACCTTCAACCTGATGTATGCGTTCCCGTTGCTGCTTCTCAGTGATGGAGAGGGCTGGTTGCCCTCACTCGCCGCGATTTTCGGATGGGCGTTCGCCGGGTGGGGTACAACCCTCTATTGGTGGGCAGGGATCCTCTATGTGGTTCAGGTTCGCCGGCTAGTCACGGCGGACGCCACTGCCGACTGATCCCGCCCAGTCGCGAGGCTCTAGCGGGCGTGAAGTCGGCATGACCGTCGTCTCTCAAGGAGGACGCTTCCGACATGAAGGCCGTCGTGATGGCCGGTGGCGAAGGGACCCGTCTTCGCCCCATGACCTCGAGCATGCCCAAGCCGCTCCTGCCGGTTGCCAACCGGCCGATCATGGAGCATGTGCTACGCCTGCTCAAACGGCACGGGCTCACCGAGACCGTGGTGACCGTGCAATTCCTCGCCTCCCTCGTGAAGAACTACTTCGGTGACGGTGAGGAACTCGGCATGGAGCTCACCTATGCCAACGAGGAAAAGCCACTCGGCACGGCAGGCAGCGTCAAGAACGCGGAAGAGGCGCTCAAGGACGATGCCTTCCTGGTCATCTCCGGCGATGCCCTCACCGATTTCGACCTGACCGACCTGATCCGTTTTCACAAGGAGAAGGGCGCCCTCGTCACCGTCTGCCTCACCCGGGTCCCCAACCCGCTGGAATTCGGCATCACCATTGTCGATGAGCAGGGCAAGGTCGAGCGCTTCCTCGAGAAGCCCACCTGGGGCCAGGTCTTCTCCGACACCGTCAATACGGGCATCTACGTCATGGAGCCCGAGGTGTTCAACTACGTCAAGGCCGACGAACCCGTCGACTGGTCGGGCGATGTCTTCCCGCAGCTGATGAAGGAAGGCAAGCCCGTCTACGGCTATGTGGCCGAGGGGTACTGGGAGGATGTCGGCACCCACGAGAGCTACGTCAAGGCTCAGGCCGACGTCCTCGAAGGCAAAGTGGACGTCGATCTCGACGGTTTCGAGATCTCACCGGGCGTCTGGGTGGCCGAGGGTGCCGAGGTGCACCCCGACGCGGTCCTGCGCGGTCCGCTCTATATCGGCGACTACGCGAAGGTCGAAGCCGGCGCCGAGATCCGTGAGCACACCGTCGTCGGCTCCAACGTCGTCGTCAAGAGCGGTGCCTTCCTCCACAAGGCCGTCGTCCATGACAACGTCTATGTCGGTCAGCAGAGCAATCTGCGCGGCTGCGTCATCGGCAAGAACACCGACATCATGCGCGCCGCCCGGATCGAGGACGGGGCCGTCATCGGGGACGAGTGCCTGGTCGGTGAGGAATCGATTATTCAGGGCAACGTCCGGGTCTACCCCTTCAAGACCATCGAGGCGGGCGCGTTCGTCAATACCTCGGTCATCTGGGAGTCCCGGGGCCAGGCCCATCTCTTCGGCGCCCGAGGGGTGTCCGGCATCCTCAATGTGGAGATCACCCCCGAGCTCGCGGTGCGGCTCGCCGGCGCGTACGCGACCACCCTCAAGAAGGGCGCGACCGTCACCACGGCGCGTGACCACTCCCGTGGTGCGCGGGCGCTCAAGCGGGCGGTGATCTCCGCCCTGCAGGCCAGCGCCATCGACGTCCGGGACCTGGAGAACGTACCGCTGCCGGTGGCCCGCCAGCAGACCGCGCGCGGCAGCGCCGGCGGCATCATGATCCGTACATCGCCGGGCGTGCCGGACTCGGTGGACATCATGTTTCTCGACGAGCGCGGGGCCGACCTCTCCCAGGCCGGGCAGCGCAAGCTCGACCGGGTCTTCGCCCGCCAGGAGTACCGGCGTGCCTTCCCCGGGGAGATCGGTGATCTGTCCTTCCCCTCCAGCGTCTACGATTCCTACACCGGTTCGCTGCTGCGGTCCGTGGACACCACCGGTGTCGCGGAGGCCGGTCTGAAGGTGGTCGTCGACGCCTCGAACGGCAGCGCGGGGCTCGTTCTGCCCAGCCTCCTCGGCCGGCTCGGGGTGGACGCGCTCACCATCAATCCCGGGCTCGATGAAGCGCGGCCGACGGAGACCGCCGACGCCCGGCGTTCCGGGCTGGTGCGGCTCGGGGAGATCGTCGCGTCGGCGCGGGCGGCGTTCGGTGTGCGGTTCGATCCGGTGGGCGAGCGGATCTCCCTCGTGGACGAGCGCGGGCGCATCGTGGAGGACGACCGGGCCCTGCTGGTGCTGCTCGACCTGGTCGCCGCCGAGCGGCGCAGCGGGCGCGTGGCGCTGCCTGTGACCACCACCCGTATCGCCGAGCAGGTGGCCGCGTACCACGGCACGCAGGTGGAGTGGACGACGACGTCGCCCGACGACCTGACGAGGGTCGGGCGGGCCGAGTCGACCATTTTCGGCGGGGACGGCCGCGGCGGGTTCATCGTGCCCGAGTCCAGCAGTGTCTTCGACGGGACGGCCGCGTTCGTCCGTCTCATCGGGCTGGTGGCGCGTACGCAGCTCACGCTCAGCCAGATAGACGCACGGATTCCCCGTGCGCACGTCCTGCGCCGCGACCTGGCGACGCCGTGGGCCGTCAAGGGCCTGGTCATGCGGCACGTCGTGGAGGCGGCGGGGGATCGGTCGGTCGACACCACCGACGGTGTGCGGGTGGTCGAGGCCGACGGGCGCTGGGTGATGGTGCTGCCCGATCCCGCGGAAGCGGTGACGCATCTGTGGGCGGAGGGGCCTGACGACGCCTCCGCGCAGGCGCTGCTGGACGAGTGGTCGGCAGTCGTGGACGGCGCCGGGCGCTGACGCCGGCGGGGCGCAGCGCGACTGGGGCGTGAGGGGCGCCGTCTCCCTGTTCCCCGGAATGTCCCGGATCTGTCCCGGATCCGGCGCGCCGGTGGGGCCATTGGGAGACGGCGCCCCCGACGTGCGACGATGTGCGGCATGTCGCAGCAGCCCCCCGTTCGGAGCACCTCATCGCCGCCGCCGCGCCCCGATGCCTCGATGTCGCTGCTGACCAATGTGATGGATCACAGCCTCGACGACGGCTACGCGGAGGCGGCGGCCCGTCGGGGCGAGGGCGGCAAGGGCCTCCCGAGCACGCTGCGCGCCAAGTTGGGGCTTGCCGCCGCGCTTCTGCTGGCGGCCGTGGTGGTGACCCTCGGGGCGGCGCAGGCGCGGATATCGGCACCCACGCTGGCCAAGGAGCGTGAACAGCTCATCGCGCGCATCGAGGCGGAGACCTCGGCCGCCGACACGCTGCAGAAGAACGTCGATACCCTGCGCGACGCGGTCGGCACCAAGCAGCGTGATGTGCTGCAGAAACACGGGGGCGACAAGGCGGAGTTGGTGTCCCTGCTCGCCGGAGCCACGCCTGTGCAGGGACCCGGGGTCAAAGTAGTCGTCGACGATGCCAAACAGACCAAAACGGGCGGTGGCGGGCCCCGTGAGAGCAGTGGTTTCTCCGACACCGGGCGCGTGCGCGACCGTGACATGCAGCGCATCGTCAACGGTCTGTGGCAGTCCGGCGCGGAGGCGGTCTCCGTCAATGGGCAGCGGCTGACGGCGCTGTCGGCGATCAGGGCCGCCGGTGACGCCATACTGGTCGACAACAGGCCGCTGGTGCCGCCGTACACGGTGCTGGCGATCGGGAACGGTCAGCGGCTGAGCACCGCTTTCCAGGACAGTGCCGACGGGCAGTATCTGCATGTTCTGCAGCAGAACTACGGGGTCCGCGCCAGCATTTCCGCCCAGGACGAAGTCCGGCTGCCTGCCGCGCCGAGTCTGATCGTACGTACCGCAAAGCCAGGGAAGGGCAGATCGTGATCGCCGTATTGGGCCTCATCGTGGGAGTCGTGGTCGGACTGGTCGTCCGCCCCGTGGTGCCGACGGCGGTCGAGCCCTACCTTCCCATCGCCGTCGTGGCGGCGCTGGACGCGGTGTTCGGCGGCTTGCGGGCCATGCTGGACGGCATCTTCGACGACAAGGTCTTCGTCGTGTCGTTCCTGTCCAATGTGGTCGTGGCCGCGCTGATCGTCTTCCTGGGCGACAAACTCGGCGTAGGGGCGCAGTTGTCCACGGGCGTCGTGGTCGTCCTGGGTATCCGAATCTTCTCCAATGCGGCCGCTATCCGGCGGCACATCTTCCGGGCGTGAGACCGATGAGCACAGACGACACCCCGGAGAAGTCCGGAGCGGCGGGACAGCCCGAGGGCGCGGAGGAGCCGCGAAAGCCGCAGAAGCCGCAGCCCTCGGAGGGTGCGCGGGAGCGGCCTGGGCCTGCCGGGCCGTCGGGCGAGGAGGCCGGCGCCGGCGAGCCGGAGCGGCCCGCCCTGCCGGAGCCCGGCGAGACGCCGCGGCCTGAAGCGGAATCCGAGGCCGCACCGCAGCCGGAGCCCGTCCCGCAGGCCGGGCCCGTGACCCGATCGGAAGACGGTCCAAAGGCCGTGCCGTTGACGGGACGTCAACGGCTGCTGAACGGACTGTGGCCACCCAGGTTGACGAGGGCGCAGCTCACCGTGGCGGTTCTGCTGTGCGTGCTCGGCCTCGGGCTGGCCATCCAGGTCCGGTCGACGAGCGACAACAGTGCTCTGCGCGGGGCCCGGCAGGAGGACCTCGTACGGATTCTCGACGAGCTGGACAACCGGACCAAGCGGCTCGAGGACGAGAAGCGGCGGCTGGACAACCAGCGCACGCAGCTGGAAAGCAGTTCCAACCAGGCTGCCGAAGCCCGTAAGCAGACGGCGCAGAAGGAGGAGCAGCTCGGGGTGCTCGCGGGTACGGTGGCGGCCCAGGGGCCCGGCATCGAGCTCACGGTGAGCGACACCAAGGGTGCGGTCGAGGCGGACAAGCTGCTCGACGCCATCCAGGAGCTGCGGGCGGCGGGCGCGGAGGCGATCCAGATCAACGATGTCCGGGTCGTCGCCGACACCTACTTCTCGGGCTCTGCCGGAAAGGTGGAGATCGATGGCAAAAAGGTCTCTCAGCCCTATAAGTTCAAGGTCATCGGCAAGCCGCAGGATCTGGAGCCCGCACTGAACATCCCCGGTGGTGTGGTGCAGACTCTGGAGAAGGAGCAGGCCGCCGTCTCCGTCTCCCGGTCTGAGAAGATCATTGTGGATGCCTTGCGCCCGGCGAAGCGGCCTGACTACGCTCGGTCGTCATCGCAGTGAGACCGTCGCGCAGACGGGGCCCGTGGGGAGGGCGGGAGGTTGCGGGGGGTCGCCGCACCAAGTTCGTGGTGCGTGATGGAAACTGTCTGTTGACTGCGGACGTTGTAAGGATGTCCAGGTCGGACGGTGTGTGCAGCAAGGGTTTGTCCTGCCCCACGGGCGGGTCTGTTTCGGTCAAGGGGAATCGCCCGTGAAGTTGTTTGCGAAGTTGTTCGGCAAGAGCGCACGCCAGGAGGGCGGCACCGCCCGGCACCGGGCGTCGCGCCCGGTGGACAGCGGTGAGGGGGGCCAGGAAGGCCGTCCGCTGTTCCGCGACCAGATGGACGCCGCGGGAGCGCCAGGAGGCGACATTCCGGGCAGTCAGGGCGCGTCCTCTGTTGACCCTGCCCAGGCGGGGCGCATAGGTTTCGGGGCACCAGCAACCTCAAGTGCGGGTGGAGGGTTTGCCTTGCCGGTATGTACGAGGTGTGGCCACCGGAACGCCGAGGCCAGTCGGTTCTGTTCCAACTGCGGTGCGCCGCTGCGGCCGGGAGCCGTGGCCGAGCGCGCGTCGGAGACGACCTCGACCATCTCCATCTCAGGTCTTGAGGCGTACGACTCCGAGACGACCGGCCAGACGCAGATCCCGGCCCTGTCGCCCGAGGCGCAGGCCGCCGTCGACGCGCTGCCGTTGGGCTCGGCGCTGCTGGTGGTCCGGCGCGGTCCCAACTCCGGCAGCCGCTTCCTGCTGGACGCCGATGTGACCACCGCGGGCCGGCACCCGCAGAGCGACATCTTCCTCGACGACGTGACGGTCTCGCGCCGGCACGTGGAGTTCCGCCGCGAGCGGGACGGCAGCTTCACCGTCACCGACGTCGGCAGCCTCAACGGCACCTACGTCAACCGTGAGCCCATCGACTCGGTCGCGCTGTCCAACGGCGACGAGGTGCAGATCGGCAAGTACCGGCTGGTCTTCTTCGGCAGCCAGCGGGGCATCTGACCCTCCCCCGGACTCCGTCCGGGGGTACCCCCAGGGAAGGGCCATGCTTCGAACACCGTCGGGCGGTACCGGATCTCCCGGTGCCGCCGGTGCGGAGGGCCGGCTGGTGAGCATCGGAACGGTGCTCAACCTGCTGCGCGAGGAGTTTCCCGAGGTCACCATCTCCAAGATCCGTTTCCTGGAGGCGGAGGGCCTGGTCGAGCCGCAGCGCACGCCGTCCGGATACCGCAAGTTCAGCACGGACGATGTGGAGCGGCTCGGGTACGTGCTGCGGGTGCAGCGCGACCACTATCTCCCGCTCAAGGTCATCCGCGAGCAGCTGGACGCACTGGCCCGGGGCGAGCGGGTCCAGCTGCCCGCCCCGGCGCAGCCCCGTGACGCGCTGGACCTCCTGGACGCCCCCGAGGTGCCGGAGGGTGCCGACGGGGGAGCCGGCGCCCCTGCGGGCCGCACAGCCGCCCGCATCGGCCGGGCGGAGCTGCTGGCCACCACGGGCGTCACCGAGGACGAGCTGGCCGAGTGGGAGTCCTACGGCCTGCTGTGCGCCCACCCGGACGGCGGATTCGATGCCGATTCCGTGACGATCGCACGGCTCGTCTCCGACCTGGGCGGCTACGGGCTCGAGCCGCGCCACCTGCGCGCCGCGAAGGCGGCCGCCGACCGCGAGGCCGGGCTCATCGAACAGGTGATCGCCCCGCTGCGCAGGCACCGCAACCCCCAGACCAGGGCACATGCCGAGGCCACCGCCAAGGAGCTGGCCGCCTTGTCCGTGCGGCTGCACGCCGCCCTCGTGCGGGCCGCACTGCACCCGCGGGGACGGTGACTGTCAGTGCCCGACTACCCAAACCTGCCGGGCACGTCCTAGGGTTGCTGTGTGAACGAGCTCGATGTCGTGGGTGTCCGGGTGGAAATGCCCTCCAACCAGCCGATCGTGCTCCTGCGTGAAGTGGGAGGCGACCGTTACCTCCCGATCTGGATCGGACCCGGGGAGGCGACGGCCATCGCCTTCGCCCAGCAGGGCATGGCGCCTGCCCGCCCGCTGACTCACGACCTGTTCAAGGACGTGCTGGAGGCGGTCGGACAGCAGCTCGCGGAGGTCCGCATCACGGACCTGCGCGAGGGCGTGTTCTACGCGGAGCTCGTCTTCGCCAGCGGGGTGGAGGTCAGTGCGAGGCCCTCCGACGCCATAGCGCTTGCACTGCGCACCGGCACGCCGATCTACGGCAGTGACGGCGTGCTGGACGACGCGGGGATCGCCATCCCGGACGAGCAGGAGGACGAGGTGGAGAAGTTCCGCGAGTTCCTCGACCAGATCTCGCCGGAGGACTTCGGCACCAACAGCCAGTGAGGCGCGCGCGACGGCAGGCGCACGGCCGCGGAGAGCGGGCCGTGCGATGGTCGCATCGAGGCGACCGCGTGGCGCATTCGAGTAGCCTTTCCCGCTACCTGGACACGTAAAACCACTCTCAGGGTGATTATCACTCGGCGTGCCGAGTGTGGCGATCGTTGACGCACCCCGAGTGACTGCCTACCGTCGAGAAGGCAGGTCAAGGACGGAGGTCGGCGTGAGAAGCACGGGCGACGGTACGGCGGTTGGCGGTCCGTATCCGCTGCAGGGGGGAACGGTCGAACCAGTGCCCCGCTATTCCGCTACGGCGGCGGTCACCACTCCGCGGGGGAGCGATTCCGAGGGCTCCGAGGGCTCCCGGGCCTCGGACGGCATCGGATACCGGGGGCCGACGGCATGCGCGGCGGCGGGCATCACCTACCGGCAGCTGGACTACTGGGCGCGTACCGGGCTCGTGGAGCCCAGTGTGCGCCCCGCATACGGTTCGGGCAGTCAGCGGCTCTACAGCTTCCGGGACGTCGTCGTCCTGAAGATCGTGAAGCGGCTGCTGGACACCGGGGTCTCCCTGCAGAACATCCGCACCGCGGTGCAGCATCTGAGCACCCGCGGCATGGCGGATCTGGCGCAGATGACATTGATGTGCGACGGCGCCACGGTGTACGAATGCACCTCGCCCGACGAGGTCGTCGACCTCCTCCAGGGCGGCCAAGGGGTCTTCGGGATCGCCGTGGGTGTCGTCTGGCGCGACGTCGAGAGCGCGCTGGCGCAGCTGCACGGGGAGCGTGTGGACACCGGGGAGACGCTCGTGGGCCACAACCCGGCGGACGAGCTGGCGCGGCGCCGCAACCGGGCCGGCTGAGCCGGCCGGGCAGCACGCACCGGGCGCCCCCGCCCGCCGCGAAGCGGCGCCGCGAGGGGCGCTCCGCCGCAGGTCGGCGCCATTGTCAGTGGCATGCGGCAGCATCTGTCGGGTGAGGGGTGCGCCGACGATTCTCCATCTGGACATGGACGCTTTCTACGCTTCGGTGGAGCAGGCGTCCAAGCCCAGCCTGCGCGGAAAGCCCGTGGTGGTCGGAGGCATCGGTCCGCGTGGCGTGGTGGCCACCGCGTCGTACGAGGCGCGGGTCTTCGGCGTCCACTCCGCCATGGCGACGGCCCAGGCCCGCAGGCTCTGCCCCCACGCCGCCTACCTCACCCCCCGCTTCCGGCTGTACCAGCAGGTCAGCCAGGAGGTCATGCGGCTGCTCGGCGAGCTGTCGCCCCTGGTGGAGCCGCTGAGCCTCGACGAGGCGTTCGTCGACCTCGAGGCGGGCGGCGTGGAGGCGTCCTCGGTGGCCGTGCGGGCGGTGGGGGAGCGGCTGCGGCGGGACATCAAGGCGGCCACGGGGCTCACCGGGTCCGTCGGCCTCGCCGGATCCAAGATGCTCGCCAAGATCGCCTCGGAGGAGGCCAAGCCCGACGGCCTGGTCGTCATCGAGCCCGGCACGGAGCTGGAGATGCTCGGGCCGATGTCGGTCCGCGCCATCCCCGGCGTGGGACCCGCCACCGCCGAAACGTTGCGGCGCGCCGGGATCACCACCGTGGCCGAGACGGCCGAGGCGGGCGAGGACGAGCTGGTGCGGCTCCTCGGCAGGGCCCACGGCGCCGGGCTGCACGCCCTCGCCACCGGCCACGACGAGCGGCCCGTCGTCGCCGAGCGGGACGCCAAGTCCGTATCGGCCGAGGACACCTTCGCGGAGGACCTCACCGACCGCATCCGGGTGCAGCTGGAGCTCGCCCGCCTCGCCGACCGGTGCGTACGGCGGCTGCGGGATGCCGGGCGCTCGGGGCGCACCGTGGTCATCAAGGTGCGCCGCTACGACTTCTCGACGCTCACCCGCTCGGAGACCCTGCGCGGCCCGACCGACGACCCCGCGGTGGTGCGGGAGGCGGCGGCCCGGCTGCTCGACGGCGTGGACACCACCGCGGGCGTGCGGCTGCTCGGCGTCGGGGTCTCCGGGCTCGCCGACTACACCCAGGAGGACCTCTTCGCCCAGGCCGCGAGCGAGGCGGCGGCCGCTCCCGGCGCCGCGCCACAGGAGGGCGACGAGCCCCAGCAGGCCGCCGACGCCCCCGGCAGGCCCCACCAGTGGCTGCCCGGGCTGGACGTCCGGCACGAGGAGTACGGGAGCGGCTGGGTGCAGGGCAGCGGCGTCGGGCGGGTCACCGTCCGCTTCGAACAACCCTGGTCCGGGCCCGGCCGGGTACGGACCTTCCGCGTCGAGGACCCCGCACTCCAGCCGGCCGAGCCGCTGCCGCTCGTGCGGCCCCCCGAGGATCAGCCCCCTCGGGCGCCCGGCAGCTCGAGCCCGTAGTGGTGGTAGAGCTGCAGCTCCTGCTCCGGCGAGAGATGCCGGCCCACCCCGAAGCCCGGAGCCTGCCGGATCAGGGCGCGGTCGTAGGGAATGCGCAGCACATCGCCCTCGACGTGGCTCGGCTCCAGTGGCACGAAGGCGTCCCGGCCGAAGAGCCCGGTGCGTACGGCCGCCCACTGCGGTTCCCCGGTCGCGTCGTCGAGGTACACCTCGTCCACCGTGCCGATCTTCATGCCGTCGCGGTCGAAGGCCTTCCGGCCGATCAGACTCCGCGGGTCGATGTCGGTCTGCACGGTTCCTCCCTTGATCACGCACCTGCCCCGCCGGCCGGACCCCCGCCGACGAGCCCCCCGGATGCCTCGCAGAGCCCTGTGACAACCACGAAAAGGCACAAAGCGGTAACCGGCCACTCGGGAGATCCGCCCGGAAAGGCGCGCTGGTAGGCTGGCGATTGGCCGCAGACCCGTGCGGGAGAGTCCTCCATCAACACCCGGTCCAGAGGCCGGGCGCTGGCGGAGGCGCCGAAGGAGCAAATCCTCCCCGGAATCTCTCAGGCACCCCGTACCGCACAGGCGAGGTCACTCTGGAAAGCAGGGCGGGCCCCGGTCAGGCATGACGCCGAGCCCTTCCTCACCGACGGTGAAAGCCGGGCCGCAGCATGCCCGGTGAAGCTCTCAGGTTGAGATGACAGAGGGGGAGGCCGTCCGGGTACCCGCGCCGTGGTACCCCTCGCAGGTCGTGACGACCAGGAGGCCTCCGCAGATGACAGCCCACCGCAGCTCCCTTTCCGACCTGGAACGTGGCATGCCCTTCGAGGCCCGCCACATCGGGCCCGACGGGGAGGCCCAGGCGAAGATGCTCGCCCAGGTCGGCTTCGGCTCGCTCGACGAACTCACCGCGGCCGCCGTGCCGGCCGTGATCCGCAGCGCCGAGGCGCTCCGGCTGCCCGCCGCCCGCACCGAGGCCGACGTCCTCGCCGAGCTGCGCACCCTCGCGGACCGCAACCAGGTGCTCGCCCCCATGATCGGCCTCGGCTACCACGGCACGTTCACCCCGCCGGTGATCCTGCGCAACGTCATGGAGAACCCGGCCTGGTACACGGCGTACACGCCCTACCAGCCCGAGATCTCCCAGGGCCGGCTGGAGGCGCTCCTCAACTTCCAGACCGTCGTCGCCGATCTGACCGGGCTGCCCACCTCCGGCGCCTCCCTCCTCGACGAGGGCACCGCCGCCGCCGAGGCGATGGCGCTCTCCCGCCGGGTCGGCAAGGTCAAGAACGGCGTCTTCCTCATCGACGCCGACACCCTGCCGCAGACCATCGCCGTCATACAGACGCGCGCCGAGCCCACCGGCGTCGAGGTCGTCGTCGCCGACCTCTCGGCGGGCATCCCCGACGAGATCGCCGAGCGCGGCGTCTTCGGCGTGCTGCTGCAGTATCCCGGCGCCTCGGGTGCCGTGCGCGACCTGCGCCCGGTCATCGAGCGGGCCCACGAGCTCGGATCGATCGTCACCGTCGCCGCCGACCTGCTCGCCCTGACGCTGCTCACGCCGCCCGGCGAGCTCGGCGCCGACATCGCGGTCGGCACCAGCCAGCGCTTCGGCGTCCCCATGGGCTTCGGCGGGCCGCACGCCGGCTTCATGGCCGTACGCGACCGATTCGCCCGCAGCCTGCCCGGCCGCCTCGTCGGCGTATCCGTCGACGCGGACGGCAACAAGGCCTACCGGCTCGCCCTGCAGACGCGTGAGCAGCACATCCGCCGCGAGAAGGCCACCAGCAACATCTGCACCGCCCAGGTGCTGCTCGCCGTCATGGCCGGCATGTACGCGGTCTACCACGGCCCCGACGGCCTGGCCGGCATCGCGCGCCGCACCCACCGCTACGCCACGGTCCTCGCCGAGGGCCTGCGCGCCGGCGGTGTCGAGATCGTCCACGGCTCGTACTTCGACACCCTCACCGCGCGCGTCCCGGGACGGGCGGCCGAGGTCGTCGCCGCGGCCCGCGCGCTCGGCGTCAACCTCCGCCCGACCGACGCCGACCACGTCGGCATCGCCTGCGACGAGACCACCACCCGCGCCCACCTGGCATCGGTGTGGTCGGCGTTCGGCGTCGATGCGGACGTCGAGGCGCTCGACGCGGAGGTGGCCGACGCGCTGCCCGGGGAACTGGTGCGCGCCGGCGAGTACCTCGCCCACCCGGTCTTCCACCAGCACCGCTCGGAGACCGCGATGCTGCGCTACCTGCGCCGCCTCGCCGACCGCGACTACGCCCTGGACCGGGGCATGATCCCGCTCGGCTCCTGCACCATGAAGCTCAACGCCACCACCGAGATGGAGCCGGTCACCTGGCCCGAGTTCGCCGCGCTGCACCCCTTCGCACCGGTCGAGCAGGCCGGCGGCTACCTCACGCTCATCACCGAGCTGGAGGAGCGGCTCGCCGAGGTCACCGGCTACGACAAGGTCTCCATCCAGCCCAACGCCGGCTCGCAGGGCGAGCTCGCGGGTCTGCTGGCGGTCCGGGCCTACCACCGTGCCAACGGTGACGAGCAGCGCACCGTCTGCCTCATCCCCTCCTCCGCGCACGGCACCAACGCGGCGAGCGCCGTGATGGCCGGCATGAAGGTCGTCGTCGTCAAGACCGCCGACGACGGCGAGGTGGACGCCGGGGACCTGCGCGCCAAGATCGAGCAGTACCGCGACGAGCTGGCCGTGCTGATGATCACCTACCCGTCCACGCACGGCGTGTTCGAGGAGCACGTCGCCGACATCTGCGCCCTCGTGCACGAGGCGGGCGGCCAGGTCTACGTCGACGGGGCCAACCTCAACGCCTTGGTGGGCGTGGCCAAGCCGGGTGAGTTCGGCGGCGACGTCTCGCACCTGAACCTGCACAAGACCTTCTGCATCCCGCACGGCGGCGGCGGCCCGGGCGTCGGCCCGGTGGCCGTCCGCGCGCACCTCGCCCCGTACCTGCCCAACCACCCGCTGCAGCCCACCGCGGGCCCGGCGACGGGCGTCGGGCCGATCTCGGCCGCGCCGTGGGGCTCCGCCGGCATCCTGCCGATCTCCTGGGCGTACGTCCGGCTGATGGGCGGCGAGGGCCTCAAGCGCGCCACGCAGGTCGCGGTACTCGGCGCCAACTACATCGCCAAGCGCCTGGAGCCGCACTACCCCGTGCTCTACACCGGCCCCAACGGGCTGGTCGCGCACGAGTGCATCGTCGACCTGCGGCCGCTGACCAAGGCGACCGGGGTGAGCGTCGACGACGTCGCCAAGCGGCTCATCGACTACGGCTTCCACGCGCCGACCATGTCCTTCCCGGTGGCCGGAACGCTGATGATCGAGCCGACGGAGAGCGAGGACCTCGCCGAGCTGGACCGTTTCTGCGAGGCGATGATCGCCATCCGCGCCGAGATCGAGAAGGCCGGGTCGGGCGAGTGGGACAAGGACGACAACCCGCTGCGCAACGCCCCCCACACCGCCGCCTCGGTGGCCGGCGCCTGGGAGCACCCGTACAGCCGTGAAGAGGCCGTCTTCCCGGCCGGGGTGACGGCCGCCGACAAGTACTGGCCGCCGGTGCGCCGCGTCGACGGCGCCTACGGCGACCGCAACCTGGTCTGCTCCTGCCCGCCGATGGAGGAGTACGACGGCTGACAGGGGCCCGGAGACGGGTCGGGGCCGGTTCGGCGTTCACGCCGGGCCGGCCCCTTCATGTGCTGTCGTGTGTCATCTGCGGCTGAGCCGGGTAACTGTCGCGCTAGGCGGCCGTCACCACGTGGTCGGTGCCGAGCGACCGGTGCGGTGCGATGATCTGCCCGTCGGGCAGCAGCTCACCGGTGTCCTCGAAGCAGAGGACGCCATTGCACAGCAGGCTCCATCCCTGCTCCGGATAGGCGGCCACGAGATGGGCGGCCTCCCGGTCGGCGGAGTCTGCTGACGGGCACGCGGGCTGGTGCTGGCACATGGAAGGGATCTTTCGTTCTGTTGTGGTGGCTGTCCTGCGGCTCGATGCGGTGTTCATGCCGCCCCCCGTTGTGAATCGTCGGTCGGTCCCAGTGTTGCCCTACGGGATCGATTCCGCAGGGAATTCACAGTGACGCTCCTCACAGGAGGATGACGCGTCACCCGTGCGAGCGGTTGCCTCCAACTCGGCAGTCCCTTTGGGTGGTTCGGCATAGCCACGGTGGGCTAGCCCGTAGGGGTGAGGGTGGTGACAAAGTGGTGCGCCCCGCGGCTCACCGGGTTCTTCCGGGCGCGGGGCGCGTGATCGCGTAGGCCTTCTCAGGCGGTCGCCTTGAGCGCGGGGCCGGGGGTCAGCCGGAGGGTGAGCATCGGCAGCAGATCACTGACCCGGTGCGGGCGGTGCGCGGCGATGCCGGGCGGCGCGGGGGCGAGGGGCACCAGAAGGTCGCCCGGGGCGAAGAGCTCCGAGGAGGCGTCGGCCGCGATGTCGGCATGCAGCCAGAGCGTGAGCATGTAGAGCTCGGGCACGGACAGCAGCCGTGGCTGGTACGGCGTGGGCAGCGCCTCCGCCTGGCGCAGCGCCCGCTCGGTGGACGCCAGATAGGGCCCCTCGAAGAAGTGGGAGAAGGCCCAGCCGTCGGGGGTGGGCATCGCCTCGCCGGCGGCCACCACGCGCTCGCCTCCCCTGATCAGGAAGCGCCAGCCGGTGAGCCGGGTGCGGGGGGCCCCGCCGCGAGCGGGCATCCGCTCCAGGACGTGTACGGGCAGCGGGAGTTCGGGGGTGAGCGGGGTCTGGGTGGACCTCAGTGACGGGGTGCGGGCCTCACGGACGGCGGTGGGGGAACCGAGGGCCGTGCGGACGCTACGGAGGGCAGGCGCGGGGGCAGGGGGGACATGCAGCGGCATGGTGTGGGTCGCCTCTCGCTTCGGAGACACGGTGGAGCTTGGGCAGGTGCGGACGACGCTGTCGCGTGCGGGGTCAGAGGGGGGCCGGGACCGACTCCAGGGCGCCTACTCTCTGCCTCATTCCGGAGTTTATACGACACATGTTCACATGATGTTTCGCCTAGCTGTCGCCAGTATTTCCGGCAAGGCGAAATCAGGGCTCGATCCCCGGGGGATTTCGGTGTTTTTGTGACGTGCCCGCACCCATGACCTCGGCCGTTTCGCCATATACGGTAGGCCGGATCCGATCGGTGTTTATCACCAGCGCATTGCCCTGAGCCCCTCAGTCCACTTTATGCCGACGGAATGTGCCGGAGTGCGCCCGACGAGATCCTACCGGGTGTGCGGTCGCCGCGAGGCGTTATGGATCGCGTCGCCTGGGCATCATCGACCGTGACACGGCGGCCGGCGCCGGGGCGGCCCGCTCGAGGAGGGACGCTTGAATGGGTGAGAAGGTCGCAGCCGTGGGGTTCGACCTCGCCGACCGACAGCACCACCGGGACAAGCTCCGGCAGTGTCTGGAAGGGCTGGCGAGACTGCTGGAGGAGAAGCGGTTCGACCGCCCGCGCAATCTTATGGGGCTGGAGATCGAGCTGAATCTCGCGGGCTCTGACGGCATGCCGAGCATGGTGAATGCCGAGGTGCTGGAGCGTATTGCAAGTCATGATTTCCAGACCGAGCTCGGGCAGTTCAACCTGGAAGTGAACATCGTCCCTCACCGGCTCTCGGGAAGAGTGCTCGACCAGCTTGCCGAAGAGCTGCGCACCGGCCTCTCCTACGCCGACCGCAAGGCCATGGAAGTCGATTCCGGAATCGTCATGATCGGGATTCTGCCGACCCTCACGAGCCGCGACCTGGTGTCGTCGAACCTCTCCGACGGCGACCGCTACTTCCTGCTCAACGACCAGGTCGTGGCCGCCCGCGGTGAGGAATTCACCATCGACATCGCCGGCGTCGAGCGGCTCACGTGCACTGCCAGGTCCATCGCCCCGGAGGCCGCCTGCACCTCCGTGCAGCTGCACCTGCAGGTCACCCCGGGCCGCTTCGCCGCGGTGTGGAATGCCGCGCAGGCCGTCGCGGCAGTCCAGATAGCCGTGGGCGCCAACTCGCCCTTCCTCTTCGGCCGGGAGCTGTGGCGCGAGTCCCGGCCGCCGCTGTTCGTCCAGTCCACCGACACCCGCCCGCCCGAGCTCCAGGTCCAGGGCGTACGGCCGCGGACCTGGTTCGGGGAGCGCTGGATCACCTCCGCGTACGAGCTGTTCGAGGAGAACGTGCGCTTCTTCCCGCCGCTGCTGCCCATCTCCAGCGACGAGGACCCCCTGCGCGTCCTGGGCGAGGGCGGCGTGCCGATGCTGCATGAACTGGCGCTGCACAACGGCACGATCTACCGCTGGAACCGCCCCGTGTACGGGATCGCTGGCGGCGTCCCCCACCTGCGCGTGGAGAACCGGGTCCTGCCCGCCGGCCCCACCATCACCGATGTCGTCGCCAACGCCGCCTTCTACTACGGGCTGATCAGGGCTCTCGCCGAGGAACCCCGGCCGGTGTGGAGCCGGATGCCGTTCGCCGTCGCCGCCGACAACTTCGACGCCGCCTGCCGTCACGGCATCGAGGCCTTCCTGCGCTGGCCCCGGGCGGGCCGGGGCGGCGCCCCGGCGCGGGTGCCGGCCGTGCGGCTCGTCCTGGACGAGCTGCTGCCGCTGGCCGCGGCCGGTCTCGACGCGTGGGGTGTGGAACCCGCCGACCGCGACCACTACCTCGGCGTCATCGAGGAACGCTGCCGGCGCCGCGTCAACGGGGCGTCCTGGCAGGCCGCCACCTACCACCGGGCGCTCGAACGGGGCCTGGGCCGGGACCACGCGCTGGCCGCCACCACGCGGCGCTACTGCGAGCTGATGCGCACCGGCGAACCGGTGCACGCCTGGCCGCCCGGCATCACCGGCTGACACGGCGGCCCCTGTTCGTACCCGCACGAGGCCGTCGGGCAAGCTGTGACGACCGTCGCGCAACGGTCGTGACGGCGGCCAGACGGGAGACGACAGTGCGGCAGAACGCTCCAAACGGTGACGCGGGCACCCGGCCGGAGGTCCCGCACGGGCGGCCGGGCGGCGCCGGGACGCCGCCGCGGCGGGTGCTGCGCGCGGAGCTGCTGATCGTCCTGGCGCTGTCGCTCGGGGCCAGCGCGGTCTCGTCGCTGATCAGCTTCATCGGTGCGGCCACCAGGCCGGGCGGCCTCAAGGACCAGGCCGCCACGCTCAATGCCTCCCGCGCGCCCGGCCGGCCCTGGCTCGACCTCGCCTGGCAGCTGTTCGGCATCGCGACCGCGCTCGTGCCCGTCCTCCTGGTGGCGTACCTGCTGATGCGCGAGGCCCGGCGGACCGGGGGGCTGCGGGTCATCGGCTTCGACCGTGAGCGCCCGGCCTTCGACCTCACGCGCGGCGCGGGCCTGGCCGCGGCCATCGGCGGCACGGGGCTGGCGTTCTACCTCGCCGTACGGGCAGCCGGCTTCAACCTGACCGTGGTGCCGGAGAACCTGCCCGACGTGTGGTGGAAGCTTCCGGTACTGATCGCCTCGGCCCTGCAGAACGCGGTGCTGGAGGAGGTCGTGGTCGTCGGCTACCTGCTGCGCCGGCTCGGGCAGCTGGGCTGGACCCCGGTGGCGGCGCTGGCGGCGAGCGCGGTGCTGCGCGGCTCGTACCACCTCTACCAGGGCATCGGCGGCCTGGTCGGCAACATGGTGATGGGTGTGGTCTTCGTCCTGCTGTACCGGCGGTGGGGGCGGGTCGGGCCGCTGGTGGCCGCGCACGCGCTGATCGACGTCGTGGCGTTCGTCGGCTACGCGCTGCTCGCCGGCAAGGTGGGCTGGCTGCCCACGGCCTGACCGGCCCCCGGCGGTCCGGCTACGCCAGCAGCTCGCCGTCGATGACGGTGACGGCCGAGCCGGTCAGCAGCGTCCGCTCGCCGCGCAGCGCGGTGCGCACCAGGCCGGTCCGCGCGGATGCCTGGAGGCCCGTGAGGTCCTCGCGGCCGAGCCGGGCGGACCAGAACGGGGCCAGCGCGGTGTGCGCGCTGCCGGTGACGGGATCCTCGTCGATGCCGACGTTGGGGAAGAAGCAGCGCGAGACGTAGTCGTGGCCGCGCGCCGGGTCCTCGGCGGGGGCGGTGACGATGATGCCCCGGCGGGAGTGCCGGGCGAGCGCCGGGATGTCCGGGGTCAGCGCCCGTACGGTCTTCTCGTCGGCGAGTTCGACGAGGAGGTCTCCGATGTGCGGGCCCGTGTCGTGCGTGCTCAGCGGTGTGGCGCCGAGGGCCTCGGCCACGCCGTCGGGCAAGGGCACCCCGGTGAGCGGGGCGGTCGGGAAGTCCAGGGTGATCGAGCCGTTCTCGTGCGCGGTCGCGGTGAGGATGCCGCAGCGGGCGGCGAAGCGCACGGTTCCGGTGGCGTTGCCCGTGGTGTGCAGGACATGGGCCGTGGCGAGCGTGGCGTGGCCGCACATGTCGACCTCGGTGGCGGGCGTGAACCAGCGCAGCGCCCAGTCGGCGTCGGAGCCGGCCGGCAGGGGGTGGGTGAACGCCGTCTCGGCGTGGTTGACCTCGGTGGCGACGTGCTGCAGCCAGGCGTCGTCCGGGAAGGCGCCGGAGTCCAGGAGCAGAACCCCGGCCGGGTTGCCGGCGAAGGGGCGGTCGGTGAAGGCATCGACGATTCGGATTCGCATGACGGGACGGTAGGGGCCCCAGAAGCCGCAGGCCAGAGCCAATCGGCCGGAAGTGGCCCGGATGTGCCCCGGCCGTTGTCGCGGGGCTGGTTGCGCACTGCCCGAGTCGCATGGTCGCGGGGTCTTGCCGTCCGAGCGTTAGCGATATATCGTCGAAACATCGCAACTGATCGACGATTGGAGTTACGTCATGCGTTTCCATGGTCACGGTCATGAGTACCGTGGGTCCGATCGGGGCGCTGGTGGTGGCCGGCGGGCCTTCGGGTCGTTCGGTCCGCCCTTCGGTGGCCCGCCGTTCGGCGGCCGGGGGCGTGGCGGACCGGGTGGCAGGGCGCGGCGCGGCAATGTGCGCGCGTCGATCCTGGCGCTGCTGAAGGACCGCCCGATGCACGGCTACGAGATGATTCAGGAGATCGCCGAGCGCAGTGGCGGGGCCTGGAAGCCGAGCCCCGGATCCGTCTACCCGACGCTCCAGCTGCTGGAGGACGAGGGCCTGATCCGCAGCGCGAGCGAGGGCGGCAAGAAGCTGTTCACGCTCACCGACGCCGGCCGGGCCGAGGCCGACGCCGGCTCCGGCGCCCCGTGGGAGGACGTCGGGCGCGGAGCCGACTGGGAGGCCGTGCAGGAGGTCCGCAAGGCCGGCTTCGGCCTGATGGAGGCCTTCGGGCAGGTCTGGCGGACCGGCAGCGCCGAGCAGCGCGAAAAAGCCATGGCCGTCATCGGCGAAGCACGCAAGAAGCTCTATCTGATCCTCGCCGACGAGAGCTGAAGCGAGGAGTGGGGGCGCCCGCGGAACCGGTATTCCGTGGACGCCCCGCCACGTTCCTTGACGGGGCGTCAGGACATGGCCAGACTCCGGTTCCGGATCCGATCAGGAACGGAGCCATGCCATGGCCCTGCGCACGCGTCCGCGGCGCCCCGTGCTCGCGCTCACGGCCCTCGCCGTCTGCGCGGCTTCCCTTGCGGGCGTCCCGGCCGGAGCCGACGACGGCGCCCCGCGCTACCTCGACGCACGCGCCGCGCCGGACGACCGTGCCCGCGACCTGCTGCACCGCATGACCCTCGGCGAGAAGATCGGGCAGATGGTGCAGATCGCCGTGAACAGACTGCAGGGCGACTGCCGTGGCAGCGGTGGTGAGCCCGACGGGGCCTGCATGAAGACCGTGCTGCGCGACCATGCCGTCGGCTCGGTGCTCTCCGGCGGCGGCATGGGGCCGCCCCGCAACACGCCGGGCGACTGGGCCCGCATGGTCAACGCCGTGCAGAAGTACGCCGTCGACCACAGCCGGTTGCACGTCCCCGTGCTCTACGGCATCGACGCCGTCCACGGCCACAACAACGTCCTCGGCGCCACCGTCCTGCCCCACCAGATCGGCCTCGCCGCGACCTGGGACCCCGCGCTCGTACGGGACGCCGCCGCCACCACCGCCCGCGCGGTCGCCGCAACCGGAGTCGACTGGAACTTCGCCCCCGTCGCCGACCTCGCCCGCGACCGCCGCTGGGGGCGCTACTACGAGACCTACGGCGAGGACCCGCTGCTGGCCGGGACCCTTGCCGCCGCGAGCGTACGGGGCATCCAGAGCGCTCACGGGGCCAAGAACGTCGCCGCCACGGTCAAGCACCTCGGCGGCTACTCCGAACCCGCCAACGGTCACGACCGGGTGCCTGCCGACGTCTCCCCGCGCTACCTCCAGGACACACTCCTGCCGCCCTACCGCGCCGCCGTCGAGGCCGGGGCGAGGACCGTGATGGTCAACTCCGGTGCCGTCAACGGTGTACCGGCGACAGCCTCCCGCCATCTGCTGACGACGGTGCTGCGCCGGCAGTGGGGTTTCACCGGCGTCACGGTCTCCGACTGGCAGGACGTCCGTGCCCTGTGGACCAAGTACAAGGTTGCCCCCGACTACCCGCATGCAATCGCGCTGGCGGTCAACGCCGGTGTCGACATGACGATGGAGCCCTACGAGGCCGCGGAGTTCACCGAGGGCCTGCGAACGGCGGTACGCAAGGGACTGGTGAGCCGCGAGCGGATCGACGAGGCCGCGGGGCGCGTCCTACGGCTGAAATTCGGCCTCGGTCTCTTCGAGCGACCGTTTGTCGACGCCGAGCGCGCAAACGCGGAAGTTCTCGGAGCGGGCCGCGAGATCGCCCGGCGTGCCGCCGCTGCCTCGCAGGTGCTGCTGCGCAACGAGAAGGACGTGCTGCCGATCCGGCCGTCGGCGCGGAAGATCGTCGTCGCAGGCGCCCACGCGGACGACATCGCCGACCAGGCGGGCGGCTGGACCGTCGGCTGGCACCGGGTGCCCGAAGGGGTGCGGCTGCCCGGTACGACCGTGCTGCGGGGCATCGAGGAGGCCGCGCCCGCCGGAACCCGGGTCGTCCACGCCGAGGACGCCGCGCGGGCGGCGGAGGAGGCCCGTACCGCCGATGTGACGGTCGTCGTGGTCGGTGAGAAGGCCGCGGCCGAGGGCGAGGCCGACAGTCCCCGGCCCGAGCTCCCGGCCGGTCAGCAGGCGCTGGTGTCGTCCCTGAAGGCGAGCGGAAGACCCGTCGTGGTCGTGGTGATCGCCGGGCGCCCGCCGGTGCTGGGGGAGGCGGCCGGAACCGAAGGGCTGTTGATGTCCTGGCTGCCGGGCGGCGAAGGCGGGCACGCGGTCGCGGATGTGCTCTTCGGCAGGGTGAACCCGAGCGGCCGGCTTCCGGTGTCCTGGCCCCGGCGGACCGGCAACGAGCCGCTGTACTACCAGCAGTTGCCCGGGACGAACGCGGGGCCGGAGTCCGCGCACGACGTGGCGTACGACTTCGGCGCCGGGCTCTCCTACACCGGCTACCGCTTCGACTCCCTCACGCTCGGCGCGGCCTCCGTGCCGGCGGGCCGGGCGGTGCGGGTGACGGTGCGGGTGAGCAACACCGGAGCGCGCGACGGCGACATGGTCGTACCGCTGTACGTGTCCCGGCCGGTCAGCGGCGTCCTGGCTCCGCCGCGCAGGCTGGTGGCGTTCACCAGGACGCACCTGAAGGCGGGGCAGTCCGCGGCGGTGCGGCTGACCGTCCCGGCGCGCGTGCTCGCGGTGACCCCGGGCGACCTCGACGGCGCGGGGCCGCCGCGCGTGGAGCGTGGGGCGTATGTGTTCACCGCCGGGGAGCGCACGGCCGCACTGGATGTGACATAGGGCGCGCGTCAACGCGCAACGCGCGTCCCTGAGACAGCCGTCGTCCTCCCTTCTCCTGAAGGATGACGAGCCGGCAGGCCCTGCCCGACCGGCGTCGGATGCGCAAACGCAACCCTGCGGGCATGCTCTCATCACATGGGACTGATGGGGTGGCAGGGTGCAAAGCCGTACACCTGACACCGGCCGGACCGGGGCCACGGGCGAACTGCTCAGCGCCGAGCTCGCCTCGGCGGTAGCAGGCGCCCGCAGGCGCGCCGCACGCGACGGCGACCGGCAGATCGACACCGCCCATCTGCTGCACACCCTGCTCGAAGCCGACCCCGGCGTCCGGGACTGCCTGCACGGCGGTCCCGCCCGGGTCGCCCGGCTGCTCGGTTATCTCGTCCAGCGCACCATCGGCTACGCGCTGCGCTGGAGCGGCACGGTGGAGGACTCCGGAGCCCTGCCCGCCCTGCCCGCGGCCGTGGTGCCCGGCTGGTCGCCGGCCGCCGCCGGTGCCATGAGCAAGGCGCGTGCCCGGGCGCACGCGCGGGGCGCGGGGCGTGTGGAGGGCGTGGACCTGCTCGCCGCCCTCGTCCGCGACCCCCGCTGCCGTGCCGTCGAAGTCCTGCGCCGGGCGGGTGCCGACCCGGCCCTGATCGCCGCACGCCTGGAGGACCCCGCCTGTTCCGAGTGCGGCTGAGTGCGGCTGAGAGGCTTCACGGGGCGGATTGTGCCAGGTCGTACGAGGTCTCCCGAGATGTGCCAGGACCAAAAGGGGTGACGGTCCTGTCGATTGCTGCCATGATGCAGCGATGCAAGCGTCTCAAGGCAGAAGCGTCGGCCTGGGCCTGGCCCTGGTGTCCGCGCTCGCGTTCGGTGGATCCGGTGTCGCGGCCAAGCCGCTGATCGAGGCGGGCCTGGCCCCCCTCCACGTGGTGTGGCTGCGGGTGACGGGCGCGGCCCTGGTGCTGCTGCCCGTGGCCTGGCGCCATCGCGCCCTGGTGACGCGGCGTCCGGCGCTGCTGGCCGGCTTCGGACTGCTCGCCGTGGCGGGCGTCCAGGCCTGCTACTTCGCGGCGATATCCCGCATCCCGGTCGGCGTCGCCCTGCTGGTGGAATACCTCGCCCCGGCGCTCGTGCTCGGCTGGGTGCGGTTCGTCCAGCGGCGGCCGGTGAGCCGGGCCGCCGCCTCGGGCGTGGTCCTGGCGGTCGGCGGGCTCGCCTGTGTCGTGGAGGTGTGGTCCGGGCTGAGCTTCGACGCCGTGGGCCTGCTGCTGGCGCTGTGCGCTGCCTGCTGCCAGGTCGGCTACTTCATCCTCTCCGACCACGGGGGTGACGGCGACGACCCGGCCGACCCGGTCGGGGTCATCGCGTACGGACTGCTCGTCGGCGCCGTGCTGCTGACCGCGGTGGCGACCCCCTGGGACATGGACTGGGAGGTGCTCCGCGGCAGCGCGGACCTGAACGGCACATCCGTGCCCGCCCTGGTGCTGCTGGGCTGGATCGTGCTGGTCGCGACAGTGGCCGCCTACCTCACCGGAGTGGTGTCCGTGCGCCGGCTCTCCCCACAGGTCGCGGGCGTCGTCGCCTGCCTGGAGGCGGTCATCGCCACGGTGCTGGCCTGGGTGCTGCTCGGGGAGCACCTCTCCGCGCCGCAGATCGCCGGGGGAGCGGTCGTTCTGACGGGCGCGTTCATCGCGCAGCGCTCCACGCCCGGAGAGGCGCCCACGGCGCCCGTGGCCCAGGGAGGCGCCGGTGCGGTCGTCGAGGCGCACGCCGGGCGGGAGTTGTCCGGGGGGACCCGTTCGTCCTAGGCTGGCGATCATGCCGATGACTGTTCTGCCGCCTCCCGCCGCGTAGCGCGGGCGGCCGCTCCCGGAGGACCGGGCCCGGGACGAGTTCCCGGGCTGATCGCCGCTGCCCGCACACGGACTACGCGATCACTCATGTCTTCTGCGGGAGAACAGTCATGCACAACACCTCTCTTCCGGCCTGCCCTTCTCCGGGCGGGCCGGCCACCGGGCCGTCCTACGCCACGGACCCGCCCGCCGGCGGGCCGGCCGGTCCCTCGGCGGTTCCGGTCAAGGGCGCGACCGCCGGCCTCTCCGTGGGCCGTGGCCTGGCCTGCGTCACCTTCGCGGCCGTGGCCTGGGGCACCACCGGGCCGGTCGCCGCTCTGGCCTTCGACAGCAGCGGCCTCGGCCCCCTCGCCCTCACCTTCTGGCGCACCGCGGGCGGTTTCGCCCTTCTGCTGGCCGCATGGGCCGTGCGGGCCCTGCGCCCGCGCCGGGTGTATCCCCGCGAACCGAACAGGCGGCGGGCGGTACGGCTGGTGATCACAGGCGCCGGTCTCACCGTCTTCCAGGCCGCTTATTTCGCGGCGGTCGACGGGACGGGCATAGCGGTCGGCACCGTCGTCACGCTGGGAGCCGCCCCCGTGATGGTGGCGCTGGGCGGCAGGCTGCTCATGGGGGAGCGGCTCGGAGCGGGCGGCAGGGCGGCCGTGGCCGGCGCCCTCGCCGGGCTGGCGGTCCTGATGCTCGGCGACGACACGGGCGCGGTGCGCCCGGTGGGGGTCGCCATGGGGCTGCTGTCGGCGGCGGGCTATGCGCTGATCACCCTGTACACCCGGTTCGCCGGCCGGCGGGGCGGGGCGTCGGACCCGTTCACGACGACCTTGACGTCGTTCGCGGTCGGCACGGTGTGCCTGCTGCCGCTCGCGATGACCGAGGGCCTATGGCCGCGGGCGCATGAACTGGGGCGGACCCTGTGGCTGTTGGGATACCTGGTGTCGGTGCCGACGGCGCTGGCCTACGCGTTGTTCTTCGCGGGGCTCGCAGCGGTGCGGGCCACGACGGTGAGCGTTGTCACCCTGCTGGAGCCGGTCACGGCGGCGGCCGTCGCGGTCGTCGTGCTCGGTGAACGCCTGACCGCCGCCACGGCGGCCGGAACGGCCGTCCTGCTGAGCGCGGTGGCCGCGCTGGCCTGCGCGGAGGCACGCGGTCCGGCGGCCACCGCGCCGGCGGAAGTGCTCAGAGACCGGTGAGGTAATCCGGAACGGGGATGCCGGGGGCGAGGTCGTCGGCCGGGACCGGGGCGCCGTAGGCGGTCGTCACGGGGACGACGCCGCTCCAGTGGGGGAGGGCGAGGTCCTCGGCGTCATCGCTGGGGCCGCCCTCGCGCGCCTTGGCCGACACCTCGCTGAGATCGATGCGGAGCACGGCCGTGGCGGCCAGCTCCTTCGCCGACGCCGGCCGGGAGTCGGCCGCCCGGCCCGGCACGACCTGCTCCACCAGGGCGTCGAGGGCGGCGGTCAGCTCGGCCTTGTCGGTGACCCGCCGGGCCGTGCCCTGCACCACGACCGAACGGTAGTTGAGGGAGTGGTGGAAGGCGGAGCGGGCGAGGACGAGGCCGTCGACATGGGTGACCGTGACGCACACGGGCATTCCCGGCTCCTCCGCCTCCCCGGCGTCACGCAGCGGACGCGAGCCGGTCGAGCCGTGCACGTACAGGCGCTCCCCGATGCGCCCGTAGAGCGTGGGCAGGACGACGGGAGCGCCGTCGCGGACGAAGCCGAGGTGGCAGACGTACCCCGCGTCGAGTATCGCGTGGATGCGCTCGCGGTCGTAGGAGGCGCGTTCGCGGGCGCGGGTGGGGGTGGTGCGCTCGGTCCGCTCGTATTCTCCGGCCCCGGAGGACTGCTCGACGACCGTGGAAGAAGACATTGCGTTCTCCATTGCACTAGTGCATACTCGTGTTTGTGCTAGGAGACTATCGGATCGAAGGTCGTCGCGCGGCGGAGATTTCCGCGAATGTGGAGCGCGCCGTCGGAACGGGCAGGCTCGCACCGGGCGAACTGCTGCCACCGATGCGGGAATTGGCGGTCGAGCTGGGCGTCAATCCCAACACCGTCGCGGCCGCCTACAGGACGCTGCGCGACCGCGGGGTGATCGAGACGTCGGGGCGGCGGGGCAGCCGGGTGCGCGAGCGCCCGGCCACCGCGCCGCGCGAGCTGATCCGCGTGGAGGCGCCGGAGGGCGTCCGGGACGTGTCCACCGGCAACCCCGATCCGGTGCTGCTGCCCCCGCTGGGCGAGGCGCTCGCGGCGGCCGCCGAGCGGGCGCGCCGCCATCCGGTGCTGTACGGCGCTCCCGCGGTCGACACGGAGCTCGAGCGCATGGCCCGGTCGACGTTCGCGCGGGACGGCGTGCCGCAGGGGCCGGTGGCGGTCACCTCGGGGGCGCTGGACGGGATCGAGCGGGTGCTGACCGCGCACCTGCGGCCTGGGGACGCCGTGGCGGTCGAGGACCCGGGCTGGGGTAGTCTCCTCGACCTCGTGCCCGCGCTCGGCCTGCGGGTGCTCCCCGTCGCGGTCGACGACGACGGCCCTCTTCCGCAGGACGCCGAGCGGGTGCTGAAGCAGGGCGCCAGGGCCCTGGTGGTCACCGACCGGGCGCAGAATCCCACGGGCGCGGCCGTCAGTGAGGGGCGTGCCCGTCAGCTGCGGGCCGTCCTCGCGCGGCACCCCCATGTCCTGCTCATCGAGGACGACCACGGTCACGGCATCGTCGACCTGCCGCTGCACCCGCTCGCCGGAGTGACCGGCCACTGGGCGCTGGTGCGTTCGGTCGCCAAGGCCTACGGGCCCGATCTGCGGCTGGCGGTGCTCACCGGCGATGCCGTGACCGTGGACCGGGTGCGCGGGCGGCAGCGGCTGGGGCACGGATGGGTGAGCCATGTGCTGCAGGACGCCGTGCTGCACCTGTGGCGGAGCGGGGCCGTGGACGCGGCCGCGGTGGCGGACGCGTACGGGCGGCGCCGGGACGCGCTCGTGCGGGCACTGCGGGAGCGGGGCATCGAGGCGCACGGGCGCAGCGGGATGAACGTATGGCTGCCGGTGCCGGACGAGACCGGGGCAGTGACGCGGCTGCTGCAGGCGGGATGGGCCGTGGCGCCCGGCGCGCGTTTTCGCGTCGCCTCGCCGCCGGCGGTGCGGCTGACCGTCTCCCCCCTGGCGATGGAGGACATAGGGACGGTCGCCGACGCGCTGGCGGCCGCGACCGTCCCGGTGCCGGCGGGGCGCTACGACTGAGCGCTCTGCCGGTCCGCCCTCGCCCGGCGGGCCCGGGACCGGGCCGCCCGGGCGGTGCCGGCTGACCCGCTCTGGGTCAGAGCCGCACCGGCGAGCACGATCAGCGCGCCGACCGGGGTGTTCCAGGTGAGGTCCTCGCCCAGCAGGGCCACGCCTGCCGCGGTCGCGACGACCGGGATGAAGTACGTCGTCAGGGTGGCGGTCGTCGGTCCGACCTCGGCGACCAGCCCGTACTGCAGGAGGAAGGCGAAGCCGGTGCCCAGGGCGCCGAGCGCGACCACGGCCAGCAGCGGCAGCAGGGGGAAGGATGCCGGCAGCGGGCTGAACACCGGTGCGGCGAGGGCCAGCTGGGCGGTGCCCAGGAGCAGCTGGGCGCCGGAGAGCGAGAGGTGGGAGTCACCCGTGCCCGACAGCGTGCGCCGGACGTAGATCCAGCCGACGGCGTAGCTGGCGGAGGCGATGAGCGCCATCACGGTGCCCGCCGGGTCCTGCCCCGAGAAGCCCTGCCAGGCACCGAGCACGGTGAGCACGCCGGCGAAGCCGAGCCCGAGCCCGGCGAAGCGGCGCCGGGTGGGGCGGTCCTCGGACAGCGCCACGAGGGAGAGCACCATGCCCCACAGCGGGGTCGTGGCGTTGCAGATGCCGGCCAGGGTGGAGGGAATGGTCAGCTCTGAGTAGGCGAAGAGCGTGAACGGCAGGGCGTTGAGGAGGAAGGCCGCCACGGCCAGGTGTGCCCAGGTACGCGGGGAGCGCGGCAACCGCTGCCGCTTGACCGCCATTGCCACGGCGAGCACTGCCGCACCGAAGAACATCCGGCCGAAGGAGACGTACGCCGGGGCGTAGCCGTCGGTGCCGAGCTTGGTGAACAGAAAGCTGAATCCCCAGATGAGGGAGAGAGCGCCGAAGCGGATCCGCCAGTCGAGGGGGGAGCGCTCCTGCGCCGCAGGGGCGGTGGGGGAGTCGGAGCCAGTGGCGGCAGGGGTACTTGTGACCTCAGATGCGGATGGCGGCTTGGGAGTGGCGACGGTGCTCATGGGACTACGATGCAGGACCGTACGTATTAGAACAAGCAAATAAAATTATCGAGCATCGCGTAGCATCACTTACATGTTGAACCTGGAGCGTCTGCGTACCCTCGATGCCGTCGCCCGTCACGGTTCCGTCAGCGGTGCGGCGGACGGACTGCACGTGACCACGTCCGCGGTGTCACAGCAGCTGGCCAAGCTGGAACGCGAGACGGGCCAGCAGCTGCTCGCCAAGAACGGCCGGGGGGTGCGCCTGACCGATGCCGGCCGGCTGCTCGCCTCGCACGCCTCGCGCATCCTCTCCCAGGTGGAGCTGGCCCAGGCCGACCTGGAGGCCCAGCGCGGCCACGCCGTGGGCGAGCTCCTGCTGGGTGCCTTCCCCACGGCTGCCCGCGGTCTGTTCCCGGCCGCGCTCGCCGGGCTGCGCGCCGGCCATCCGCAGCTGCGCGTCCGGCTGGAGGAGATGGAGCAGGACGAGGCCGTCCCGCGCGTGGTGCGCGGCGACATCGACCTCGCCGTCGTCCTCGACTGGTACAACAAGCCGCTGCCGGTGCCCGACGACCTCGCCAAGGCCCCGCTGCTCGACGACCGCGTCGACGTGGCGGTCCCCGCCGGCCACCCGCTCGCCGACCGGGAACAGGTGGCCCTGGAGGACTTTGCCGACGACGAGTGGATCTCCTGGCCCAAGGGCGAGTTCTGCCACGACTGGCTGCTGTTCACGCTGCGCGGCAAGGGCGTGGAGCCCCGCATCTCGCACAAGGCCGACGAACACCACACCCAGCTCGCCCTCGTCGCCGCCGGCCTCGGCATCGCCGTGGCCCCCCGCCTGGGCCGGGGCCCGGTGCCGGAGGGAGTGCGCATCGTGACCGTACGGCCCACCATGTGCCGCCACGTGTTCGCCATCTGGCGGGCGGACGCCGACCGCAGGCCCTCGATCCGGGCGGCCGTCGAGGCGCTGCGGGTGGCGGCCGGCGGGGGCGCGGGCGCCTAGCCCATGCCACCGGGGCGTGCGCCCGGCAGCTTGCGGAAGTCCCACGAGGCCACGCTCAGCGGCGTCAGTCGCAGCCAGCCGTGCCGGCCGTCGTGCGGCATCGCCTCCAGGGCGAAGTACTTGGCGGCGAAGAGCCGCTCCGGCGCCTCCAGCTCGGTGCACGGCACACCCCGGCGCGGTGCCTCCCCGACGGGGGCCGCCGCACCCGACAGCTCGGCCCCGCGCAGCTCCCCGTACTCCAGGCCGTCGTCGACCACCACCGCCATGCGCGGATCATGCCGCACGTCGGCCCACCGCCGGCTGCGGGTGAGGGAGTACAGCCACAGCGCCCGCCCGTCCCACACGAACCACAGCGCGCTGACGTGCGGCCGCCCGTCCCGGCCGGCCGTCGCCACCCGGCAGGTGCGCTGCCCGGTGAGGAAGGCGTCCAGCTCGTCCGCCGTCATCATGATCCGGCGGCCCCGCCGCTGCGTGACGGTCATCGCCCACCACCCGCCCTCGATATCTGACTGACTGTCAGAAAGAATGGATGCTCTTCCCCCGCCGCGCAATGCCCGCTACCCTCACGCGCCCCGACCGACCCCGCGCAGACCCGACGAGGGAGCACCATGGAGCCGCAGGAACAGCTCGCCGAGGGGTTCGACCCGGCAACCACCGTGCTGCTGACCGTCGAGTGCCAGCGCGGAGTCGTCGGCCCCGACAGCGCCCTGCCCGAGCTCGCCGCCGTCGCCCGCGCCTCGGGAGCCCTGGTCAACGTCGCCCGCCTCGTCGCCGCGGCGCACCACGCGGGCATCCAGGTCGTGCACGCCGTCGCCGAGCGCCGCCCCGACGGCCGCGGCGCCAGCCGCAACGCCCACCTCTTCCGCGCCGCCGAACGCCTGCCCGTCCAGCAGCTGACCGGTACCCTGGCGGTCCGCGTCGCCGACCCGGTGCCCGTCGGCGAGGGCGATCTGGTCGTACGCCGGCTGCACGGGCTCTCACCGCTGTCCGGCACCGGCGTGGACGCCCTGCTGCGCAACCTCGGCTGCCGCACCCTGGTCGTCACCGGCGTCTCCGCCAACGTCGCGATCCCCAACACCGTCTTCGACGCCGTCAACCTCGGCTACACCGCCGTCGTCCCCTCCGACGCCATCGCCGGAGTGCCCGCCGACTACACATCGGCCATGGTCCGCCACACCCTCTCCCTCGTTGCCACCCTCACCACCACCGAAGCGCTCCTGCGCGACTGGCGGCACCGGCGGCAGCGTTGAGTGGGCGCGGCGGACCGGCCGGGCTCGGCTCAGCCCAGGGTGAGGGAGTCGCCGCTCACCGAGACCCGCTCCGGCGGCAGGGGCTTGCGCGCGGGGCCGTTGCGCACGCTGCCGTCCGTGGCGGAGAACTTGCTGCCGTGACAGGGACAGTCGATGGTCCCGTTCGCCACCTCCTTGACCAGGCACCCCTGATGCGTGCAGACCGCGGAGAACGCCTTGAACTCGCCCTTCGCCGGCTGGGTGACGACCACCTTCCGGTCCGGGAACACCTTTCCGCCGCCCACCGGGATGTCCGCGGTCCGGGCCAGGGCCTCACCCCCGCCGGGCTGCCCGCTCGCCCCGGCCGTCGTCCCTGCCGTGCCGGTCCCCTCGGTCGCCGGGGCGGCCGGCCGCGAGGCGTCCGGGGACTTCTCGCCGTCCGAACTGCCGCACGCGGCGAGCACGGCTGCGAGACCGGCGGCCCCGGCCGTCGCGACGACGGTGCGCCGGGTCGCGCCGGCCGGGGCGGGTGACGAATGCGTCATGATCGATCCCTCGCTGTTCGTTCCAGGAGTGGCTTGGTACGAGAAGCCATACGGTTCGCGGGCCCGCGGCGTTCATCGCCGCGCCCGGTGCGTTCAACAGCCGAGTAACCTGGGGCGATGCTCCCCGAAGTCACGGCGACCCGCTATGTCACGCCCTTGCGTGAGGGCGGCTCGCTCCCCGGCATCGTCGAGGCCGACGATCTCGGTACGTACGTCATGAAATTCAGCGGCGCCGGGCAGGGCCGCAAGACGCTGGTGGCCGAGGTCGTCTGCGGGCAGCTGGCCCGCCGCCTCGACCTGCGCGTCCCGGAGCTGGCCCGCATCCAGCTGGACCCGGTCATCGGCCGGGGCGAGCCGGACCCCGAGGTGCAGGCGCTCCTCAAGGCGAGCGGCGGGCTCAACCTGGGCATGGACTTCCTCCCCGGCGCCCTCGGCTTCGACCCGCTCGCCTTCGAGACCGACGCCGCCGAGGCCGGGCGCGTGGTCTGGTTCGACGCGCTCGTCAACAACGTCGACCGCTCCTGGCGCAACCCGAACCTGCTGGTCTGGCACGGCCGGCTGTGGCTCATCGACCACGGCGCCACCCTGATCTGGCACCACAACTGGCCGGGCGCGGCGGCCGCGGCCGGCAAGGCGTACGACGCCTCCGACCATGTGCTCGCCTCCTTCGGTCCGGACGTCGCGGCCGCCGCGGCCGAGCTCGCTCCCCGGGTCACCGCGGAGCTGCTGGCCGAGGTCACCGCCGACGTGCCCGACGAATGGCTCGTGGACGAGCCGGGCTTCGACAGCCCGGACGCCCTGCGCCGCGCCTACACCGAGGTCCTGCTCGAACGCGCGGCGACCATAGGCGACCGCATCACCGTTGGCGAGCGTAGCGCCGGCAAACCCTCACAGGCGCCGGAATGGGTGCGTGTCAGGCTGAACGGAAAGGCCGGGAAATGACGCGCCACAACGGACGCGACGTCTTCGAGTACGCGCTGCTGCGCGTCGTACCGCGCGTGGAGCGAGGAGAGCAGATCAACGCGGGCGTCGTCCTCTACTGCCAGGCGAAGTCCTATGTCGCCGCCCGCGTCCACCTGGACGAGGCCCGGCTGCTGGCGCTCGACCCCACGGCGGACGTGGCGGGCGTGCGCGCCGCGCTGCACGCCGTGGAGGGGGTCTGCGCCGGCGGCGACCGGGCCGGCCAGGCGGCCTGTGACGACGCGGGGCGCCGTTTCCGCTGGCTGATCGCGCCGCGCAGCACGGTCGTACAGCCCGGGCCGGTGCACACCGGCCTGACCGCCGACCCCGACCGCGAGTCCGAGCGCCTCCTCGACCTGCTGGTCAGGTGAGCGGGCGGTGGCGCCCCGCGGGGCGTTGACAGCTGGTGGCGGGGCTTCTAGCGTCTGAGATCGTCGACGTTACTAAGCGGTTGCTCACCCGCTGATCCGGGGCCGGGAGAGCCGCCCTTCGAGGTGAGGAGAACCCGCATGTCCACCACCGAGCAGCGCGTAGCCCTGGTCACGGGCGCGGCCCGTGGCATCGGCGCCGCGACCGCCGTGCGCCTGGCTGCCGAGGGGCGTGCGGTCGCCGTCCTCGACCTCGACGAGGCGGCCTGCGCGGACACCGTGGAGAAGATCACGGTGGCGGGCGGTACGGCCCTCGCCGTCGGCTGTGACGTCTCCGACTCCGCCCAGGTGGACACCGCCGTGACCCGCGTCGCCACGGAGCTGGGCGCCCCCGTCATCCTCGTCAACAACGCGGGTGTGCTCCGCGACAACCTGCTGTTCAAGATGAGCGACAGTGACTGGGACACCGTCATGAACGTGCACCTGCGCGGCGCGTTCCTGATGTCGCGCGCCTGCCAGAAGCACATGGTGGACGCCGGCTTCGGCCGGATCGTCAACCTCTCCAGCAGCTCGGCCCTCGGCAACCGCGGCCAGGCCAACTACGCGGCCGCCAAGGCCGGAATGCAAGGGTTCACCAAGACGCTCGCCAAGGAGCTCGGCAAGTTCGGCATCACCGCCAACTCCGTCGCCCCCGGCTTCATCGCCACCGACATGACCGCCGCCACCGCGGCCCGGGTGGGCATGGACTTCGAGGACTTCAAGACCGCCGCGGCGAGCCAGATCCCGGTGCAGCGGGTCGGCGAGCCCGCGGACATCGCCAACGCCGTCGCCTTCTTCACCGGTGAACAGGCCGGCTTCGTCTCCGGCCAGGTTCTGTACGTGGCCGGCGGCCCGCTCAACTGAGGGAAGGGTAGGGACACATGACCGTTCAGGAGCGAGAGCTCTCCGGAAGAGTCGCTCTGGTCACCGGCGCCAGCAGGGGCATCGGCTACGGCATCGCCGAGGCCCTCGTGGCCCGCGGTGACCGTGTCGTCATCACCGGCCGCAACGAGGATGCCCTCAAACAGGCCGTGGCCTCGCTCGGCGACCGGCAGGTGATCGGCGTGGCGGGCAAGGCGCACGACGAGGCCCACCAGGCCGTGGCCGTGGAGCGCACCATGGAGGCCTTCGGCCGCGTGGACTACCTCGTCAACAACGCCGGTACGAACCCGGTGTTCGGCCCTCTCGCCGAGCTCGACCTGGCCGTCGCCCGCAAGGTCTTCGAGACCAACGTCGTCTCGGCGCTGGGCTTCGCCCAGCAGACCTGGAAGGCGTGGCAGAAGGACAACGGCGGCGCGATCGTCAACATCGCCTCCGTCGCCGGCCTCGGGGCGTCCCCCTTCGTCGGCGCGTACGGCATGAGCAAGGCCGCCATGGTCAACCTCACCCTGCAGCTCGCGCACGAGATGGCACCGGGCGTGCGCGTGAACTCCATCGCCCCGGCCGTGGTGAAGACCAAGTTCGCCGCCGCCCTCTACGAGGGGCGCGAGGAGGAGGCCGTGGCCTCGTACCCGCTCGGGCGGCTCGGTGTGCCGCAGGACATCGGTGGCGCGGCCGCGTTCCTGCTGTCCGACGCCGCCGGCTGGATCACGGGCCAGACGCTCGTCGTGGACGGAGGCCTCTTCCTCAACGCCGGGGTCTGAGGGGCGAGTGCGGCCCGGGAGGCGGGGTACGGGGTACGAGAGGCGGGGTACGAGAGGCCGGGGACGCTCCGCGGCGGGCGTTGTCAGTGGTCGCCGGTAAGTTCTTCGACGAGAACGGATCGAACCCCGGAGGTTGTGCGTGACCGTCACCGACAAGCTGCCCGAGTCCTGGCGCGGTGTTCTCGGCGAGGAGCTGGAGAAGCCGTACTTCAAGGAGCTCATCGACTTCGTGGAGGAGGAGCGGACGAAGGCACCGGTGTACCCGCCGCGCGGGGAGGTCTTCGCCGCCCTGGAGGCGACGCCGTACGAGCAGGTGAAGGTCCTCATCCTCGGCCAGGACCCGTACCACGGCGCCGGCCAGGGCCACGGCCTGTGCTTCTCGGTGCGGCCGGGCGTCAGGACGCCGCCCTCGTTGCGCAACATCTACAAGGAGATGCAGGAGGAGCTCGGCCACGACGTGCCGGACAACGGCTTCCTCATGCCGTGGGCCCAGCAGGGCGTCCTGCTGCTCAACGCCGTACTGACGGTCCGCGGCGGCGAGCCCAACTCCCACAAGGGCAAGGGCTGGGAGAAGTTCACCGACGCGGTCATCCGCGCCGTGGCCTCCCGGCCCGACCCGGCCGTCTTCGTGCTCTGGGGCAACTACGCCCAGAAGAAGCTGCCGCTCATCGACGAGGAGCGGCACACCGTCGTCAAGGGCGCGCACCCCTCGCCGCTGTCGGCGAAGAGGTTCTTCGGCAGCCGCCCCTTCACGCAGATCAACGAGGCCATCACGGCCCAGGGCCACGAGCCCGTCGACTGGCGCATCCCGGACCTCGCGGTCTGACCGCGCCGGGCAGGGCGGGACCTGTGCACGGCCCGCCCGGCCCCGCACGGGTCAGTGCCCGTACACCTGGTGGCAGATCCGCGAGGCGTCCCCGCCCTTCTCCCACTTCCCGTAGGAGTCGCCCAGGGCACAGACGCCGCTGCCCTTACGGCCGCGGGGCGCCGGTGCCTCCGGTGCGGCGGCCGCCCCGTGCGACTCGGGCCCGGGCCGCGGCCGGCTCTCCGCGTGCCGGCCGGCATGCGGTGCGGGCGCATCGTGCCGGTGGGCGGGCGCCTCGTGAGCCTCCTGGTAGGCGGGGGCGGACGCGGGGGGCGGGGGCGCTGCGGACCGCCCGCCACCCTGCGGCCGCTGCGCCGGGCGCGGCGGCCGGGCGGGCTCCCGGACGCCGGGCTGCGTGGGGTCCGCCGGACCGGCCGCGCCCCTGTCCGTGCCCTGCCGGTCCCATGACGGGCCAAACGCCGGACCCCATGCCGGCTTCCAGGCGGGGTTCCGCGACGGGCCCCATGAGAGGTCACCGGTCAGGGCCAGGGGCGGATCCGACGACCGCCCCAGTGACGCTCTGCCACGGGCCGGGTCGTCACCGGTGGTGACCAGGGACTCGCGGGCAGGGCCCGGCCCGGCCTCCGGCTCCGCGGCCCGCGAGAGGCGGGGCGGTCCGGACCGGTCGTCATGCGGGCTGACGGAGACACAGCCGGCGGTGGCCGACATCGCCACCGCCACCAGGGCAGCCGCTGCGGGCATTCGATGCACCCGCCCAACCCTGCTGGCTCGCCACGGCCATGGGGAACTCCCCGCAGGGGTGATACGGGATCACTGCCTGCCGCCGTGCGCCACCCGCAGCATGGATCACTCCCCGGTCGCGCCGTCGATCCGCTCACGGATGAGGTCCGCGTGACCGTTGTGGCGCGCATACTCCTCGATCATGTGAAGGAGGATCCAGCGCAGGTCATGGTGGTCGCCGTTGGCGCGTGTGCCGGCGCTCAGGTCGTCCAGCGACCGCCCGCCTGCCGCCTCGCGGGCCGCGGCGATCTCCGCCTGCCAGGCGGCGAGGGCCACTTCCCCCGTGTCCTGCCCGGCTCTCCCGTGTCCTGCCCGGTCAGGTGGGACTCCCCGTCGAGGTCCTCGTCGCTGTAATGGAGGGGCCCGGCCGTCATCTCGCCGGCGAGTATCCGCCGGAACCAGTGCCGTTCGACGTCGGCCAAGTGCCCTACGAGCCCGAGCAGCGTCAGCGCCGAGGGCGGCACCGAGGCCTCCCGCAGCTGCTCGTCGCCGAGACCGGCGCACTTCATGGCGAGGGTGGCGCGCTGATAGTCGAGGAAGCCTTCGAGGGCGGTGCGCTAGCCGGCCACGGTGGGCAGGTCGACGCGTTCGGCAGTGATCATGGCCGCCATCCTGGCGGCCGCCGCGCGGCAGTGCCGAGGATTATCGGCCGAGCATCCCGCCCAGCAGTTCCGCGAACCCGGCCCGCAACTCGCCTCGCTCCGGCACCTCGGCGTGGAACGAGCCGGCCACGCACGAGAACATCAGGCCCTCGCACCATGCCAGCAGGGACAGCGCGTGGCGCTGCGGATCGGTGGACCCCGCGGCGGTCATGAGCGCGACCAGCGGTTCGCGGAAGGCCCGGCCCTCCTCGTCGTAGATCTTCCGCAGCTCCGGCCGCCGCGTCGCCTCCAGCGCCAGCTCGTAGCGGGCGACGACCAGATCGCGGTGGCCGGTGAGCGAGCGGTGCAGCGCCAGGGCCAGCGCGTCGGCCAGCGCCTCGGGCCCGCCCGCGAGGCCGGTCATCTCCTGGGGCGTCAGTACCCGCGCCTCACGCACCGCGTGCCGGCGTACCGCGAGCTCCAGCAGCGCCGCACGCGTCCGGGCGTGATTGGAGGTCGAGCCCGGCGGCAGCCCCGCCGCCTCGTCCACCGCGCGGTGGGTCAGCCCCCGCATGCCGCGCTCCGCGAGGAGGGCGATGGCGGTGTCGGCGATCAGCTCGGCGCGGGTCGACGCGCCCGCTGGGCGGGCGCTGCGTTCGGCGGTCATGGCGTCCAATCTAGCCGCTCCACTACGTCCGTAGTAATCTCTCACTACGAATGTAGTGACGAGGAGGAATCATGGAACAACCCCATGCCGTCGTCATAGGTGCCGGAGTCGGCGGGCTCACCGCCGCCGTCGCCCTGCGGCAGAGCGGCTGGCAGGTCACGGTCCTCGAGCGGGCGGCCACCCTCGAACCCGTGGGCGCCGGCATCTCCCTCGCCCCCAACGCCCAGCGCGCCCTCGACGTCCTCGGCCTGGGCGACGACATCCGCGCACTGGCCGCCTGGCAGGGCGGCGGCGGACTGCGCGCGCCGAGCGGCCGCTGGCTGGCCCGTACGGACAGCGCGGCCGCGGCCCGCCGCTTCGGCGGCCCCCTCGTCCTGCTGCACCGCGCCACCCTCGCCGGCCTGCTCACCGCACGGCTGCCCGCGGGAGCCGTCCGCACCGGCACCCCCGCGACGCTCGCCGACCCCGGCACATCCGGCCGCCCGGCCACGGTCACCACCCCGCACGGCGACATCGCGGCGGACCTCGTCGTCGGCGCCGACGGCATCTCCTCGGCCGTGCGCCGCGCCCTCTTCCCCGCCCACCCCGGCCCCGTCCACACCGGATTCACCACCTGGCGCATGATCGTCCCCGCGCCCAGGCAGCCCTTCGCACCGCACGAGACCTGGGGCAGCGGACAGCTCTGGGGCACCCAGCCGCTGCAGGACGGGCGGATCTACGCCTACGCCTCGGCCGCCGCCCCGGCCCGCGACCGCGCCCCCGACGACGAGAAGGCCGAACTGCTGCGCCGCTTCGGCACCTGGCACCACCCCGTTCCCGCCCTCCTCGCCGCGGCCGGTCCCGAGGCGATCCTGCGCCACGACGTGCACGTCATGGCCGAGGCGCTGCCCGCCTATCACCGGGGCCGCACCGCCCTGCTCGGCGACGCCGCCCACGCCATGCACCCGAACCTCGGCCAGGGCGGCAACCAGGCCATCGAGGACGCGGTCGTCCTCGCCCACCACCTGACGCCCGGTGAGCGGGACCTCGCGCCCGCGCTGGCCGCCTACACCCGGGACCGGCTGCCGCGCACCATGGACGTCGTGCGCCGCTCGGCACGGGCCGCCCGGACGGCCCTGCTCGCCCCCGCCCCCGCCACCGCCCTGCGCGACGGCGCGATCACCGCCGCAAGCCGCCTCGCCCCCGGGCTCCTGCTGCGCGGCTTCGACGGCATCGCCGACTGGCGGCCACCGGCCCGCACGTACGCTGCCTAGACAGTCATCATCAGGTGCACCTGCCTACGACCTCGCCGAGTCCGAGCGGCTCGTCCGCCTGGCCCGGGAGCGGCAGGTCTCCCTCATGGTCGGCTTCAACCGCCGCTACGCCCCCGGGCACGCCCAGTTCCTGGAGCACTGAAAGCCGCTGCATTGAGCACGCAATGCAGCGAGGGGATGTCAGGAAGTGGTGAGGGCGCAGCGCGCGATGGCCGTCATGGTCAGCCTTCGTGTGCGGTGATGGCGTAGCCCTCAGGGCCGACGAATGTGAACATCCTGCCGAACGGACCGTCTTCGGGCGCCTTGACGATAGGGATCCCGGCGGCGTGGAGCCCGTCATGCAGCGCCTGTGCGTCAGTGGTGCGGAACCACAGGGCGACCCCGATGCCGGGCCGCTCGACGGTGCCCAGATCCACTCCCGGCAGCGGCTCGCGGACGGCGAACGGAACCGGCTCGGTGGCGAACACCACCGCGCCCGGCGGTGAGGCAGGCGCCCGGCGCAACCCGAGACGCTCCTCGTAGAAGGCGGCAGCCGCTTCCACATCGCGTACCTGCAGAGCGATGAAGTCCGGCCCGCTGACGGTGACCGTCATGAGTACCTCCCAATCTGTGGCATGTCAGGACTCTGACATGCCCAGAAGTTAGACGGCGGCGCCCGTTCATGTCAAACTCCTGACATGCACGATGCTTCCTCCAGCCAGGCCCCGCCGACCGCCGACGTGACCGAACGCCTGGGCTACCGCCTCAAGCGCACCGCCGCGGCCCTGCGCACCGCGATGGACAGGGCACTGCGCGAGTACGGCCTGACGGTGCCGCAGTACGCCTGCCTCGAACTCCTCGACCAGCGCCCCGGCCTGTCCAACGCCGAACTGGCCCGCGGCACCTTCGTCACACGGCAGTCCATGAACGTCGTCCTTCGTGGACTGCAGGACGCCGGCCTCATCACCCGCCCGGCCACCACCGACCACGGCCGCGCCCTACCCGCCCACCTCACCCGGGAAGGCCACCGCCGCCTCGCGACGGCACGCTCCGCCGTCTACGCCATCGATCAACGCATGACCGACGCCGTCCCCGAGCAACGCCTCACCCAACTCCTCGCCGACCTCGACCGCATGACAGCAGCACTCGACAAGTAAGACTGTGTCCTACACGGCTGGTGACTGTTGTTGTGGTCATGGGGAGTGGGCGGTGGGCGGTGGTACTGGATTGTTCCGGGTGGTCTGTGGCAGTTGGTGAAGCCGTTGCTGCCTGCGGCGCGGGTGCGTCCGCAGGGCGGTGGGGTGGCGAACATTGACGATGAGGCGGTCTTCGCCGCGATCGTGTCTGTGCTGGTCAGAGGCTGTGCCGGGCGTGCACTGCCGCCGCGTTCCGGGGCATCGAAGTCCACGGTCCACCGCCGGTTCCTGATCTGGTCACGGGCCGGCGCCTGGGGCCGGCTCCACCAGAAGGTCCTCGAGCTCCTGGACGGGCAGGGGTTGGCCGACCTGTCGCGCACGGTGCTGGACTCCGCCCGTATCCGCGCCAAAAAGGGGCCGAACTGGCAGGTCCGTCGCCCGTGGACCGTGGCAGGTCGGGTTCCAAGATGCACGTCCTGTCCGATGCTGCCGGGCTGCCCCTCCGCGTCGGGCTCTCCGCGGCCCACACCCACGACAGCCTCGCCCTGAAGCCGATGCTGTCCCACTTCCACATGGCAGCGAAGCTGTCGAGGGCCCTTGATGCCGCGTCCGAAGCCTTGGCTCTCGGGGATATGCCGCGCGACAGCTACCCCCTCAACCTCGCCGAGGTCGTGGACCACAAGGGCCGACCGTCCGCCGCCGCGGCGACTGGGTGCCCGTCGTCCGGCAGCGCGGCACCGAGCAGGCCGTCGACGCCTCGACGCCTTCGTCGAGGCGGTGGCCGGCAGGCAGGACGCTGGACGCGCCGGACGCGCTGCTCACCCACGAACTGTGCGAGCGGATCGTCACCGACGTGCGGCGACAGGCCTCCTGACCGCTCGTCGGCCGACAGCGACGGCACAGAAGACGGCCACGACCACGAGCGAGCCGTAGAGGGCCCAGTCCCCGGTCCGCACGTACGGGCTGGTGCCCCGCGCCAGCGGGACGTCGTAGACGGCCGCCGCACCGCGTTCCGTGCCCAGCCGCTCGCCGACCGTGCGGCCTCGCGGGTCGGCCACCGTGCTCACTCCGGTGAGCGTCGCGTGCGCCATCGGCCGCCACGTCTCCGCCGCCCGCAGCGCGGCGAGCGAGGCGTGCTGCGCAGGGGCCCAGCTGTGCTGGAACGTCGAGGTCGCCGACTGGGCCACGAGCAACTGGGCGCCGTCCTTCGTCAGCCGCCGGCTCATGTCGGGGAACGCCGACTCGAAGCACACCAGCGGGCCCACGCGCAGACCGCTGCCGCGCGTGTCCGGCAGCCGCATCACCACCTGCCGCTCGCCACGCCTGCGGTCCTCGCCGGCCGCCTTGCCCACCGAGGTGACCCAGCCCAGCGCCGAGCGGGCCGGGATGTACTCCCCGAACGGGACCAGCCGCATCTTGTCGTAGCGGTCCCCGGTGGGCCCGTCCGGACCGACCAGCACGGAGCTCTTGAAGATGCCCGGCCGGTCCGAGCGCCGCGCGTCCACGTTGACCAGCACGTCCGCACCGACGGCCCGGGAGAGCGCGGCGAGCCGGTCCCGCAGGTCCGCACGGCTCCCCAGGTCCTGGCCGACGCTGCTCTCGCCCCACACCACCAGGTCCAGACGCTGCCCGGCCAGGCGCCGGGTGAGCTCCTCCTCGCGGTCGAAGCGGCGCTCCACGCTGCCCTGGCCGTCGATCACCCCCGGCTGCACGAGTGCCACCCGCACCGTGCCCACGAGCTGCGGCACGGGCGCCCACACCCACACGCCGCCGACCACCGCCCCACAGGCGAGCACCCCCGCCACCGCGGCCGTACGGGCACGGGGCGCCGAAATCAGCGCGGCGAGCCCCGTGTTGACCGCTACCAGCAGGAAGCCGACCAGCCACACGCCCCCCACCGAGGCCACCCGCAGCGCGGGCGCGACCTGCCACTGGCTGGCGCCGAGCAACCCCCACGGACCGCCCAAGTACTCCCAGGACCGCACCCCTTCGGCCAGCAGCCAGCCGGACGGCAGCACCACCAGCGCCACCACCACCCGGCCGGCCCCGGGCGATCCGCCCAGCAACCGGTGGGCCAGCAGCCCCCAGGGCGCCCACAACAGCCCCAGCAGCGCGGCCAGCACCAGAATGAAGACATGCAGGTTCGGTAGCAGCCAATGGTGCACGGCCAGCAGAAACCCGGCGCCGCCCAGCCACCCGTCGACAGCCGCCCGCCGCCCGCTACGCGCCGAGCGCACGATGAGCAGCCACGGTACGAGGGCCACCCAGGCCAGCCACCACAGCGACGGCTCGGGAAAGGCCAACGCGGGCAGCGCCCCGGCGACGACGGCCGCAAGGGCCCGCCACCAGGGTGAAGCGAGAAATCGTCCGAGCTGCTCCGCCGACGACCGCATCGTCATCACGTGCCTCCCTCAAGCGCGCTGGTCACCAGTGTCGGGCATGCCCCGGCATTTCACCTGTGTCACCACGCATGGCGTCGAACGCAGGGCAGCTGCAACGTCTCTGCTCGCCGCCCCGGGGTTGCCCACTCCACGATGATCCGGCATCGCAAGAACCATGCCTGCGGCGTGGAACGGCACCGCAGCCACCCCTCAAGCGGCCGAGACATCCGCACAGTCCCTGTCGTGCACACTGGCAGAAGCTTGTCAACGACGCCCTGAACGCAGGCGTATTAACAGGCAACTCGACCGGCTGCGCAAACCGTCGCCTGTACCCGGAGTCAGCTCAAACAGGCGACGAGAAGCACTGCCAGGGGCAGACAGTGTCAGCGAACAGCGCGCCGGAAGCCAGTACTTCGCCTCATCCGTCGGAGCAGCCAGCTCTGTCCTCTGCTCTTTCACTCCGCCTACCGGACACCTGAGGCTTCTCGGGAGTATGGGCCGCGCTTTCCGTACTCACAGTGGAGGTTCTCATGAGCACCAGATCGCTCCGGCTTCCCGGCTGTGCAGTTCTCGAATCCGACGGGACGGCAGGCATGTTCCTCGCTGGGCGAAGCGCTCAGGCCCAAGAGACCTGCTTTCTTGATCCCCTGTGTGATCCGAACCAGTTGTAGTGGCCTGCTGAGAAGCGGCACCCAGTCTCCCTACTGCCGTAGCCCATGTCGGTGTCGCCGGGCCTCTTGGCGTTGTGGTGGTGAAGCTGCCCGAAGTCTTTCCGGTCGAGAAAATGGCTCGAAAGAGGTGCCGACGAAGACTCTCCGACCGGTGTCTCTTCAATTACGTTGGCATCGCAGCGTGACAGTCAGTGGCCAAAATCAGGGTGGAAGCCTGGTTGAAGGAGGAGCCCCGTGACACGACAGGCTATCGAGCTCCCAAAGCTGCGGATGCCGTACCCCACGCACGTGAATTCCCACTTCCCGGCTCTGCATGAGGAGAACGAGACATGGGCCCGTCGTATGGGCATGCTGGGTTGTGGCGCGTCATCCACCCGCGAAGCGATCTGGAGCCTGCCCCAGTTTCACGCTATGGCCGTTGACCGGCTGACGGCATGGACTGTCCCCGGCGCCTCCCTCGCCGATCTTCGGCTCGCTCACCGGCTCATGCTCTGGACTCTGGCCTGGGACGACTATTTCGCTTCCGCCTTCAAACAGCCAGGCGACTTGCCGGGGGCACGGGCCTTCACCACCCGTCTCCACGCCTTCCTGTCGTCGGTGCCGGGGGCGGTGGTTCCGGATCCGACCAACGCCGTGGAACAGGGACTGGCCGACATCCAGGACCATCTGCTCCGCTCCACACCGGCGCACATGCAGCAGGAACTCAACCGGGCCCTGCGGAGGTACATCGACGCGGGAGTGCAGGAGCTGGCCAACAACCTCGCAGGCCGTGTGCCCGACCTCATCGAGTACGCCCTGTTTCGGCGCGAAAGCTTCGCCGCCTACACCGCCCCCTGCTTTGTCGAGCTCTCCACCGGCGCGCAGATCCCCGAGAACATCAGGCACACCCGGACCGTTTCCGCCCTGCTCGACGCCTTCATGGACCACATGGGACTGGCGAACGACATCGTCTCCTACCAGCGGGAGGTTGACGACGAACGCGATGTCAACAACCTCGTCGTCGTCCTCGAAGCGTCCCTGGGTATCACGGTCCAGGAGGCGGTGTGTGCCGCAGCTGATCTGGTCAATGCCAGGCTTCGCTATTTCGAGCATCTCGCGCAGACCGAACTGCCCCCGCTCATCCGGCAGGCCGGGCTGAACGCCTGTGAGCGCGCCGGGCTGGAGACGTGGCTGCAGGGAGCCCTCAGTTTCCTGTCCGGCCTCTACGCTTGGTACACCAGCGCACGCCGCTACGTTCCTGAGGACGAACCGCTCCCAGGACAACGCCCGACTGCCGCGGCTGTCCCAGTCGGCTGATCAGCCAGCCAGCCGGTTGGGTGTTATGGGAATGGTGATTCGACCGCGCTGGCTCCAGCGCCACCCCGCCACCCCGCCACCCAAGGTGCAGGTCAGGGAAGTCACGCCAGCGGAAGCCCCGTTCCTTCCCTGAGATTGGCGCAGAGCGCGCCCATGGGCACCGTCCGTGCGCCCCCTTCGGCAGAACACCGGCTGTCGCCCTGCGCGTATCTCTCCCGATCAAGTTCAGGAGCGGCGGCGGCGCAGCCACCTCCGCTTCGTGATCGACCGCCACCACGAGGAACGTGCGGGGGCCGACTCCCCGGGAGTCGCTACCGGAGCGGTTGCCCGGTGCTCTGGACCGACCGGCTGTGCCGACGGAGACTCGTCGTCGGCCGGCTCCAGAAGCTGGGGCTCATGTGGCGTGAACTTCACCGGTAGTTCAGTCAGACGGCGGCTCATCATGGCCGACCGGTAGTTCAGTTCGGACTCCTCACAGGCGAGCGCCAGATCGGGCAGTCGCCACAACAGGGCGTCGATTCCCGTGCCCGCGATAGCCCGCCCCACGTCTTGACCGGGGCATTCGTGAGCTCCGCCACTGAAGGAAAGGTGGGCGCGGTTGCCGTGGATGGGCGCGTCCAGGTCGGGCCGCACCGCCTTGTCCACATTGGCGGCGGCCAGTCCCAGTACCAGTGCGTCGCCCGACTTGATCTGCTGCCCGCCGAGCTCCGTGTCCTGAGTCGCCCAGCGGCCCAGGATGGTGATGAACGGTGGTTCATCCCAGAGTACTTGCTCGACAGCGTCGGGCAGGGTCATGTGCCCGCCCGCCAGGGAGGCCCGGAAGCGGATGTCGGTGAGCACCATCTTCAGGGTGTTCGCGATGACATTCGCCGTAGATTCGAAAGCGGCGATCAGAACGAGTCGCAGATGCTGCTGCACCTCGTCGTCCGAAAGGCCGGAGGGATGCTCCAGTAGCCAGGTGGTGAAGTCGGCTCCGGGCTGGGCGTGCTTCCGCGCCACGAGCTTGCGCAGGGTCTCCTGGAGGAACGCATTGCTCGCGACCGCAGTCTCGGTGCCCCTGAGCATGTCGAGTGCGGCGTTGACCAGCTGGGGGCTGTACTCCTCGGGCATGCCGAGCAGCTGGGTCATCGCCATCATCGGCAGATGCTCGGCGAACTGACTTACAAGATCGGCCTGACCCGAGGCGCAGAAGCGGTCGACCAGCTGATTGACGCACTGTGTGACATGGCGGCGGATGCCCCTCTTGTCGAAGCGCGCGATGCTGTCGTTCACGGCGCCACGCCACCGCTCGTGCTGCTCACCGTCGGCGAAGACGCAGATCGGCTGCCAGGTGGTGACGGGCGCCAGCGGGTGGTCGGGCGGGACCCTGCCCTCGCGAATCTCGCGCCAGTGCCGGGAGTCCCGTGAGAACCGCGAAGGCGTACGCGTCACATCGAGGTTCTCCCGGTAGCCCAATACCAGCCACGCCGGGATGTCGCCGGAGAGCAGGACGGGCGCCACAGGTCCGTGTTTGGTGCGCAGCCGCTCGTACAGCCCGTACGGGTCGGACTCGGCCTCCGGGCCGTACAGCCGCGTTGCGCCGGCGTGTGCCGGACAGCCGGGCGGCGGCGTCGTGAGGGCTTCGGCGCGCGCGTGTTCAGAGGGGTTGGTCACTGTGACTCCGTGGGGACGGTCGTGAGGGTGTACAGATAGCGCATCAGCGCCATCAGGGTGTCGCGGCAGGAAGCGCGGTCGCGGGCGTCGCAGTCGACCATGGGTACGGAATCGTCCAGGTCCATCGCGGTGCGCAGTTCCGACATCGGGTACCGGGGTGCGCCGGGGAAGGCGTTGACTCCGACGACGAACGGCACCCCGCGCTCCTCGAGGCGGCCGATCACGTCGTAACTGACCTCCATCCGCCGGGTGTCGAGGAGCACCACGGCCCCCAGCGCCCCCTCGAAGAGCCCGTTCCACAGGAACCAGAAGCGTTCCTGGCCGGGCGTGCCGAACAGGTACAGCACCAGCTGGTCGTTGATGCTGATGCGGCCGAAGTCCATGGCGACCGTGGTCTCGGTCTTCTGCTCGATCCCGGCCAGGTCGTCCACGCCGACCCCGGCCTGGGTCATCGTCTCCTCGGTCGTCAGCGGCCGGATCTCGCTCACCGCACCGACCAGGGTCGTCTTGCCGACCCCGAATCCTCCGACGATCACCACCTTCACGGCCGCGGTGGCGGAGGCCGGGAGGATGTCCTCGCTGCGCGGCCCGGCGTAGCCGTCAGAGCTTTTGTAGTCCATGCATCACCGCCTCAAGCAGTCGAACATCGGGCAGCGCGGCCGCGGGAACCGGTGGGCGGGCCTCGACCTGCCCACCGGAGAGCAGCTCGGTGAGGAGCGGGGTGAGCGTGCTGACCGGCAGCTCCAGGTACGCCGATATTTCGGCGACCGACAGGGGGAAGTCACACATCCTGACCACGGCGGTGTGTTCCGGCTGGAGCCCGGGGTCGGACTCGGTCCGGGTCACGATGAGCGTTACCAGGTCGAGGTCCCTCTTCGCCTCCGCGGTGCCTTCGCCGGTGAGGATGTACAGCCGGTCCGGATTGCCCGGTGGCTCCGGACCGGACTCGCGCTGGGGTCCGGAGCCGTTCATGTCACCGGCCCACCGACCCGCGGCGGGCTGGTGAGATGGGACCCGATACGGGCCACCAGATCCCGCATCTTCATGCCCATCAGGCCGGCGTCCACGTCGTCGTCGGCCAGTACCGCCAGGTAGGCCCCGGCGCCGGCGGCCATCAGGTAGAAGAAACCGCCGTCGACCTCGATCACGACCAGGCGCATCTGCCCGTCCCCGTGCGGGAACTCCGAGGCGATGGCCGTCGAGAGGCTCTGCAGTCCGGCGCAGGCTGCGGCGAGACGGTCGGCGACCTCCGTGTCCGTGCCGTGCTGGGCCATGCGCAGGCCGTCCGAGGACAGCACAATCACGTGGCGGGTCTGGGGGACGCTGGTTGCCAGGTCCTTGAGCATCCAGTCCATGTTGAACCGCGGCTGCTGCGTCACTTGGCTACTCTTCCTTGTCTGACGGGATATCACTGTTCGGCCGGCCGGGCCCGTCCTGCGGCAGCTCTCCGTTGACGCCGCTGGTGAAGGCGGCCAGCCACAGTCCGGGCTGCACGGATTGCTCCTCGGGAGCGGGCGGGGCCGGGGTCCGCCGGGCGGCCGTGCCCCGGCCGCGTTCGGCCGCACCCCGGCCGAACGGGAGCGGTGCGGGGCCGCGCCGGCGCCGGCGCTGGGGGAGTCCGGTGTCGCCCAGGGGCGGGGGGACGGGGCTGTCCATGATCGGCGCCGCCGAGGGCTGGGCGGGGATGGAGCCGGAGCCGGGCCGCCGCTTCTTCTTGTACGGCGGAAGCTTGGGGGCGCGGGCGATGTCGCCGCCGGGGAACCTGCTCGCGGTGATCAGGTTCGGCGGGATCACCAACACTGCGCGGACACCGCCGTACGCCGAGGGCCGCAGCGACACGATGAAGTCGTGGGCGTTGGCGAGCCGGCTGACCACCGCCAGACCCAGCCGCGGTGACTCGCCGAGGTCGTCCAGGTCGAGGCCGCCCTCCTTGGAGAGCACCCGGTCGGTACGGCGACGGGCCTCGTCGGTCAGGCCGACGCCGGCGTCCTCGATCTCGACCGCGATCCCGGACTGGATGTCCACGGCGGTCAGGTGCACCCGGGTCTGCGGCGGGGAGTAGCGGGTGGCGTTGTCGAGCAGCTCGGCCAGCGCGTGGATCACGGGCTCGACGGCGGGGCCGACGACGGCCACGTCCGCCACCGAGTGCAGATCCACGCGGCGGTACTCGAGGATGCGCGACATCGCGCCGCGCAGCACGTTGTAGAGGGGGATCTCGGACCGCCACTGGCGGCCCGGGCGCGAGCCGCCCAGCACCGCGATGCTGTCCGCGAGCCGGCCGGTCAGGGCGTTGCCGTGGTCCAGGTGCAGCAGATCGCCGAACACATCCGGGTTGTTGCCGTGCTTGTGTTCCATCTCCCTGATGTCATAGGCCTGTTGGTGAACGATGGCCTGCATGCGGCGGGCGATGTTGACGAACGCGCGGTGGGCGGCGTCACGCAGCGCCTCTTCCGCCTGGACGGCTTCGATCACCGAGCGCACGATCGACCGGTGCGCCGCGGCGAAGCCCGGTTCGAGCTCGTGGATCGGGATGGTGACCCGCAGGACCTGGTCGGTGGGGGCGCCGTGGCGCATCAGCTTGAGCGCCTCGGGCATCACATCGCGGGCGAACCGCCAGGTCTCCGCGTCGTGCTGGTCGAGCCGGTGCTGCAGGAGGGCCTCCCGCTCGGCGTGGCGCCGGCGCAGCCCGGCGATCACCCGTCCGCGGCGCGCCGCCTCGGCGGCGGCCAGCGCCACCGCGATCGTGGCGGCCGCTCCGCACCAGGCCACGGGCGCGCGCGCTTCGGGCGTCACGGCGAGGGACGCCGTGACCGTGCACACGGCCAGTACCAGAGGGGAGACCACCCATATAAGAGCGGAGGGGGGCCGCCCTGGAGCCGACGAGCCAGTACCAACCATCGAGATCCTCGGAACTCTTGAGACATAAAGGAGTGGGGGCCGGCGCGCGGCGTTTTCCGTTCTCCCGGAAAGGCGGCGGCAGCACAGCACTTGACCGCAGCGTGCCGAAGTCGAGGCGGCCCGCTGCGCGAGATGGAGCGTAGCTTGTCGCGCGGTGCTCCGGCGCGAAGTTGTCATATTCGCGTGACGACCTGACAAGCGAATTCGAATGGCCTCATAATGTCCTGCACCACATGAACGAATGTATTTCCGAACGGCATGAATGGGCGTTCGGCACGCGTCGGAAGTCACGCTCACGGGTGGTCCGTCCGGCGAACCCTGCCCGCCCGGCGACGGACGGGGCTAGGCTCGCCCCACCACATTTCTCCGGGGAGACATCGCCATGTCGGGGCACCAGCGTGAACGCGACCCATCTGCCGCCCTGTTCGAGCGCGAGCGTGAGCTCGGCTTCGCCGAACGAGCGGTGCACGGCCTCTGCCGTCGCCAGGGACCGGACGGGCCGGCAGAGGACATCGACCAGCCGAGGGAAGGAGGTCTCCTTCTCTTCAGCGGTGAAGCGGGTCTGGGCAAGACGGCGTTGCTCACCGAGCTGCGGCGGATGGCGGGCGAGTGCGGTGACTGCACCGTGCTCTTCGCCCGTGGCAGCAGGTCCGCCGAGAAGGTGCCGTTCCATGTCGTCCGGCAGCTGCTCCAGCCCGCTCTCGCACCGATGACCACGGCCGCCCGGCAGGAGTTGCTCGGCGGCTGGTACGACATCGCGGGACCCGCCCTCGGCATCGCGCCGCCCGTCGGCCCCCAGGCCGACCCCCAGGGCGTGCGCGACGGGCTGGACTGGGTGGTCACCCAACTCTCCCTGACCCGCAAGCCCTTGGTCGTCGTGGTCGACGACGCCCACTGGTCCGACCCGGAGTCCCTCTCCTGGCTCACGTCCTTCACGGTGCGGCTGGGTGAGATTCCGCTGCTGCTCGTGCTGGCCTACCGGCCCGAGGAAGTGCCCGATCACACCCCGGCCTTCCGCGAACTGGTCGAGAGCCGGGAGTTCCGCCCGGCCGAGCTGCGGGCCCTGACGCCGGAGGCCGTGGCCGGCCTGGTGCGCGACACCCTCGGCGAGGGGGCCGACGACCCGTTCTGCCGCGAGGTGTGGGCGGTCACCGGCGGAAACCCGTACGAGGTCGTGGAGCTGATAGCCAAGGCACAGGACCGGGACCTGGAGCCGGTCGAGGACTCCGCGGCCCTCCTGCGCGACCTGGGCGCCGCGGCCCGGGGCAAGGGCCTCGTGTCCCGCCTCGAGCAGCTGGGGTCGTCGGTCACCCGCTTCGCCTGGGCCGCGGCCGTCCTCGGCACGGAGATCGAGGCGCGACTGGCCGCCGGCCTGGCGGGCATGGGCCCCGCCGAGGCGGCCGACAGCGCCGACCGGCTGCGGGAGGCGCGCATCCTCGTCGGCAACTCCCGGCTGGAGTTCGTCCATCCGCTGATCGCCACCGCCGTCTACCGCGCGATCCCCGCGGCCACCCGCACCGCCATGCACGGGCAGGCGGCCTGGCTGTCGGCCGACGCGGGCCAGGGAGTGGCCGTCGCCGCCCGGCACCTGCTGGAGGTCCACCCGGACGACGACCCCGAGGTGGTCACCCAGCTGCGCGCCGCCGCCCGTGAGCACCTCGCGGTGGGCGCCCCGGACGCCGCCCGCCGCTGTCTTGAGCGGGCGCTGCAGGAGCCGCCGCCCGAGGAGGAGCGCGCCATGCTCCTGTACGAACTGGGCTGTGCCGCGCTGCTCACGTCGCCGCAGACCACCGTGAACCACCTGCGCGCCGCACTGGACCTGCCGGACCTCAGCGACGAGCTGCGCGTCGACGCCACCTACCGGCTCTCGCAGGCGTACGGGCACAACAGCCAGCTCCGTGAGGCCGCCGCGGTGGTGGCCGACCAGGCATCGCTCACCCCGCCGGGCTCCGGCCGGATGCGCCTGCAGGCCGCCCACTATCTGTGGAAGGGCATCCAGGTCGAGGAGGAGGACGCCCTCGGCCGGTCCCGGCGCATCGCCGAGCTCGCCCGGCCCCTGGACGGCCGGGACAACGCGGAGCGTGCCCTGCTCGCCCTCCGCGGCTTCGACGGCATGATCCGTGGTGAGAACGCCCTGGAGGTCGTCGAGATCATCCAGCGGGCGCTGGTGGGCGGCCGACTCGCCGAGGGCATGGGCTGGACCAACACCGAGTGGGGCTTCGAGCTGCCCACCCTCATCGGCATCACCCTCGCCTACACCGACCAGCTCGACCAGGCGGAGGAGTTCTTCACCGAGGCCGTGCGCGCCTTCGAGATCTCCGGCTGGAGCGGCGCCCACCTCGCGGCCGCGCATGACTTCCGGGGCCTGGTCCACCGGCGGCGGGGCGAGCTGGTCCAGGCCGAGGCGGCCCTGCGCAAGGGGCTGGAGCTGGCCTACCGCCTCGGCCCGGGGCTGCCCGTCCAATGGGACGGCATCTGCCTGCTGATCGACACCTTGATCGCGCGCGGCAAGATCGAGGAGGCCCAGGCCGTCGCGGAGGAGAACCAGTTCTACCCGCCGTACTCCCCGGCGATCGTCCTGCCGGATGCCGCGTGCCTGGCCGGACGGCTGCTGCTGGAGCGGGGCCGGACGAAGGAGGCGGTCGCCGAACTGGAGGCCGCCGGGCGCAGACTGGACGAGCGCGGCCGCCACAACACCCTGTGGGCGCCCTGGGCGCTCGACCTGGCGAGCGCCCTCGCTGAGGAGGAGCCCGAGCGCGCCCGGGACCTCGCCGGCCAGGCCGTCAGGCACGCACACCGGTTCGGCACCGAGACCGCGGTCGGCGAGGCTCTGCGCCGCTCGGCCCCGCTGTACGGGCTGCAGGAGCGGGTGGAAAGGCTCGGCAAGGCGGTCGGGCAGCTGAGGATGTCGCCCTGCCGGTTCGAGTACGCGGCGGCGCTGGTCGACCACGGTTCCGCGCTGCGGGCGGTGGGCCGTCAGGTCGAGGCGGTCGAGCACCTCCATGAGGGGCTGGCGGTCGCCGAGCGCTGCGGGGCCGACGGGCTCGTCGAGAGGGCCCGGTCCGAGGTCGTGGCGTGCGCTTTCAAGGGCGGGGAGCAGCAAGGAGGCTGACGCGGGAGGACGGGTCGCCGGCCGAGGGGCGAAGGCTCACGAGGCGCGGCGGCCCGTTTTCTTGGCGGTGGCCTTTTTCGTGGTCTTCGAGGAGGCGCTTGTGGAAGAAGCGCTCTTCGATGCCGTGCTTTTGGAGGCCGCGCTCTTCGACGCGGTGCTTTTGGCCGCGGTTTTCTTGGCCGTGGTCTTTTTGGTCGCCCCTTTATTCGATTCGACAGTCTTCTTGGCGCGGCTGCGCGAGGCGACGCCCGCAGTTGTTTTTCCGGGTTCTTTCCGTTCTTCCTTCTTGCCCGCCGAGTCGATGGATGCCTGCAGGGCGGCCATCAGGTCGATCACATTGTCGGGCGCCGGGGTCGTCTCCTTCCTGGGTGCGGGCCGGTGGTCCAGGTGCGCGCTGATCAGCTCGCCGAGGGCCACCTCGTACTCGTCCTCCAGGGAGTCGAGGTCGAAGTCCTCCGACAGCGTGTCCATCAGGCTCGTGGCCATCTTGAGCTCCTGCGGCCGCACGCTGACGGACGAGGGCGGGGCCAGGTCGCCGGCGACGCGGATCTCGTCGGGCCAGTACATGGTGTGCAGGGTCAGCAGGTCCTCATGGACGCGCAGCAGCGCCAGCGACTCCCGGGTCCGTAGCGCGATCTTGGTGACGGCGACCCGTTCGGTCTGCTTCAGGGTCTCGCGCAGCAGGACGTAGGGCTTGTTCGCCGCCGCGCTCTCGGGGGCCAGGTAGTAGGCGCCGGACAGCTGGAGGGGGTCGATGCGGTCGGCGTCGACGAAGGCCAGGACGTCGATGAGCTTCTTGCTGGGCAGGGGCAGGCCCGCGAGGTCGTTCTTAGTGACGACGGCGGTGTGGCCCTCGTCGTCCTCGAAGCCCTTGGCGACGTGCTCGTAGTCGACTTCCTTGCCGCACACGTCGCAGACGCGCTTGAGGTGGATGCGGCCGCCGTCCTCGTCGTGGACCTGGTGCAGCCTGATGCCGTGCTCCTGCGTGGCGGCGTACAGCCGTACGGGCACGGAAACCAGCCCGAAGCCGATCGAGCCTTTCCACATGGTCCGCATAGCTCGTGTCCCTCCGTGGGAATTATTACCTTATGTCCACTTCTTCGGAGCGGCAGTCCCAGGAGCGGCAGGTGGTGGAGGTCGAGGGCCGCAGGCTCTCCCTGTCCCATCTCGACCGGGTGCTCTTCCCGGCGTCCGGGCACACCAAGGCCCAGGTCCTGCGGTACTACGCCCGTGTCGCCCCGGCGATGCTGCCGCACGCCGAAGGGCGGCCGGCCTCCTTCGTCCGTGCCCCCGAGGGCAGCGGCGGGCAGAGCTGGATCGCCAAGACGCCGCCCAACGGGTCACCCGGCTGGGTGCCCCGCGTGCCGGTCAGGCACAGGGACGGGGTGGCCGAACAGGTGATGATCGACTCCGCGGCGGCCCTGATCGCCATGGTGAACCTCGGCGCGTACGAGGTGCACGTCCCGCAGTGGACCGCCGAGGCGGGCCCCGACGGCCACGACCGCCTGGTCCTCGACCTCGATCCCGGCCCCGGCACCGACCTCGTCGTCTGCTGCCGCGTCGCCCAGCGGCTGCGCCAGCTGCTCGCCGACGACGGGCTCACGGCCCACCCGGTGGTCTCCGGCGCGAAGGGGCTGCACCTGTACGCGCCCGTCGAGGCCGCCTCCGGCCGTGCCACCGGGCACTACGCCAAGGGCTTGGCCGCCCGGATGATGAACGAACACCCCGGCCTGGTGGTCGTCTCCATGGCCAAGGCCGAACGCAGGGGCAAGGTGCTCATCGACTGGTCGCAGAACGCCAGCGCGAAGACCACCGCCGCCCCCTACACCGTGCGCCTGCTGCCCGACCGCCCCGGTGTGGCCGCCCCCGTCACCTGGGACGAGGTCGCCGCCTGCACCGAACCCGGCGAGCTCGCCTTCACCCCCGAGCAGGTCCTCGACCGCCTCGACGCGCACGGCGACCTGCTGGCCGCCCTCGCCGGCGACCGCGCCCGGGGCAGGCTGCCCTGAGCCTCACCCCAGCTGTGTCAGGTCCGGGCGCAGCCGGTGCCAGGTCGGGTGCCGCAGCCGGTCGCCGGCCGTCCACCCGGTGAAGACGATCTCGGCGACCAGGCGCGGCTCGACCCAGTGCGCGCCGGGAACGTCGACCGGGCCGGCGAAGGGGGAGCCGGCGCGCGGGATCACCGACAGGTAGCGGGAGAGGTCCTGCCGTTCGCGCTCGGAGAGCCCGGACCCGACGGACCCCACGTAGCGCAGGCCGGACGGCTCCCGCAGGCCGGCCAGGACGGCACCGGGAAGTCCGGCGAGGCGGCCGCGCCCCTCCGCCCAGCCGCCGATGACCACGTCAAGAGTGATGACGTGCTTGGTCTTGCGCCAGTCGGGTGAACGCACGCCCGGCAGGTAGCGGGACGAGAGCCGCTTGGCCAGGACGCCCTCGAAGCCGCTGCGCAGCGTGGCGTCCCACGCCTGCCGGCCGTGTCCCTCCAGGTGTGCGGGCACCGACCAGTTGGGGCCCCCGAGGCCCAGCCCGTACAGCACGGCGCGGCGCTCCCGGTACGGCAGGCCGGTCAGCAGGGCGCCGTCGAGGTACATGACGTCGAAGAGCATCAGGTGCACGGGGTACTCCATCGCCAGATGTGCGGCGCGGCGCGGATTGCTGACCCCCATCCGGCGCTGCAGCAGCCCGAAGTCGGGCCGTCCCCGCTCGTCCACGACCACGACCTCCCCGTCGAGCACCACCGGCCGGCCGGGCAGCCGCTCGCCGAGTCCCTGCAGCTCGGGATAGGTTCCGGTGGCGTCGTTGCCCGCCCGGGTGACCAGCCTCAGGGAGCCGTCGCCCGGCGAGCTGACGACGCAGCGCACGCCGTCCCACTTGACCTCGAAGCCCCAGGAGGCCTCGTCGTCCTCCGCGGGCAGCGGGGCCGGTGTGGCCAGCATGGGCCTGATCCCGGGGAGAGCGTGCGCCGGCGTCACTTCGACCCGGCCCATTCCAGCAACTCCTGCGCCGTCCAGGTCGTGATGACCCGCTCGGCGGGCACGCCGCACTCCTCTGCCCGGGCACAGCCGTGGATCTGCCAGTCGAGCTGGCCCGGGGCGTGGGCGTCGCTGTCGACCGAGAAGAGCACCCCCGCGTCGAGTGCCGTGCGCAGCAGCCGGCGCGGCGGGTCGAGCCGCTCGGGCCGGCTGTTGATCTCCAGGGCGGTGCCGAAGCGGGCGCACGCCGCGAAGACCATCTCCGCGTCGAACTCCGACTCGGGCCGGTGCCCCACGATCCGCCCGGTGCAGTGCCCCAGGACGTCCACGAGCGGGCTGGCGACCGCCGAGACCATGCGCCGGGTCATGCTCTCCGCGTCCATGCGCAGCTTCGAGTGCACGGAGGCGACCACCACGTCCAGCAGCTCCAGCAGCTCCTCCTCCTGGTCCAGCGAGCCGTCGGCCAGGATGTCGCACTCGATCCCCGTCAGCAGCCGGAAGCCGTCGCCGAGCCGCTCGTTGACCTCCGCGACCACCTCCAGCTGGGCGCGCAGCCGCTCCGGGGACAGTCCGCGGGCGATCGTCAGCCTGGGCGAGTGGTCGGTCAGAACGGCCCACTCGTGCCCGAGGTCGCGGGCCGCGCGCGCCATCTCCTCGATGGGGCTGCCGCCGTCCGACCAGTCCGAGTGCAGATGACAGTCGCCGCGCAGCGCCGCCCGCAGCTCCAGCCCGCCCTCGGCCAGCGGCCCGCCGGCCTCCTCCTCCAGGCGGCCCAGATAGGCGGGCGTCTCGCCGCGCACCGCCTCGGCCACCACTGCCGCGGTCTTGGGGCCGATGCCCTTCTTCTCCGTCAGGGAGCCGTCGGCCGCGCGGCGTCGCACCTCCTCCAGCGGCATGTCGGAGACGACCGCGGCGGCCGTACGGAACGCCTTGACCCGGTATGTCGGTGCCTGTGTGCGCTCCAGCAGGAACGCGATCCGCTCCAGCGCCTCCACGGGATCCATGGCTCCCACCTCCACGTCACCACCGTGCGGCACGGGCCGCCCGCCCGCATGTGTTCGTACCGCCCGGCGCGGGCAGTGACCTGTCACCCACCGAGGACAGGGAGCCGCAGATGAGCCACCCGCAGCACGGCGACCGCACCGCGCCGAGGGCCCGCCGGGCGGTGGTCCTGGGCGGTGGCATGGCCGGGATGCTGGCCGCGGCCGTCCTGGCGGACCACGTCGGCGAGGTCGTGGTCGTGGAGCGGGACCGGCTGCCGGCGCGGGCCCTGGCGCGCCCGGGGCTGCCGCAGGCCCGGCACGCGCATCTGCTGATGTCGGGCGGCGCCCGCACCGTCGAGTCCCTGCTGCCCGGCACGCTGGGACGCTGGGTCGCAGCGGGTGCCCGGCGCATCGCGATGCCGGCCGATCTGGTGGCGCTGTCGCCGCCGGGCTGGCTGCCGCGCCGGCCGGAGATGCAGTTCATGGTGGCGTGCACTCGCGACCTGCTGGACCTGGTGGTGCGCGAGCAGGTCCTCGCCCGCCCGCGGGTCACACTGCGCGACGGCACCGAGAGCCTCGCGCTCCTCGGCGGCCCCGGCCGGATCACGGGGGTACGGATCCGTGCCGCCGGTGCGGCCAAGGACGAGGAGCTGCCGGCCGGCCTGGTCGTCGACGCCTCCGGCCGCGGGTCGGGGGCCGTGCACCGGCTGGCCGGGCTGGGGCTGCCCGCCGTCCGTGAGCAGACCGTCGACTCCGGGCTGGTGTACGCCACCCGCATCTTCCGCGCCCCTCCGGGCGCCGAGGACTTTCCCGTGGTGAGCGTCCAGCCCGACTCGCGCGTTCCGCGCCCCGGACAGGCAGCCACGCTGATGCCCGTCGAGGGCGGCCGCTGGCTGGTGACCGTCTCCGGCACCCGGGGCGGCGAACCCACGCGACGCACCGAGGACTTCGAGCCGTTCGCCCGTGGCCTGCGCCATCCTCTCGTGGCGGACCTGATCGCCCGCGCCGAACCGCTGACGGAGGTGCACCTGACGCGCAGCACCGTCAACCGGCGCCGCTTCTACGAGTGCCTGCCCGCCTGGCCGGAGGGCTTCGTCGTGCTGGGCGACGCCCTCGCCACCTTCAACCCCATCTACGGCCAGGGCATGTCGGTGGCCGCCCAGGGCGCCGCCGGACTGCGCGAGATCCTGCGGCGGCGGGGCGCGGACGCGCCCGGGCTGGCCCGGGAGGCACAACGAGCGGTCGCCCGCGCGACCGCCGGCGCCTGGGACCTGTCGACGGGCGAGGACATCAACTACCCGGGCGCGATCGGCGCCCGTCCTCCGCTGCCGGCCCGCCTGCTGAGCGGCTACTTCACACGCATGCTGCGAGCCTCGGTCGTGGACCCGGTCGTCATGCGGGCCCTGATGGCCGTCATGACGCTGTCGGCACCCATGAACGCCCTGATCAGGCCCGAGGTGGTGGTCGCCGTGCTGCGCGCCACCGGCCGCCCCGTGCGACCGGGACCGACCCTGACGGCCGAGGAGCGGACCCGCGCCGGGATGGCGCCGCACTGACGGGAGAGGCGGGGGGGCAGGGCCGCACCGACAGACGCCCCGGCCCCGTACCCACCGGACATCGCCCTGCCCCGGGTGCCGCACCGGCCCAGCGCACGGCTTTAGGATCCGCGCCCCGCCAGCCGGGCGGGCGGCAGGTACTCGCGCTCCAGGGTCCGGTGCCACCAGGCGCCGGTCTCCCGCAGCTCCCGCCAGGTGGTGAAGCGGTACAGGTACAGCCGGGCGCGGACGTGGGTGGGCGGGGCGCCGGGGAAGGGGTTGTGCCGCAGCAGGCGCAGGGTCGCCGGGTCGTTGGTCAGCAAGCGCTCGACGAACGGGCCGAACCATTGCCTCGCGTAGCCCGGCGAGATGCCCGCGAACCACATCAGCCAGTCGAGCCGTAGATGGTACGGGGCGAACTGGCGCGGCGTCCGCCGAGGATCGCCCGGCTTCCCCCGGAAGCCGTACTCCTTCCACACTGTCGTATCGGTGAGCTCGGTCTCGTCGGTGCCCTCCACGACCACCTCGTGGCGGCTGCGGTTGACGCTGCCGAAGGCACCGTAGGTGTTGACCAGGTGGAAGGCGTTGAAGGACATGTTCATCCGCTGCTGCCGGGAGAGCATGTTGCGCACCGGCCACCAGCTGAGCACCGCCACCAGCGCCGTGGCGGCGAGGACCAGGCCCTCGAACCAGAGGGGGGCCGCGCCGACGGGCGAGTGGTGCGGCAGGGAGAACAGGTCCGCCATGGCCGTCCCGTCCACGGCGGAGAAGGCGAGCACGATCGTCACCCAGTTGAGCCAGGCGAAGTTGCCCGAGGCCACCAGCCACAGCTGGGTGACGATGATCAGGCCCGCCGCCACGCTCGCGACGGGCTGCGGGGCGAGGAGCCCGAAGGGGACGACGAGCTGGGCGACGTGGTTGGCGGCGGTCTCCACGCGGTGCAGCGGCCTGGGCAGCCGGTGGAAGAACCAGCTCAGCGGGCCCGGCATGGGTTGCGTCTCGTGGTGGTAGTACAGGCACGTCAGGTCCCGCCAGCAGCTGTCGCCGCGCACTTTGATCAGCCCCGCGCCGAACTCCACGCGAAAGAGCAGCCAGCGCAGCAGCCACAGCACGAGCACGGGTGGATCCGTGCGCGCGTTGCCCAGGAAGACGGCCAGGAACCCGGCCTCCAGCAGCAGCGACTCCCAGCCGAAGGCGTACCAGGTCTGGCCCACATTGACGATCGACAGATACAGCGCCCACAGCGCCGCCCACATCACCATCGCCGCCCACAGCGGCACCGCGTCCGCGCCACCGGCCAGCACCGCGGCCGAGAGCAGCGCACCGCTCCACGCGCAGGCGGCGAAGAAACGGTCCGAGTAGTGGAACTGGAAGACGCTGGGCGCCCTGCGCAGGGGCGCGTACGCCACGTACCGGGGCACCGGCAGCATGCCCCGCTCGCCGATGAGCGCGCGGAACTGCAGGGCCGCCGAGACGAAGCCGGCCAGATAGATGCCCGCGAGGGCCCGCTGGAGGACCAGCCGGCTCAGCCAGTACCCGGATGCCGTGAACCACTCCATGGCGGTATCCGTACCACTCCAGCCCCTCCGTATCGTGCAGTCACATCGAAGAAACCGACAAAAGATGGCAGAGTGGCTCTATGGTTGATCGGGGAGCGACGCCCGCCACCGTACCGCCGCCGGACGACTGGCCCGCTCGCCCGGAGCTGATCCTCGCCCTCAATCGCACCGGAAGCTTCGACTGGGACCTGACAAGCGGCCGCCTGCACCTCGACCCGTGCGCCCTGGCGGTCCTGCACGTCCCGCCGGACACTTTTCACGGCAGCATCACCGACCTCACCGGCCGGCTGCCGCGCACCGACGCCTCCCGCCTCGACGCCGTGGTCTCCAGCGCCCTGAAGGACGGCAGCGACAGCTACGCCGCCTACTACCGCGTGCGCACCGGCGACGGCAGCCTGCGCTGGACGTACACCCAGGGCCGCATCCAGCGCGACGAGGAGGGGCGGCCCTGCCGCATCGTCGGCATCGTCCGCGACGCCACCGAGGAGCTGGAGCAGGCCGGGCCGCGCGAGCTCGCCGCCGAGCGCCGCCACCAGACCACCGTGGTGGAGACCATCACCGCCGCCCTCGCCCACGCCCGCACCGTCCAGGACGTCATCGACTTCTTCAAGGACGCCCAGGCCGTCGAACACCTCGGCTCCGACCTCCTCGTCCTCGGCCTCGTAGAGTCCGGCCGCATCCACCTCGTCGCCGAGGGTCCGTCGGTGCACTTCATCCCCGGGACCCGCTACACCCGCATCGACGACAACTTCCCCATGAGCGACGTCATCCGCACCATGACCCCGTGCTTCATCGAATCCCGCGGGGAGTTCGCCGCCGGCTACCCCTGGCTGTGGGAACGCATCAAGGACATCGGCATCGCCTCCGCCGCCTACCTCCCGCTGGTCGCCCAGGCCCGTCCCATCGGCGCCCTCGGCCTCCTCTACCGGGAGGCACGCGGCTTCACCCAGCAGGAGCGCAACCTCTTCATCGCCCTGAGCAGCAGCCTTGCCCAGAGCATCGCCCGCGCAATGCTCTTCGATCAGGAGCACGACATCGCCGAGGGCCTGCAGCAGGCCATGCTGCCGCGCCGCATCCCCGACGTACCCGGCGCGAACATCGCGGTCCGCTACCGCTCCGCCCGCATGGGACGCGACATCGGCGGCGACTGGTACGACGCCATCCCGCTGCCCGGCGGCCGGGTCGGGGCGGTCATCGGCGACGTCCAGGGCCACGACACCCACGCCGCCGCCGTCATGGGCCAGCTGCGCATCGTGCTGCGCGCGTACGCCACCGAGGGGCACGCCCCGGCCACCGTCATGGCCCGTGCCTCCTCCTTCCTCCACGAACTCGACACCGACCGCTTCGCGACCTGCACCTACGCCGAGGCCGACCTCACCACCGGCGTCGTCCAGCTGGTGCGCGCCGGCCACATAGATCCGCTGCTGCGCCACACCGACGGCACCTGCCGGCGCCTGCCCGTCTCCGGGGGGCTGCCGCTGGGCCTGTCCGCCGAGTTCGGCCGCCTGGACTATCCCGTCACGACCGTGGAGCTCGACCCGGGGGAGACCCTGCTGCTGTTCACCGACGGCCTGGTCGAACAGCCCGGATCCGACCTCGACGAGGGCATGCAGCAGCTCACCGGCATCGTCCGCGAGGGCCCCTACGAGCTCCAGAAGCTGGCCGACATGCTGTGCGAGGCCGTCGGCGAGCGCGTCGGCGAGGATGACATGGCCGTCCTCCTCCTGCGCCGCCAGGGTGCCGGTGCCCGCGGCGGCGGCAAGCTCCAGCAGCACATCGCCCCCGCCGACCCCGAGGCCCTGTCCGCCGGCCGGCACATGATCCGCGCGGCGGTACGGGCCTGGGGCGCCCGGGAACGCTCGGACGAGATCGAGCTGGTCGCCGACGAGCTGGTCACCAACGCCCTGCTCCACACCGACGGCGCCGCCGTCGTCACCATCCGCATGCTCCCCGGCCCCGAACGCCGCGTGCGCGTCGAGGTCGACGACAAGTCCAGCGCCCTGCCACGCCGCCGCGAACCGGGGGACTCGGGGGTCTCCGGCCGGGGGCTGCTGCTGGTCGAGCGGCTGGCCGACGTCTGGGGCGTGGAGCCGCGCGGCGGTGGCAAGTCCGTGTGGTGCGAGTTCGTCGTGCCCGACCGGCACCACGCCGCGGACAACGGCCCCCGCTGAAGGCCCGCCGGCCGCCGATTTGCGAAGAGCGCCGCCCTCCGGTTCCACTTGCGGCTTTGTCCCCTGACGAACCGTCGGAAAGGCCGCACCCACCATGTGGACCCCCAGACGCCACACCGCCCGCCGCGCAGCCCTGCTCCTGGGCGCCGCCACCCTGGCCCCGGCCGCGCTGCTCACCACCCAGACGCAGCCGGCCCGGGCGTTCGGCACCGTCAACGCGTTCGGCCAGCACGCCGAGCACGAGCGCATCACCCGCGCCGCCCTGGCCTGTGCCCCCGGCACGGCATCCGACGGCTCCTGCTTCGAACCCCGCTCCCTGGACCAGGTCGCCGGCCACAAGGGCACCTTCGGCGCCGTCGGCGCCCCCGACACCGACGAGGTCACCGCCCCCGAGGCGCACTGCGACAACGCCGACTTCCGCACGGCCGCCGGCTACCCGCGCAGCCGCCAGGAGGCCACCAGGCAGCTGCAGGCATGCGTCGCCAGGCTCCAGACCCGCTTCAAGGAAGGCATCGACGCCGCCGGGGGCATGCTCACCTCCGACGGCAAGGTCGTGCCCGGCGAGAGCGACCTCACCAGGGGCTGCACCTTCACCCTCGGCGTGGCCGGCCGCGACAAGTGCGAGGCCATCGAGGGCTTCGGCCGCGCACTGCACGGCGTGCAGGACTTCTACTCGCACAGCAACTGGGCCGACAAGCCCGACACCGGCCGCCCCGTGGACGAGAACAATCCGCCCGGCCTGAACCTGCCCGCGCCCTCCCCGCTGCTCGCCCTGTCCACCGGCCGGCCCCCGGCGGCCTCCGCAGTCCCCCGCGAGCTGACCACCGGCTGCTTCTCGCTCGTCCCCCTCGGCTGCGCCCACCGCGTCCAGCACACCGTCCTCAACAAGGACACCGGCCTGATCGACCCCGCCACCGGCGCCACCAGCGGCCCGGCCGGCAGCCGCGGCAGGACGGCCGGGAACTTCGGCCTCGCCGTCCGCGCCGCCGTCACCGACACCCGCCGCCAGTGGGCCGACTTCCGCGCCGCCCTCGCCGACCGCTACGGCAAGGACCGCGCCCGGGTCATCGGTTGCGCCCTCACCCACGACGACCCCGTCCGCGACTGCGCGCCGAAGGGCTGAACCGGCTGCCAAGGAGGAACCACGGAGGAACCAGGGCGGAACCAGGAAGAAGGCCAGGCAGGAACCACAAGGGAAGAGGCCAAGGTCACAGCCGATGCCTCTGCTGCCGGGCGCACCCGCTCCCCTAGCCTTCCCCCCATGACGGTCCTGCCTGATGATGGCTTCTCCCTGGCCGCCGAGTTCCCGGACGCGACCCGCGAGCAGTGGCAGCGCCTCGTCGAAGGCGTGCTGAGCAAAGCGGGCACCGTGGCCACGGGCCCGGCGGCCGAGGAAGCGTTGGCCACCGCGCTCCAGGACGGGCTCGCCACCCGCCCCCTCTACACGGCCGACGACAGCGCCCCCACGGCCGGCTACCCCGGTTTTCCCCCGTTCGTACGGGGCGGGCGCCCCGAGGGGAGCGTCGTAGGGGGCTGGGACGTACGCCAGCGCCACGGCCGCCCCGACCCGCGGCAGGCCAACGAGGCCGTCCTGGCCGACCTCGAGAACGGCGTCACCTCCCTCTGGCTGACCGTCGGCGCCCAGGGACTGCCCGTCGACGGCATCCCCGCCGCCCTGGAGGGCGTCTACCTCGACCTGGCGCCCGTGGTCCTCGACGCCGGAGCCGGCTTCGAGGCCGCGGCCCGGAGCCTGCTGCGGCTTTACGACGAGCGCGGCGTCCCCCGCGGCGAGGCCCGGGGCAACCTCGGCGCCGACCCGCTGGGCACTGTCGCCCGCACCGGCGACGACACCGGCCTCGCGCAGGCCCTGGCGGCCGCCGCCGGCCTCGCCGGGCAGTGCCTGCGCGACCGCCCCGGCATCCGCGCCCTGACCGTCGACGCGCTGCCGTACCACGACGCCGGCGGATCGGCCGCCCAGGAACTGGGCTGCTCCCTCGCCACCGCCGTCGCCTACCTCCGCGCGCTCACCACCGCGGGACTGAGCGTCGACGAGGCCTGCGCGCAGCTGGAGTTCCGCTACGCCGCCACCGCCGACCAGTTCCTGACCATCGCCAAGCTGCGCGCCGCACGACGGCTGTGGGCCCGGGTCGCCGAGGCCAGCGGCGCGGCACCCGCCGCGGGCGCCCAGCGCCAGCACGCGGTCACCTCCGCGGTGATGATGACCCGCCGCGACCCGTGGGTGAACATGCTGCGCACCACCATCGCCTGCCTGGGCGCCGGGGTGGGCGGCGCGGACGCCGTCACCGTCCTGCCCTTCGACGACGCCCTCGGCCCGCCCGACGCCTTCGCCCGCCGCATCGCCCGCAACACCTCCTCGATCCTGGTGGAGGAGTCCCACCTGGCCCGCGTCGTCGACCCGGCGGGCGGCTCCTGGTACGTGGAGCGGCTCACCGACGAACTCGCCCACGCCGCCTGGGCCTGGTTCCAGGAGATCGAGCGCGCCGGCGGCCAGGCCGCCGCCCTTGCCTCGGGCCTGGTCGCCGGGCGGCTCGCGGACACCTGGCGGCAGCGGTCCGCCGCCCTCGCCACCCGCCGCGAACCCATCACCGGAGTCAGCGAGTTCCCCCACCTCGGCGAGCAGCCCGTGCGCCGCGGGAGCGCCCCCGCCGTGGAACCGGGCCACCCGGCCGCACTGCCCAGGGTCCGCCGCTCCCAGTCCTACGAAGCGCTGCGCGAACGGTCCGACGCCCACCTGGCCGCCACCGGGGCCCGGCCGCGCGTCTTCCTCGCCGCGCTCGGCCCCGCCGCCGCGCACACCGGCCGGGCCACCTTCGCCGCCAACCTCTTCCAGGTCGGCGGCATCGAGCCCGTCCACGAGCCCGCCTCCGTCGATCCGGGGACGGCCGCCGGGGCGTTCGCCCGCAGCGGCGCCACGATCGCCTGTCTGTGTTCCAGCGACAAGCTCTACGCCGAACAGGCCGAGGCCGTCGCCGGCGCCCTGAAGGCCGCGGGAGCCGCCCACGTGTTCCTCGCGGGCAGGCCCGGCGCCGAGCAGCGGGAAGTGTATCTACGAGCCGGAGTCGACGAGTTCGTCTTCGCGGGCGGCGACGCGGTCGCCGTTCTCTCCTCCGTCCTCGACCGCATGGGAGTGGCGTGATGCGGATCCCCGACTTCTCCGGCATCGAACTGGGGCCGGCCGGGCCGGCCGGCGGCGACGGCGCGGCGTGGCGCGCCGCCCTGAAGGAGAGCACGGGCAAGAGCGCCGAGGACCTTCTGTGGCAGACGCCCGAAGGCATCGGCGTCAAGCCGCTCTACACCGCCGAGGACCTCGACGGCCTGGACTTCCTGGGCACCTACCCCGGCATCGCGCCCTATCTGCGCGGCCCGTACCCGACGATGTACGTCAACCAGCCCTGGACGATCCGGCAGTACGCCGGGTTCTCCACGGCCGAGGAGTCCAACGCCTTCTACCGCCGCAACCTGGCGGCCGGTCAGAAGGGCCTGTCCGTCGCCTTCGACCTGCCGACCCACCGCGGCTACGACAGCGACCACCCGCGTGTCACCGGCGACGTGGGCATGGCCGGCGTCGCCATCGACTCGATCTACGACATGCGGCAGCTCTTCGACGGCATCCCGCTGGACCGCATGAGCGTGTCGATGACGATGAACGGGGCCGTCCTGCCCGTCCTCGCCCTCTACATCGTCGCCGCCGAGGAGCAGGGCGTACCGCCCGAGAAGCTGGCCGGGACCATTCAGAACGACATCCTCAAGGAGTTCATGGTCCGCAACACCTACATCTATCCGCCCCGGCCCTCGATGCGGATCATCTCCGACATCTTCGCGTACACCTCGCAGAAGATGCCGCGCTACAACTCCATCTCCATCTCCGGCTACCACATCCAGGAGGCCGGGGCCACGGCCGACCTGGAGCTGGCCTACACCCTCGCCGACGGCGTGGAGTACCTGCGCGCCGGGCTCGGCACCGGCCTGGACGTGGACGCCTTCGCGCCGCGCCTGTCGTTCTTCTGGGCGATCGGCATGAACTTCTTCATGGAGATCGCCAAGCTGCGGGCCGCCCGGCTGCTGTGGGCCAGACTCGTCAAGCAGTTCGAGCCCAAGAACGTCAAGTCGCTCTCCCTGCGCACCCACTCGCAGACCTCCGGCTGGTCACTGACCGCGCAGGACGTCTTCAACAACGTGGCCCGCACGTGCGTGGAGGCCATGGCTGCCACCCAGGGGCACACCCAGTCGCTGCACACCAACGCCCTCGACGAGGCGCTGGCCCTGCCCACCGACTTCTCCGCCCGCATCGCCCGCAACACCCAGCTGCTGCTGCAGCAGGAGTCCGGCACCTGCCGGGTCATCGACCCCTGGGGCGGCAGCGCCTACGTCGAACGGCTCACCCACGACCTCGCCCGCCGCGCCTGGCAGCACATCCAGGAGGTCGAGGCAGCCGGCGGCATGGCCCAGGCCATCGACGCCGGCATTCCCAAGATGCGCGTCGAGGAGGCCGCCGCCCGCACCCAGGCCCGCATCGACTCCGGCCGGCAGCCGGTGATCGGCGTCAACAAGTACCGGGTCGACAGCGACGAGCAGATCGACGTGCTCAAGGTCGACAACTCCTCCGTGCGCACGCAGCAGATCGACAAGCTGCGCCGGCTGCGCGCCGAGCGCGACGAGAGCGCCTGCCAGGACGCGCTCCACGCCCTCACCAGGGCGGCCGAGGCCGGCCCCGGACAGGGGCTCGACGGCAACCTCCTCGGCCTCGCGGTGAACGCGGCCCGCGCCAAGGCCACCGTCGGCGAGATCTCCGACGCCCTGGAGAAGGTCTACGGCCGGCACGCCGGTCAGATCCGTACGATCTCCGGTGTGTACCGCGAAGAGGCCGGTCCGTCGTCCGGAGTGGAGCGCACCCGCGCGCTGGTGGAGGCGTTCGAGCGGGAGGACGGCCGCCGCCCGCGCATCCTGGTCGCCAAGATGGGCCAGGACGGCCACGACCGCGGCCAGAAGGTGATCGCCACCGCCTTCGCCGACCTCGGCTTCGACGTGGACGTCGGCCCGCTCTTCCAGACCCCGGCCGAGGTCGCCCGGCAGGCGGTGGAGGCCGACGTGCACATCGTCGGCGTCTCCTCGCTGGCGGCCGGCCACCTCACCCTCGTCCCCGCGCTGCGCGAGCAGCTGGAGGAACAGGGCCGGGAGGACATCGTGATCGTCGTCGGCGGGGTCATCCCGCCGCAGGACGTCGAGCCGCTGCGGGAGATGGGCGCCGCCGCCGTCTTCCCGCCCGGAACGGTCATTCCGGACGCCGCCCACGATCTGCTGAAGACCCTCGCCGGGGTCCTCGGCCACGAGCTGTGAGCCCATGGCGCGGACAATAGACCTGGACGCCTACGTCAAGGGCGTGCTCGACGGCAAGCGGGCCGCCGTAGCGCGCGCCATCACCCTGGTCGAGTCGACCCGCGCCGACCACCGCGAGCTCGCCCAGCGCATGCTGACCGAGCTCCTGCCGCACGCCGGCGCCGCACGGCGGATCGGCGTCACCGGCGTGCCCGGGGTCGGCAAGTCCACCTTCATCGACGCCTTCGGCACGATGCTCACCGGCCTCGGCCACAAGGTCGCCGTGCTGGCCGTCGACCCGTCCTCCAGCCGCACCGGCGGCAGCATCCTGGGCGACAAGACCCGCATGGAGCGCCTCGCCGTCGACCCGGCGGCCTTCGTCCGCCCCTCGCCGACCGCCGGAACGCTCGGCGGGGTGGCCAAGGCGACCCGCGAGAGCATCGTGGTGATGGAGGCCGCGGGCTACGACGTGGTGCTGGTCGAGACCGTCGGCGTCGGCCAGTCCGAGACGGCCGTCGCGGGCATGGTCGACACCTTCCTGCTGCTCACCCTCGCCCGCACCGGCGACCAGCTCCAGGGCATCAAGAAGGGCGTTCTGGAGCTGGCCGACCTCGTCGCCGTGAACAAAGCGGACGGACCGCACGAACGGGACGCCAAGGCCGCGGCCCGCGAACTGGCCGGAGCACTGCGCCTGCTGCAGTCCCCGGACGCGGCCTGGAACCCTCCCGTCCTGACGTGCAGCGCCCGCGAGGGCACCGGCCTGGACACCCTGTGGGAGCGCGTGGAACAGCACCGGCGGGTCCTTCAGGCCACCGGCGAGCTGGCCGGCCGGCGCCGCGAGCAGCAGGTCGGCTGGGCGTGGACCATGGTCCGCGAACAGCTCCTGACGGAGTTGCGGGACCACCCCGCGGTACGCCGCCTGGGCCCCGGCCTCGAACAACAGGTGCGCGAGGGCACGCTGACGGCGAGCCTGGCCGCCGAGCGGCTCCTGGAGGCCTTCCGCTCGCCCGGCTAGCGCCGACCGGCGCCGCGTGCGGAGCGGGCCCGATCCCATGACATCCTGAGCCGTCACAGTTCGCCGGGCGGGATCGGCGGATCTCCGGGATTTCGAGGATGATGCAGCACATGAGACTCTGCTTCCTGGTGGAGGAGCAGTACCGGTACGACGGCATGCCGGTGGACGTGATCCGCCAACTGACCGCCTGGGGACACCGGGTGGACGTGCTGCGGCCGGGCAGTTCGCTGATGCGCCTCTCGGAGACGGTGCGCGCCGGGCACCACGACGCGTGGGTCCTCAAGACCGTGTCCGGCGGCCCGGGGCTGACGCTCCTGGAGGCCGCCGCGGCCGTCGGGCTGACCACGGTCAACGACGCCCGTTCCATTCGCGGGGTGCGCGACAAGGCGCTGGCGGCGGTGATCGCCGAGGCCCGGGGCCTGCCCGTGCCCACGACCTGGGCGGCCGCCCGGGCGGAGGACTTCGCGGAGCTGCCCGCGAGCGCGTACCCGCTGGTCGTCAAGCCCGCCGACGGCAGTTCGGGCCGTGCCGTGCGGCTCGTACCCGACCCGGAACGGCTGGCGGCCCCCGGGCCGGAGGCGGACGGGAGCCGGAAGCCCGACGGAATGCTGATAGCCCAGCCCTATGTGCCCAATTCGGGCATCGACCTCAAGGTGTACTGCGTCGACGGCGAGCTGTACGCGACCGAGCGCCGCAGCCCCCTCCACCCCGACCAGCCGGTCCGCGAACGCCAGGTGCCGCTCGCGCCCGAGGTCGCCGCCATCGCCGCCGAGGTCGGCGCCGCCTACGGGCTCGACCTGTACGGGGTGGACATCGTCTTCGGGCCCGACGGCCCGGTGGTCGTCGACGTCAACGACTTCCCGAGCTTTCGCCAGGTGCCCGACGCCGTGGCCCGGGTGGCGTGGGCCATCCTGCGGCTGGCCGGAGCGGGCGGGACGGGCGCCGGGGCGCAGGCCGGGGCGGTTCCCGCCGCGCGGCCGCTGCTGGCGGCACCGGCCCGGGCCGCCGGCGGCAGCGCATGAGGATCTGCCTGCTGACGCCCGCCCCCGACCACCCGCTGCTGGCCGAGACGACCGCCCTGCTGACGCCCCACCACGACGTGCAGTGGCTGGACCCGGGGACGGCGAAGGGCCTCCCGGACCCCGCTGCGCTCGCCGACGTCTATCTGCTGAAGACGCGCACCCCGCGGGCCCTGGCCCTCGCCCGCTTCCTGGAGGAGCACGGGGCGCCGGTGCTGAACTCCGCCTCGGCCACCGAGCTGTGCCAGGACCGCACCGCCATGGCGGAGGTGGCCCTGCGCGCCGGACTGCCGTTCGTGGCCACCCGCACGGAGGCGTCGCTGACGCGGCTCGCCGAGGCCGGGGAGGAACTGCCGTGGCCGGTGGTGGTCAAGAGCCGGCACAGCCGGCGCCATGACCTGGTCGCCCGCGCCGACGACACCGCGCGGCTGCGAGCGCTGGCGCGGCAGTGGCCGGACGAACCGGTGGTGATCCAGCCGTTCACACCCAACGACGGCTGGGACCACAAGCTCTGGGTGGTCGCCGACGAGATCTTCGCCGGACTGCGCCGCTCCGAGCTGGCCACGGCCGTCCCGGACCGGACGACGCGCTCACTGGGGACCGGCGAGCTGCCCGCGCGGTGGCTCGACGTCGTCCGGCGGGTGGGGGAGGTGTTCGCGCTGGACGTGTACGGCGTCGACCTGCTCGACGCCGGGGGAGAGCCCGTGATCGTCGATGTCAACGCCTTTCCGGGCATACGCGGGCAGGCCGGTGCCCCCGAGGCCCTCGCCGCGCTGGCCCTGCGCACGGCCGCCGGCAGCCGGCCGCCGCGCGTCCTGGTCGGCCCCTGACCGGTTCCCAGAAGATCTGTGGCCAGAACTCTCGCCGCCGCGCCGGTTCCCCTCGATACTGCGGACGCCTGTCGTACGCAGTACCGAAGGAGGCCGGCATGCTTCACGGCATCGATGTCAGCAGCCACAACAGCGAGAACTACCCCCTCCAAGGGCTGGACTTCATCTTCGTCAAGGTGACGGAGGGGACCTCGTACACCAATCCCAAGTGGGTCGTCCAGCGCGACCGGGCCCGGCGGGCGGGGCTCGTCGTCGGCTACTACCATTACGTCACGCCGGGCTCGATGTCCGCGCAGGGCAACTACTTCCTCGGGAAGATGGCGTTACGCGCCGGGGACGTCCTGGCCCTCGACTGGGAGCACCCCGGCGTGTGGTGCGCGGACAAGGACCGCTGGCTCGCCCATGTGCGGGCCAAGGCGCCGGGGCACCGCGTGGTCCTGTACTGCAACCGGGACTACTGGTTCAACCGGGACACGACGAGCAACGCGGGCGACGGCCTGTGGATAGCCGACCCCGAACACGCCGCCGGCCACCCGGCCGTACAGCATCCGTGGACGTTCCACCAGTACAGCTGGGCCGGCGGACTGGACCGCAACGTGGCGCGGTTCGCCGACCGGGCCGCGCTGCGGGCCTGGGCCGGTGCCCCGAGGGCGGCGGAATCCACGGAGCCCCCCGACCCGGAGTGAGACCGGCCCGCCTGCCGGGCAGCCCCTCGCGCTCCGCGGTCAGCCGACCAGCTCCAGGACCGGCAGCAGCCCCTGCGGCCGGTCCCCGACCGGCAGATGGTCCACCAGCCGCACCGCGCACCCGATCCCCGCCGCCCCCGCGTCCGCGCGCGGGTCGTCCCCCACCATCAGCACCTGCGAGGGCGGCAGGCCGAGCTCCTCGCACGCCGCCCCGAACAGCCGCGGATCGGGCTTCTGCACCCCGTGCTCGTAGGACAGGACGTAGGCGTCCACCAGCTCCTCCAGACCGTGCGCCCGGAAGACGGGACGCAGGTCCCAGCCGATGTTGCTCACCACGGCGGTCCGCACGCCACGGCGCCGCAGCTCGCCGAGCACCTCGGCGGCGTCGGCGTACGGCCGCCACGCGGCGGGCTCCATGTGCCGGGCGTACAGCACGTCGTACAGCCGCGGGTCCGGCAGCGGAACCTGGCGGGCGACGCCCACATAGGCGGCCCGGTGCTGCTCCGCGCTCCTGTCCCGCTCGGCCCACACCCCGGCCAGCTGCGGCGGCACCGCCCGCGGCGCCACCCCACCGGGCAGCGCGCCGGCCTCCTCCAGCCGGCGCACCAGCTCGGCGAACGCCTCACCGGACAGATCGGTACCGGTCTGCTCCAGCGCGGCCCGCAGCCAGGACGCGGTGGGCTCGATGCGGAACAGGGTGCCGGAGAAGTCGAACAGCACACCCTTGACGTTCCTGCGGGTCATCAGCGCTCCGGCTCACGAAGTGACACTACATACCGAGTCTTTCACGTCTTCATATGGTCGTTCATTTGGTCGGGGATGTTCTGGGCCGAGCCCGGCAGCCCGGCAGGCCGGGGCCGGCTCGTGCCCGTGCCCGTGCCTACGGCCTCGGAGGGCCGGCTCACGGCGGTCAGTAATAGCGCAGCAGTGCCGGCTCGGCGTGGCGTCCGTACGCCCCCAGCGCCAGGCGCTGGTGAGACAGCCGGGCCTTCTCCGCCCGGCGGATCGCCAGCAGGGTGCCCAGCGTCTCTTCGAAGTCGTCGTTGACGACGTGGTAGTCGTGCTCCGCCACGAAGCTGAAGTCGCGCAGCGCCATCGTGTGCCGCAACTCCCGCTCCTCCTCGTTCTCACTGCCGCGACCCGCAAGCCGCCGGTCCATCATTTCCACGCTGGGGGCCATGATGAAGACGCCGACCGTCTGTGCCGGGAAGAAGCGCCTGAGATTGAGGTAGCCCTCGGGGCAGTAGTCGAGGAGCAGATCCTGTCCCCGGCCGAGCGCCTCGTCGAGGGGAGCACGCAGGGTGCCGTAGTACTCGTCGGAGGAAGGACGGATCCACTGCGCAAACTCGCCGTTGCCGGCCATCTTGAGGAACTCGTCACGGGTGACGTGGTCGTAGTGCTCCTCGCCGGCTCCGGGCCGCGGCCGGCGTGTGGTCACGGACCGGGTGATGACCAGTGTCGGATCGGCTTCGGCCATGGCACGCGCCAGTGAGGTCTTCCCCGTACCGGAAGGCCCGGACAATACGAACAGGCAGCCGGTGGGACGAGCGAGAAGGGGCTTGGGGCCGACTGGCATGACTGATATTCACCTCGGGATTCGGGGCAATTGCGCCGCAGTCTTTTCGCACCTCTCGGCCGGTGGATTTCCGAGGGGGCAGTTCCATCGGAACCGGACCTGCACGCGACGAGAGCGGCAGTGCCTGACCAGGGCGATCGGGCAAGGGGCCGACACATATGGCTGACGCATGTCGGCGAGTGCCGCGGGCGGGGAACCCGCGGCACTCGCCGATGATCAGAGCGCGGCTCAGCGGCCGGACTTGACCTTGTCCAGGCGCGGGCGGAGGCCCACCTTGTGGTTACGCATGTCCAAACCCCCTCTCCATGTGCGGGGAGACGGCCACTGCCCGGGGATTTCCGGAAGCGGCGTTCTCTCTGGAATGAGCATTTCCGATGTCCCCTTCCGGGGACAAGGGGTTGCCCGGATCCGGCAACACGGAAACGGACGAGCGGTGCAGACTGGCATGCGACACCGGGGTTTCCACACCCCGGGATCACCCGTGCCGGCACCCGTATTTGTTGTCCATCGACGAGGAAACGGACAACCTATTGATCCTCTCCACGCGAGAGGTGAAGCTTTGTTGTGAGGGAAGGCCGCTCCACCATTCCGGGCCGGAATTCTCCTCGACCGACTGTTCATGCAAGGGGGTGAAGACATGCGTAACCACAAGGTGGGCCTCCGCCCGCGCCTGGACAAGGTCAAGACCGGCCGCTGAGCCGAGTCGATTCGAGTGAAGTGCCGTCGCGGCAGCCGGCCGCGGCGGCATTCTCCGCACTTCTCCTTTCTCTGTGCAAGGAATCCTGATGACACCTGCCGATCGGATATCGGTCGTCACTGCGGTCGATGAGCGCCTGAAGACAACGAGCATCTGCCTCGGGGTGGCATACGGGGCGCGCCACGATCCGCCGGATCGCGGCGGTCTGGCCCATGTGCTGGAGCACTTGCTGATGTCCGCCCCCGTTTCCGGTGTCGGGCCCCTTGTACAGCACATCGAGGGTCTGGGTGGCAGCGCCAACGCCGAGACCGGCCTGGAGCAGATGCTCTTCTACGCCCAGGTCGACGCGGAGGACGCGGAGCAGGTCGTGGACCTGCTGCTGCGTGCCGTGCTCGCACCCGAACTGGATGCCGCGACCCTCGACACCGAACGGGCCGCCGTGCTCCAGGAGCTCGCGGCCGCCGAAGCGGACCCGATGGATACGGTCCAGGACGCGTTCCTCACCGCGATCTTCCCGGGCCATCCGCTGGGACGGCCCGTGGGCGGTACGGTCCCCGAGATCGCCGCGATGGACCTCGAAGGCGTGGCACGCGGACACCGCGACGCGCTGCTCTCCAGCCCCATGGCCCTGGCCATTGTGGGTCCGCGGATTCCCGGCGGGCTGCAGGCCACCGGGACCGCCTCGCGCTCCACCGGGACAGCCCGCCCTGCGGTCCCGCTCGGCCCAGCGCACCCCACCGCCCCTGCGTGGCCCGATGAGTTCGCCTGGGTGGCAGTGGGAGGCCGGTCCACCGGACTGACCGATGAGAACCGTCACCGCTACGTGGTGCTGGCGAACCTGCTGGGTGGCTGCGCCTCCTCGGTGCTCTACCGTGAGCTCCGCGTGGCCGCGGGTCTCGCGTACTCCTTCCAGGCATGGGACCGGGGCTACACGGAGGCAGGTGCCTGGCGCGTCCTGATCGGCGTGGAAAGCGGGAACGGGCCCGAGGCGGTCGCCATCGTCAAAAGGGAACTGGACGCACTGGCGACGGCGGGCCCCACCGATACGGATCTCGACGCCGCCCGCCGGCATGCCCGCATGAGTCTGCTGCGTGACACCGAGACGCCCCTGGAACACGCGCGGCTGCTCGCCTCGCGAGCGCTCTTCCACGCGGGCGACTGGGATCTGGACAGCGAGCTGCGGGAGATCGCCACTGTCACCCGGGACGACGTACGCGAGGCGGCCTCGTCACTGCGCGACGGCCTTGTCACCGTGGTCCGCCCGGAGGCGAAATGAACACCGCGGCAACCGCCGGGAGCGGTCCGGCCGTCCCGACGCCCTCTCCTGGCTACCTCGCCGCGGCCGCCGAGGCAGGACTCCTCCACCGGCTCCACGGCCACCCGTTCGTGGCAGGGGAGCATCACGACCCCCTGCTCGAAGAGCGGCAGCTCCTCGTCGAGTTCTGCGCGGAAGAACTTCTCTCCGACGCCTCGTGGCTGGAGGAGGTACTGGACGTCGCGGGACTGTCCGCCGCCCGGAGCGTGGTCACCGTGCGGGCGCCCGCCCACATCCGGTTCGCCGATCCGTGGCAGCGGCACATCACCTACCTGAGGTACTCGGGCCGGCCCGCGCAGGACGACCAGGCGTCGTCGCCTCTCACCATCCGCCCGGCCGACCCCGGGACCGACACCGACGACCTCATTCGCTGGCTCGCCGAAGCACTGGTCGGCGGCAGCGCCGACCACGGTGTCACGGCTGGCCCCGGGGCGGCGGACACCCTCGCGCGCGAGTTCCTGGACGCTCCTGACCGCTTCTCCTACGTGGCCTGCCGCGAAGGGCGCGCCGTCGGCCACGCCACGCTGCTGTGCGCGGCCCACGATCCGGTGACCGCCCGTGACTACGTGGACCTCGTCGATGTGCTCGTCGAGGAATCGGAGGAGTGGCGAAGCGCAGGCACCTACGCGCTGGCGGCCGCTGCGATGGCCCACGCCCACCGGGCGGGGCTCCCACTGATCGGGCACGTCGTCCACCCCGCCCCGCACATTGCCGCAGGGCAGGGCGACAAGATCGTGGCCTCCCTCGTCGCGCGCGGCTGGGCGGTCGACCACGTCTTCTGGCGGCGAAGCCATGACAAGGGCGGTGCGTGAGATGGACCTCGCGATGTTGTACGACGTACTGGACGTGCCCCAGGAACAGGGGCCGGGGCGGCTGCTCTTCGCCGCGCGCAAGGCGCACTACACCCTGCCCTACCTCGTGCTGTCCGCGCTGGAGCGGGAGGGCTGCTCCATGAGCGAAGCCGCTCGCGGGGAACTGGCCCGGGCCCGGCGGCGCGCCCGCCACTACGAGGATGTGCTCACCCGGCTCACCGCCCAGGTGCCCGTGCAGGTCATCAAGGGGCCGCTGCTGGCTCGTACGTACCCCGAAGGACTGCTCCGCCCCCAGGGAGACCTGGACCTGGTCACCGAGGGCGAGCCGGACCTGTGGAATGCGGTCCGGCTGCTGATGAGGGACACCCCGCGGTACGTGGGCGTCTCCGTGCTGGGCGCGCCGACCCGCCATGTGGTGGTGACGCTGACCTGGCAGCCGGAGGACCCACTGCTCGATCCCGAGCTCCGCGTCGAGGTCGCCACGGCCGCCCTGGTCGGTGACGACGGGGCCGTTCCCATCCGGTCCGGTATGCCCGCCGACCCGCTGACCGCCAATCTGCTGGCCCTGGCCGAAGAGAGGTTCCAGCGCCCTTTCCACGCGCGTGACGCCATCGACGTCCACATGCTCGGGAATGCCGGGCTTCCCAGCCCGAACGGCCTCGTTTCAGCGGCGGTCGCCTACCATCTGGCTCCGGAGTTGCGGGAGTTGCTGGACTACGCCGCACAGCGGGTACCGGTGGGACACCTCTCCGTCCTCGGCCCGGCCCTGGAGCCGGCAGACCGGCAGGAGCGGGCACGCCGCGCCACCCGTCCGGTGTCACCGGCCCCTGCCACCGACGTCCGCGCGGTCCTCGCGGCCGGCGGACCGCTGTTCGGAATGCCGCTGAGGCGCGTCGCCGGGCGTACGCACTGGGACCATGCACGCGTCCACCACTACGGGGACGGTGCCCTGTTGCTCACCCCGGTCGGGGACTATCTCCTGGTGGCGGGCGAGGCCGTCGCACAGGAACAGTACGACGCGGCGCTGCAGGAGCTCGGCCTGCTGGTGGAGGAGACGTCGTGACGGCCGTGGAGACCCGTGCGCTGACGCGGCGGTACGGCAGCGGCAAGCGGGGTTCCGGGGACGAAGTCCCCGCCCTGCGCGAAGTGGACCTGACGGTCGAACGGGGCGAGGTCTACGGCTTGCTGGGACCGAACGGGGCCGGTAAGACGACCCTCTGCCGGATCCTGTCGACCATTTTGCTGCCCACCTCGGGAACCGCCCGCGTCATGGGCCACGACGTGGTCCGGGACGCCGACCGCGTCAAGAGTGTCATCGGCATCGTCTTCGGCGGGGACCGCGGGCTGTACGCGCGGCTCAGCGTCCGCGAGAACCTGCGTTTCTGGGCGGCGCTCTACGGCCTGCACGGCAATGACCTGCGGCGTCGCTGCGATGCGCTCCTGGAGCGGATGGGGCTGGGGGACCGGGCCGCGGACCGGGTGGACACCCTGTCGCGCGGCATGAAGCAACGGTTGCACCTTGCCCGGGGACTGGTCTCCGATCCGCCGCTGCTCATTCTCGACGAGCCCACCGTCGGCATGGACCCGGTCGCCGCCCAGGACTTCCGGGTCCTGGTCGAAGCGCTCCGGGCGGACGGGCGGACCGTTGTGCTCACCACCCATGACATGGCCGAGGCGGAGGCCGTCTGCGACCGGGTGTCCCTCGTCGACCGCGGCCGGATCGTCGCCACCCGGGCACCGGCCGAGATCGGCGCTCTGATCTCCCGCTATGAGCAGGTGGATGCCGTGGGTGTGCCTGCCCGACTCGCCGCGGCCCTGGGGGACGTCCCCGGTGTCGTCTCGGTCCGTCCCCTCGCGCAGGACCGGACCCGGATCGAGACGGAACACGCGTCGGCCACCCGCACGGTGCTGCGACTCCTGGTGGAGGCGGATGTGACGGCCATCTCCACCGGCCGTCCCTCATTGGAAGAGGTCTACCTCCATGTCATCGGCCAACGAGGCATGGCGGTGGAGAGATGAGACTGTTCCTCACCGCTGTGCGCTTTCAGCTGCGGCTGGCACGGCGGTCACCCGACACCGTCCAGGTATGCGTGACCGCCCCCCTGCTGACGATCGTCTTCCTGGCGATCAGTGACAGCGCCGGGCGGGCGGACCTCTCCCCGTACGCCGTGGTGGCGCCGACTCTGATGTCGCTGTGGCTCCTGGCCCTCTACACCGCGGGGGAACTCATCAATGAGGAAAGGTCGCTCGGCACCCTGGAGGGCCACGTCGCCGCACCCGCCAGGTTCGAGGTCGTCGTGATGGGCCGGATGTGCGCGGTCACCGCGATCGGCGCGGTCTCCTTCGCGGAGTCGTGGCTCGCCGCGGGGCTGGTCTTCGACCGCTGGCTGGGGTTCCCCCACCCGGTCGTCACCGCCGCCTGTGTGCTGGCGACCGCCTTCGCGACGGCCGGCACCGCGAGCATCCTCTCCTCCCTGTTCGTCCTGATGCCCTCCGCGCGCATCCTCCAGAACACCCTCAGCTATCCGTTCTACCTGCTGGGCGGCGTTCTGGTGCCGGTCGCCTCGCTGCCTGCCTGGCTGCGGCCGGAATCACGGGCAGTGTTCCTGTCCTGGTCCGCCGATCTGCTGCGCGACAGCCTTGCCCCTGCCGCCGTCACCCATGCCGTGCCACGGCTCGTGATGATCCTCGGCCTCGGCGCGACCGGATTCGGGCTGGGCCTGGTGCTGCTGCGCCGGGTCCTCAACCGGGTGCGCCGACTCGGCACGCTCTCCCAGACGTGAGGTGAGCCTTGTCCGTACAGTCCCGACACCGCGTACAGCCCGTGCACATCATCAGGCACAGCGCGGCGAACGCCTTCGCCGACATGCGCGCCGTCTACACCTGGAAGACCTGGACCTTCGGCTGGCTCGGCCGGATGCTGGCGCAGGTCACCTTCTTCGTTCTGCTGGGACGGCTGGTCGCAGGCCCGGACCACGCCAGGTACCTGGTCGTGGGCAACGCCCTGATGACCTGCGTCATCGAGTCGTTGACGGTAGTGGCGTCCTCCACCTGGGAGCGCGCGGCGGGTACTCTCGCGCTCCTGGCCGCGGCACCGGCGAAAGCCACCTGGGTGTTCTTCGGCAGGAGCATCCAGTGGCCGGTCAGCGGTGCCGGGACCTCACTGGTGGCCCTGTTCGTCCTCGGCCCGGCATTCGGGCTGAGCTGGAGTCCCGGGCAGATCCCGGTGGCTGCCGTCCTCGTGGTGCTCACAGCAGTCAGCACGTACTTCTTCGGGCTCTTCCTGGCCGCGCTCGTACTCAACGCGGGCGGCGTGCGCAATGTCGTCTCCAACGCCGGCTATCTGCTCATGATGGCGGTGTGCGGGGTCCAGGTGCCGGTCGACTACTGGCCTTCGTGGGTCGGCTGGATCGCCGAAGCCGTCCCGCTCACCCATCTGCTGAGCGCCCTGCGCTCGCTCACCGACGGCGCGGGCCTCGCCACGGTTTCGGGCGAGGCGGCCGTGGGGCTGTTCGTGGGGCTGGCCTGGCTCGGCGCCGCCCACCTGGCCTTCGAATCCCTGCTGAGGCGGGGCAGAGAAGCCGGGACGATCGACTTCGCGCCCTGAGACACCGCCCTCGTGCCTCACCCCCTTGTACAGAAGAACTGCCCGCGTCGATTCACCCACGACGCGGAAAATGAAAGGTTGTTATCCGTGCGCGGCATTCTCGTTTCGTTTCTCGGCGCCGACGGGATCGGCAAGTCCACACTGGTGGATTCCATAGCGGAATTCCTGGAGTCCGAAGGCGTCAAGGTGCGCCATGTGTCCTGGCGCCGGGTCATCGAGGAAGCGGACACCTCGTGGCCCGTGGACGGTCTCCAGGAACTGTGGCTCGAGGCGTTCCGCACGCTGGTCGGCGGAGCCCGGTCGGGCCCGGGCACGCTGAGCCTGCCCCGTGACTACGGGGAATGGGTCTCCGGCGACTGGGAGACGACCCTCGCGGAGACGGAGCTGAACGGCGTCGGGCCCGCCGGCCCGCTGGCCTCCGCCCTGGTGGGGCTGGCCGGGGGCGTCATCCTCGCCGGGGACGCGGTCGAGCCCGCGCTGGAGCGGGGCGAGGTGGTGCTGCAGGAGACCTTCCCCTTCAAGCAGGTACTCAAGAAGATCTTCGTGTGCCGTCGCATCGTCGGTGACGACCCTGCCTGGACCGCGGTTCTGGACCGCATGCAGGTCATGGTCGAGGACATCTTCGGCAGCCGGGTCTTCCAGCCCGACGTCGGCGTGCTGGTCGACGGACCGCTGGACATGGCCTTCCAGTGGCGGATGGCCCAGTCCGGGCAGGTCGGCGTCCTGGAGGACTACCGCGTGGCGGGGGACAGCGGCGAGGCCGGGTACCTCCAGATGCAGCAGGAGTCGGTCGAGGTCTTCCGGCGGCTGGCCGGGCAGTGGGACTGGCTGGTTCACCAGGTGGACGGCACCGGCCTGGAATCCAACCTCCGCCGCGGCAGAGCCCTGGTCCTGGGCCACCCCGCATTGCAGGGCTTCCTGAACTCCCGCTCGTGCTGACCGCCGTCGGAAGCGTATTTCCGGAGAAGAGAGAGGACACCCCGATGCACCCCACATTCGCCGACCTCGAGCTGGCCGACTGGAACGATGTCGATTCCGTCGCCAAGTTCACCGCAGACGTCTTCGCCGCGTTCGAAGAAGACCCGGGCCTGCTGCCGCGCATGCTGCAGTCCCTGCGCACCGACCAGCACCTGCGCCCCATGTGCGAGAGCTACGACTTCATGGACAAGCTCGTGCTCCACGACGACCGGAAAGCCAATGTGCGTATACGCGTCCATTTGTTCCGGCCGGGATACTTCGACCGCCCGCACAACCACCGGTGGACGTTCGCGACAAAGCTCCTGCGGGGCAGTTACCTGCACCGTCTCTACGGCCGGGACGACCTCCTGACCGAGGGGGTCGATCCCGAATCCCTGGAGCCGCTCGTCCAGCGGGTGGAGAGCGAAGGCTCCAGCTACGTGCTGCATCACAACAGCGTGCACACCATCCAGGCCGGCGCCGACACGGCCTCCCTCCTGATCCGCGGGCCCGCCGCCAAGGACCGGCTGCTCTTCGTCGACCGGGTGAAACGGACCAGCTACTGGGTTTACGGCGCGGATCACGAGACGCCCGAGCAACGCCGGGACAAGAGCATGACGGACGATCAGCTGGACGAGGCGATCACCCGTGCGCTGGCCCTGGTCGGGCACTGACCGCGCGGACTTCGCCGTACGCTGCGGCGGCTACCTGAGGGCCACACCGTGCTCATGGTGATGTCCGTGCTCTTCCGCCGCCTCCTCGGGCAGGCCGGACGGTTGTGCCGGCGCCGGAGGCAGAGCGACAGCAGCGCGGTGCTGCCTCCTCGCGCGACCAGTGGCGCTGTGGGACAGGACCGCCCTGTCCTCCGCGGCGGCCAGTTCCCTCGCGTAGGCGGCAAGCAGGGTGTTGCAGCGATATCTGCCGGACGCCGTCGACTCCAGGAGGTTGACGTGGCACAGAAGGTGCGCCAGGCGCACGGCGATGTCCTGGGGAACTCCGAGGATGCCGGCCGCACTCTGCGGGGAGACACCTTCTGGCGCGGATGCGCCGATCAGCCGGAAGGCACGTGCCACGTCCTCCGGCAGGTCCCGGTACGACCAGGAGAACACGGCGCGCACCGAGGCGGCCGTATCGCCCGCGCAGCTGAGGAAGTCCAGCCGGCCTCGTGGGTCGGACAACTCCCCGACCACCTCCTCCAGGCTGTGGTGCGGGCCGGCCGAGAAGTGTTCGGCGGCGATGCGCAAGGCCAGCGGCAGGTGGCCGCAGTGGCCGGAGAGTGCGGAAACCGCCTCGGGACGTGCGCCGTTCAGCGTCGCGCCGGCGATGCTGTGCAGGAGTGCGGAGGAGTCCTCGGCGGAGAGCGGCTGCAGGGACAGCCGTGTGGCGCCGTCCCTCGCCACCAGCCCGGCCAGCCGGTTGCGGCTGGTGACGAGCACCATGCAGCCGGGGGCACCGGGAAGCAGCGCACGGACCTGATCGGCGGTGGCCGCGTCGTCCAGGACGATGAGCATCCGGCGCCCGGTGAGCGCGGTCCGGTACAGCGCGGCCCGGTCCCACAGGTCGGCCGGTATCGAATGGCTGTCGACCCCCACCGCGTGCAGGCTGGCGGCGAGCACATCCTCCGGGGTGGCCGGTCGTCCGGCGGGCCCGTGTGCGCGCAGATCGTGGAAGAGTACGCCGTCGGGAAACATGGCGGCGTTCCGGTGCGCCCACTTGAGGGCCAGGGCGGTCTTCCCGACGCCGGGCATCCCGTCGATCACGACCAGGGGCATGGAGCGGAACGCATGGTCCGGCCGTGACGCGGCCCTGTCCAACGCTGCGGTCTCCCCTTGACGCCCGGTGAAGTGTGCCCTGTCCGACGGAAGTTGCGCAGGCCGCTGGAATGCCTTGCGTGCACTGCGCGCGGTGCTCACGGACCAGTGAGCAGCGAGCAGTTCACCGCATGCCTCCAGGGCCTCGTCGCATCGGCGGGCCAGGTCTTCCGAGGCCCGTTTGCCGCCGGTCTCGATTTTGCTCAGGTGCCCCTTGCTGTAATGCGTCAGTTTCGACAGCTCGGTGAGGGAGACTCCCTGCCCCAGCCGTCGTTCCCGCAACTCATGCCCGAAAGACATCTCCGGCTGCCCCAATCCTCGAGTTCATCTGAAACGGCCGCGTTCCCTTGCCTGCCGGCAAGGGGTGGTGCGCCTCGCCAGGGGCCCCACCCGGTCTTCTCGGCGAACGTTCCCGGCACCCCCGGCGCGGTTCCCACTCTGCCTGGCGGGCGGGTGCCCGGCCATCGTGGAAGACCACGAACAGGGGGCCGCAAAGCCGTGGCGGCGGTCGGGATCAGATGTGCGTGCTCACGTCCGGGCACCGGGCGAGGCCGCCGTGCCGGTCTGTCCCAGACGCACCGCCAGCTGGGTACGGCGCGTCACCCCGAGCTTGCGGTAGGCGTTGGTCAGGTGGGTCTCCACCGTGCGCCGGGCCAGATGGAGCGCCGCACTGATCTCGGCGTTCGTCCGTCCCTGGACGGCCAGTTCGACGATGCGCCGCTCCGCTCCGGTGAGCGCGGCACTGCCCACGGTGGCCCGATGTGTTCTGCGGGCGGCCCCGGCGCGCAGGGCGTTCTCGGCGGCACGGACCAGGCGCCCGGTGACGCCAGGCGCGGCGGCGGCCTCCGGGTCCCCGGGCGGCCCGGCGGGACCGGGCGCCAGCAGTCGCACTGCCAGGGCGTGGGCCTCGTACAGGTCGTCGCGGCCCTTGCGCCCGTTGCCGGCGTCGATCAGGGCGCGGCCCTGGTCGATCAGGGCCTCGATGAGTTCCACGGGCGCCGGCGCGAGCCTCAGCACGGCCACGGCCTCGCTCAGTGTCTCCAGCTCCCGGCGGCCGCCCTCGGCCGAGGCCAGGGCTCGCAGGGCCCGGCCGACTGCGCGGGGCGTTCCCCAGGTCCGCGCATGGCGCAGTTCCTCCTCGGCGAGGTCCGTGGCCTTCTCCGGGTGACCGAGCCTCACCAGGGCCATGGCCGCGCCGGACCGCCAAGGGGTGGCCACGGGGCTGACGAAGTCGCGGGCGCTCTGTCCCGTGCCACAGGCCCGGTAGTCCTCCAGGGCGGCCTGCCAGCGCCCTTCGGCCATGTGCACCACGGCCCGGGCGTATCGCAGTTCGTTCCACTCCCAGGAGCTGTCGGCGCTCTGCTCGTCGAGGGTGGCGAGCAGCCGGCGGGCAGGGGCACCGTGGCCGAGCTCGTAGTGGGCGAGCGCCACCATGGAGACCAGGTGGGGCATGCGGACTCCCTGACCGGTGCACGCGTCGAGGAGCGGGCTGTTCTCGGCTATGACGCGCCGGAAGTCACCGGCCCACAGGGCTGCTTCGGCACGTACGCTGATCAGGCACTGCTGTCCCACGTCCGTCAGGTCCGGCAGGACGGGCGGCGCGGGGAGGGACGAGTCGGCGAGCGCACGCGCCTCCTCCAGCCGGTCGGCCCATTGCAGCAGCGTGGCCGCACTGCCCAGCCAGCCGGTACGGAGCCTGGGATCCACCGGGGCCGCCAGCCGGGGCAGAACGCGGGTGAGGACCTCGGCCGACGACACCCGGCCGGCTCCGGCCTCGTACTCGGTGACCAGACCGCAGGCGAGAGGCTCGATGGTGACGGGGGCGGTCGCGGCCAGTTCCCGCATACGGGCGACGGCGCTCCGCCACTCGACCGCGTCGTGGGAGGCGATGAGGGCAGCGACGGTCTGCAGCACCCGGACGAGCTCGTCGTCATCGGCGGCAAGGCTCGCTTGGCGCATGACGCGCATGGCGCTGCCGATGCGGCCCCGGGCGGCGAGAGCCGCACCGAGGGCGGGTGCGACGGCTGCCCGTTCGTCGTGATCGGAGTGCAGCTCCAGCGCCGCCCGCAGCCTGCGGATGCCGGCATCGGCGCTGTGCGGCAGCTCCAGGACGCCGAGGCGCTGGGTCAGCGAGGCGCGGCGCCCGGGCGGGAGCGGACCGGTGACGGCATGACGGAGAAGAGCGATGGCTTCATCGACCCGGCCGTCACGTACCGCATCCTCTGCGGCGTCCTCCAACGACTGTGTCATCCATTCCTCGCCGGGCCGGTCGACGTGGACCAGGTGAGCGGCGACGCTGCCGGCCGGTTCGCCGCGCTCGTCGAGCAGCCGGGCGATGCGGGCGCGCAGTGCGGACAGCTCAGCCGCATCCGCCGCCGCGAGCACGGCTTCGCGCGCCAGCGCATGGGAGAGCAGACGGCCGAGGGCGGAGGGGCCCGGAGGCAGGGAGCTGTGGTCCTGGCCGAGCTCGGCGGCCTCCTGAAGCAGACCCTGGCCCGGGTCCGCGGAGCCGTCGGCTGCGATGGCGAGCGCGAGGGTGAGACGGCGTGAGCGCGGGCTGGCCCGTACATGGAGCCAGCGGGTGATCGCGTCGCGGTAGCGGCTCCCCGCCAGGTCGGACAGGCGCCGGGGCAGCGGGCCTTCGTGGAGGTCCGCGAGGAGGGCGTGCACCAGCGCCGGGTTGCCGACGCACGCACGGACACACAACTCGGCCCGCTCGGGACCGTGTCCGAGGGACTCCGAGAGGCGGGCGACGGCCGCCGGACCGAGCGGGCGGAGCACCACGGAGGTGCCTGTGGCGGCGGGCAGGGCGGTGGCGCTCCTCTCGTGGCACTCGGTGATGACCAGCAGTACGGGCAGGGACGCCAGCCGTCGCGCCAGGTAGCCGATCCAGCGCCGTGAGGCGGTGTCGGCATCGTGCAGATCGTCGACGGCCAGGAGCACGGGCCTGTGGACGGCGATCCGGGCCAGCCGGGTCACGAGACGGTGGCAAGTGAGCTGTTCCTCGTCGGGAGCCGGGTCGACGAAGGGAATGTCCTGGGCCTCGGGGAAGAGCTGGCGCACCAGAGCGAAGGGGAAGGCCGACTCTTCCGGCGAGCAGCGCGCGTACAGGACCCGCATGCCGCCGTCCGCGGTCTCCTGCCGCACCACCTCTTCGATCAGGGCGGTACGCCCCATGCCCGTGGTCGCGCCCAGCAGCAGCCAACGGCCTGTGCCGGATCGTGCGGACGCTCCGGCGCCCGCCGCCGCCCGGAGTATCTCGTCGCGCTCGAAAAGCACGTTCTGCACGTTGGCTCCCCGCCTCGTCATGTGTGGTGCCGCTCGACGCGGGCTCCGGAACGCAAGACGAATGGAGGGCCGGAACGGATGGCTATGGACCGCAATTATATGAGGAATTATGCGATTGCAGACACGTCGTCGGCCGGTGTGAGCACCTGCCCGCCACGACGGCCGCGCCCCGGCTCACTCGTCTCCGCACGACGCGGGCCGGGGCACAGGCCGACGTGGCCCGGCACGGCTACGTTGTCGCCATGAGCAACCTTGATCGTCAGGCCACACTCTCCGTCTGCGGCGGCCGCGGATTCGTCCCCGGCGAACCGGTACACGAACTGCTCAGCCCACGCCGTGTACAGCTCGGCGAATCCACTCATGTGCGCCGGCTGATCCCGAACCTCGGACGCCGCATGGTGGGAGGTTGGGCCTTCGTCGACCACTACGGCCGCGACGACATCGCCGACGAACCCGGCATGCAGGTCCCCCCGCACCCGCACATGGGCCTGCAGACCGTCAGCTGGCTGCACGAGGGCGAAGTGCTGCACCGGGACAGTCTCGGCAGCCTGCAGACCGTCCGTCCGCGAGAACTCGGCCTGATGACGTCGGGCCGGGCCATCTCCCACTCCGAGGAGAGCCCGAAGCCCCACACCCGCTATCTGCACGGTGCACAGCTCTGGGTCGCCCTGCCCGACGCCCACCGGAACGTAGAACCGCACTTCGAGCACCACGCGGACCTGCCGATGGTCACCGCGCCCGGTCTGACCGCGACCGTCGTCCTGGGCGAGCTCGACGGGGCGCTGTCGCCCGGTACGGCGTACACCCCGATCGTCGGAGCCGACCTGGCGCTCGCCCGTGGCGCAACGGCAAGCCTGCCGCTCGACCCCGACTTCGAGTACGCCGTGCTGTCCATGTCGGGCGAGGCCCACGTCGACGGCGTGCCGGTCCTGCCGGGCTCCATGCTCTACCTCGGGTGCGGCCGTACTGAACTGCCGCTGCGGGCCGAATCGGACGCCGCTCTGATGCTGCTGGGCGGCGAGCCCTTCGAGGAAGAGATCGTGATGTGGTGGAACTTCGTCGGTCGTTCTCACGAGGATATCGCACAGGCCCGTTCGGACTGGATGACCGGCGACCGCTTCGGCGAGGTGCACGGCTACGAAGGGGCCCGACTATCCGCTCCCGGGCTGCCTCCAGTACCACTCAAACCACGAGGAAGGGCACGCTGAGCTGGGCGAATGCTCCTGGGACAGAGCATTCAACCAACCCTGGCGCTTCGGCCCGGCTCCTCGTTGACCCGGGCCAGGTGGCCCGCAGCTCGATAGTCGCGTCAGGGACTATCCGCCTCCAGACCTTCGGCATCTGTGGGCACCTTTAGCCATCCTGATGCTGACCCAATGCTGACCTCACTGACGGGGCGTCAGTATCCGCCCCCGCCACGTCGTCCGACGGTCGACATCTTCACGACGATCTGGCAGGGGGCATGCGACCACCACTGCCGGCGGGCAGGCTCGAAGGTGGGCGAATGAACGGCTTCACAACACTGGAGGGATCGGCTGCAGAGAGGTCCAGTTGTGCAAGGGCCACAACGAGCCACCCACAGCGCCAGCGACGACAACCGCCCCCGGAGGCGAAGCTGGCAGCAGGCGGACTCCGGCGCGCTTCAGGGCACCCTCCCGCTTCTCGCCCTCATGCACAACCTCGCCCCGGCATCCGATCAGCAGCCCCCAGGCCGGGCCAAAGCTACCCATCTGCGGCCTTCCGCAACACGGAGGAGTGCCCTCAATCCCCGAGCCTGCACGGGGTGCGATGCAGCGCGCCCCTGCATCCCAGCATCCACCTACATAGCCGACGATCCCCGAATGGCAAAACCGGGGATCGTTCGCATCATGAATTCAGTCGGCAGCGCCGCTGCTTGGCGACAGAGATGCGCGGATGCAGCAGAAGGGGAACAAATAGAGCGGGTGGGATGTGGGTTATGCCTCCCTCGTGGTCTGGTCGGTGTGCGGGGTCGGGGAGGCTGGCCGTGGGGTGGTGGTCTGTGCTCGCCGGAGCAGGTGGGGGAGGACGGTCTCGGCGGTTCCGTGGATGGATCCGTCGGAGTGCAGGAATTCCATGACCGGGATGTCCTGGTCGAAGTGTTTGCGGAGCTTGGTGAGTAGTTCCATGCTCATGAGTGAGTCCATGCCGTACTGCACGAGGGGGCGGTAGGGGTCGATGTCTTGTGGTGGCATATGGAGGATGTCGGCGACCACTGAGATCAGGAGGCCCTCGATGATGTGGGCTGCCTCGGCGTGGGTTGATGTGGTGAGCCGTTCGGGAAGATTTTCGAATTGTCGCCCGATGCCCTCACCCGTGGCGGGCAGGAGAGCGGCGAAGCGGGGGCTGAGGAGGGAGGGCGCGATGGCCGTCAGCCGGCCCCAGTCCGGGTTGGCGAAGGTGGCTTGTGCCGTGCCTCGGGCGAGGAAGCCCGTCATGGCCGCGAGGGCGTCCTGGGGGTTGACGGGGGCGGCGCCCATGGCGGTCATGGTGGTGGTGAGGTTGTTGCGGGCGACGTAGCCGACGTGGCCGATGGTCCCCCAAGCCATGGCCAGGGCTGGGCGGCCTGCCGTGTGCCGGGCGCGTACGAGAGCTTCCATGGTGAGGTTGCCGGCCGCGTAGGCGGCCTGCAGAGGGAAGCCGACCGCCGCGCTGGCCGAGGAGTAGAGGATGAAGTGGGCTTGGGGACACAGGGAGTCGAGGAGGAGGGCGCCGGCCCATTTGGGGGCGATCACTGCGCGGATACGTTCGTCGGTGAGGTTGGTGAGGCGATCGTCGTCGAGGTGCATGGCGGCGTGCACGATGCCCCGGATGGGCTGGCTGTTGCGGGTGATGTCGTGCACCAGTGCCCGCACGGCTTCCTCGTCGCTGATGTCGACGGCGTAGGCCCGGGCGTTCACGCCTTGGGCGCGGAGTTCCTCCAGTAGCTGCGCCGCTTCGGGAGCCTGTTCACCACGCCGGCTGACGAGAGCGAGGTGGCGTGCGCCGTTGTCGGCGAGGTGGCGGGCGGTCGTGGCGCCGAACCCGCTCAGGCCTCCGGTGACGAGGTAGGTGCCGTCGGGATCCGGGCGGGGGGTGCGGGGGGTGCGGTGGACGGGGACGCTTTCATTGAAGCTGATGACGATCTTGCCCATGTGTTTCGAGTGCTGCATCAGGCGAAAGGCTTCGATGATGCGGTGGGCGGGGTAGATCTGGTGGGGCAGCGGCGTGTAGTCGCCCGCCAGCACTCGCTCCATCGTCTCGTCGAGGATCTGTGCGGTGCGCCGGGGGTGTCGCCATAGCAGGCCGGTGATGTCGATGGTGCAAAGGGTGGTGTTGTCGGCCAGGGCTTTCTGGAGCAGGCGCTGGTTGTTGTAGGCGTCGCGTTTGCCGAGCTCGATGAAGCGGCCGCCGGAGGCGAGGAGTTCCCGGGAGCGGTCCGCTGCCTCGCCGCTGAGGGAGTTGAGCACCACGTCGACGCCCCGGCCTCCGGTGTGTTCGCGAACCTCGTCGGCGAAGGTACGCCCGCGGGAGTCGAGGACGAGATCGGCTCCCAACGCTGCGGCCACGTCCCGTTTGGCCGGGTTGCCCGCAGTGGCAACGACGCGGGCGCCTGTAAGACGTGCGACGACTGCGGCGGCCATTCCCACACCGCCGGTGGCGCCGTGGATCAAAAGGCTCTCTCCGCTTTGCAGGCGGGCGAGGTGGTGCAGGCTGTGGTGGACGGTGACGTAAGCCGCCGGCAGGGTCACTGCTTCGTGGAAGGTCATGCCTGAGGGCAGATGCCGGACTCGGCTCGCGAGGGTGCGCGCATGGGAGGCGAAGGCCCCGACGAACAGGCCGAATACCCGGTCCCCGACGGTCAGGTGCTGGACCCGGTCTCCGACGGCGGTGACGACTCCGGCGCCTTCCAGTCCGAGGAGTGTGTCGGAGGGGATGCCGTCCTCGGCCACGGGGGGCAGCAGGCCGGTGGCCACCATGATGTCGCGGTAGTTCAGTGCCGCCGCCCGCACCGCGATTACCACCTCCTGGGGGCCTGGGACGGGCGGTGTGGTTTCGATCCAGCGCAGGCCGAATCCGAGGCCCTGACCAGTGACTTCCAGCCGGTAGCAGGTCGTCCCACCCGGCTGGACCGGCTCCGCGGCGGATGCCGCGCGTTCGAAGCGGTGCACGAACCGGCCGCCCCGGGTCAGCGCCACCTCGTCCTCCTCCAGTTCCCCTTCCGGTGGGGAGGCCAGGAGCTCGCAGGACAGGCGTGCCGCGTCCTCGGCCGGGTCCAGGCTGCGGTCCAGGGAGATGCGACGGACACGCATGGCAGATTCGTTGGCCAGTGTCCGGCTTACCCCCCAGGCGGCGGCTTGGCCGGGGAAGGCGGGGCGTTCAGGGGCGGGCAGCGCGCCGGTGGGGTGGGTGAGGAGCACCAGGTGCCGGGCTGGCGTGCTCGGCTGGGCTAGTTCGGCCTGGGCAAGGGAGCGCAGGTTGGCGGCCCGGCGTACGGCCAGGTCCGTGCAGGCTGCTACGTCGCCTTCGGCGGCCTGGTCGGGGGTGCTGCTGAGCATCAGCAGCACAGCGCGGCCGGGCATGCGAGAGAGCAGGTCCTGCCAGCCCTGGGCGCTGCCGGGGCAGGGCACCAGGTCCGCCGAGCGGCAGCCGTGGCGCACCAGCTCATCCGCGGTCAGTGCACCGAGCCCGTCCTCGGTGGTGTCTTCGGTGACCAGGAGCCAGGAGTTTTTGGCGGGTGGTGTGTGCACAGTGGCTGGGGCCTGCTTCGCCCCGGCGGGTGCCTGGGCTGGTGTGTGTGCCAGGAGGACGGAGTAGTGCTCGTGCAGGGGCTCGGTCTGCGCGCCGAGGTGAATGATGTTCTCGTAGCCGCTGTCGGCGAGTACGTCCCGCCATGTCCGGCGGGGCAGCAGGATGCTGTCAGGGCGCAGTGCGCGGTCCTGGGCGGCCCAGAATTCCTTGAGCGTGCCGAACGTCAGGGCCAGGGTGCGGGGTTCGTGGGCTTCCAGGGCCAGCAGGTGGCCGCCGGGGGCGGTCAGCCGGGCCAGCCGTCGCAGGCAGGCCCGCAGGTCCGCGGCAGTGTGCAGGGAGAATCCGGCGATGACGAGGTCGAATGACGCGTCGGTTAAGCCTTGCTTGTGCGGATCGGTGTCCAGATCGTAGATGCGGTAATCAAGGCGGGCCTCGTAGGGTTCGAACCGTGCCTCGGCGGCTGTGAAGAACACCGCGGAGATGTCGCTGAAAACGTAGTGGACGCGGTCGTCGAGCAGGGGCAGCAGGTGGGAGGTCAGTCCGCCGGTACCGGCACCTACCTCCAGAATGCGCAGCGGGCGGTCCTCGGGCCAGGCCCGGATGAGCGCAGCCAGCAATTCTGCGGCCATGCGGTTGTGGAACCCAGTCGCCGGGTCGATGTCGTACAACAGTTGGGCGGTTTCCGGGCCGCTGTCCCGGAACAGCAACTCGCGCCCGTCACGCCGCCCGCACAGAAGATCAGGAAGGTTGACTGCGAACCGGAGGTTCAGCAGGCATGAGGGCAGGTAATCGGTGATGCCAGCCAAGTTCGTCAGGCTGGGACGACGGCCGGAACACAGCCGTTGCCACCCTTGCCCTTCAACCGTCAGCAGTCCTTCCCGCACAGCGACGTCTGCCAGCAGCCGCACCAGCTTCTCGTACCGGGGCAGCACACCTGCTGCGAGCAGATCCTCGAACGTGAAGGTGTCCTGCTGGGGCAGCAGCTCGGCGAATGCCCTCGCCGTACTCGAGGCGACGAGAGCCTGCTGGGAGGCGTAGACCTGGGCGTACCGCTCGGCCCCCGCCGTCCTGCGCAAACGCTCAAGCCCCGGGCCCGCGGTAGCGGCCACCTCCGGAGGGGAGGGCGGCGCCCAGGCCGGTACCGGCTGGCCGGGCAGGGGGGCGGCCCGCAACACTGAGATGTACCCCTCGCCCCGCTTCGGGGCCGGCAAGGACAGTCGGCGCAGACGGCAGCCGGTCATCTCCACCGCCACCGTGCCGTTCTCGTCGGTGACGGTGATGTCCAGTACCAACTCACGTCGGGTGTAGGAACGTTGGCGCACGTGCACCAGTCCGCTGACGGCCGGCTTGGCCCAGTGACGGATGCGCTCGTACGCCGACGGCAGGTAACCGCACTCGGCGTACTCCACCAGGGGACCTCCGGCGTGCACGGCCCCATCGAGCAGGACGGGGTGCAGGACATAGCCGCCGCAACCGTCATCGGGCAGGTCACAGTGATACGTGGCGAGGACCTCAGCGCGCCCCACATGCAACTCGCGCAGCACCTGGAAGGCGGGCCCGTAGTAGAGGCCGCCCGCGGCCATGATCCTGTAGTGCTTTTCACCGCTGATACGCCGCGTTGTCCGCTGCCGCACGGAAGCGACCTCGATGGGCTGCGGCCGTGCGGCGGCCAGGTGCCGGACGCGGCCACGGGCATGCAGGCGCCATCCGCCCGTCTCGCTGGTGCGGCTGGCGATGCGCACGATGCCGTCCTCGTCCGACAGAGACGTCTGCAGGTGCACGTCCATCTGCGCGTCCCAGGACAGCGGCAGCGCCCGGGGGATGTCCAAGTCGGTAACCTCCACCGGGCTGCCCAGGGTTTCCCGCCCGGCGGCAAGGGCCAGCTCCACATATGCCGTGGACGGCATCACCGCTGTCCCGCTGAGCCGGTGATCGGCCAGCCATGGTGTGCGCGTCCGTTCGACGACGGACTGCCAGGTGGGCTCCAGGACGGGCGCACGCTCGCCCAGAAGCGGATGCACCAGCCTCTCACTGCTACCGGCAGCCACCCAGTACCGTTCTCGCTGCCAGGGGTAGGGCGGCAGGTCGGCCACCGCCCCCGGCACGGGGAAGAAGCCGGATGTGGCACTGCGGTCACTGGCGGCGAGCAGCTGTGCGGCTGCCTGCCGCACTGCCGGGCCGGTGCAGGCGTGCCGGGACACCGGGGAGATCACGGGAAACGCACCGCCCGGGGTATCCGCGGCGATGCGGTGCAGGACACCGGCCAGGCTCTGCTGCGGGGCGATCTCGCACACCGCGCCGAGCCCCGCGTCCACCGCCCGCCTCATCGCCTCGGCGAACCGGACCGGCCGGCGGGCATGGTGCCACCAGTACGCCGCGTCCAACTGCCCTGCGGTCACCGCGGCGCCGGTCACGGTGGAGTACATCGGCACCTGCGGGGTACTGGGGTTCAGTCCGGCCAGGCCCGTCCGCAGCGGCTCTTCCAGTACCTCCATCGCGGCACTGTGGAAGGGATGCTCCACCGGCAGCTCACGAAACGGCACCTGGCGGCCGGACAGCTCCCGGCCCAGCGCCCGAAGAGCCCCGGCCGGCCCGGAGACCGTCACATCCCGGCCGCTGTTGACGGCCGCGATCTCCAGCCCCTCGAAGGAGACGATCGCCTCGCGGGCCTCCTCCTCACCCAGGCCAACGGCGGCCATGCCCCCTGTCCCGGCCGTCACAGCCTGCGCCATACTGCGCACCACCACCGCCCGGGCGGCATCCGGCAAGCTCAGGGCACCACTGACGCACGCCGCCGCCAGCTCCCCGAAGCTGTGGCCCACCACTGCGGCCGGCCGCACCCCGCACTCGGCCAGCAACGCCACCAGACCGAGCTGAAAAGCGAACAGCGCCGGCTGCGCGATGCCGGTGTCCGCCATCCGCACCACCCCCTCGGCCCCGCCGCCGGCCAGGAGCTCAGCCACCGACCAGCCCAGCAGCGGCATCAAATGGGCATCCGCCTCCTCCACCGCCGCCCGGAAGGCAGGCTCCCCGGCCACCAGCGCAGTACCCATCCCTGGCCACTGCGTGCCGTTGCCGCTGAGAACGAACACCACACCACCCGGCACCGGCCGCCCCGCATGCGCGCAGGCGGCGGCCAAGGCCTCCTCGTTCCCGGCCAGGACTGCCAGCTGCCGGGCTGCGTCCTGCGGACCATGCGCGAGGACCGCCGCCCGGAACGGGTGACGGGCCCGCCGCTGAGAAGCCGTCCAGCACACATCGTAAAAATCACCCGCGGCCGTTTCTCCCATGTGATCCGCTGCCGCCCTGACCGCCTCCGACAACGCCTGGCGCGTCCGCGCCGACACCACCAGCGGCAAAGGCCTCGGCGGCCGCGGCGGCACCTGCCGACGCGCGGGTGCCGCACCAAGCACCACATGGGCGTTGGCGCCGCCGAAGCCGAAGCTGTTGACCCCCACCACGCCGCCGTCACCGTCCGCCACCGGGCGCACCGCGCCGACAGGACAAAGGTTCAGCGCCGCGAAGTCGATCTCGGGGTTGACAGGCTCACCGTGCAGTGACGCCGGGATCCGCCCATGCCGCAGCACCAGCATCCCCTTGAACAGCCCCGCCATCCCCGACGCCGGCTCCAAATGCCCCAGATTCGTTTTCACCGACCCGATCGGCAGCGGCCCGCCCGTGCGCCGCACACCCAGCGCCCGCCCGACCGCCCGGCACTCCACCGGATCGCCCACCGGCGTGCCCGTGCCGTGCGCCTCGAAGTACACCACCTGGTCGGGTCCGGTCCCAGCCCGCTCGTACACCTCCCGCAGCAGCCGCTCCTGCATCCCCGCACTCGGCACCGTCATCGCCGAAGTACTGCCGTCACAGTTCGATCCGCTCCCGGCGATCACCGCGTGCACCCGGTCACCGTCCGCCAGCGCGTCGGCCAGCCGCTTGAGCACCACCACGCCGCCGCCCTCAGCACGCACATAACCGTCGGCCCCAGCGGAGAACGCCGCGCAGCGCCCGCGCGGCGAGAGCATCAGCGCCCGCGAAAAACCCACGAACCCATAAGGGCTGACCAGCAGATTCACCCCACCCGCAAGGGCCACACGGCTATGCCCCGCACGCAGCGTCTCGCATGCCTGGTGCACGGCGACCAGAGAAGACGAACATGCCGTATCCACCGCAAGGCTGGGACCGCGCAAGTCGAAGACGTACGACAGCCGGTTGGCTACGACCGACAGCGCCGACCCGCTCATCGAGTAGGCCGTGACATCCCGAAGACGATTCATCAGCAGCCCGCCGTAGGACATGTCACTGACCCCGATGAACACCGCGGTATCCGACCCTGCCAGAGCCGCCGGATCCAAAGCCGCGTCATCGAACGCCTCCGCCGCCATCTCCAGCAGCAACCGCTGCTGCGGATCCATGTACTCCGCCTCACGCGGCGAGATCCCGAAATACCCCGGATCGAAACCAGCAATATCCCCCAGGTAGCCACCCGCCATCGTGCATGCCTTACCCGGACGCTCAGGGTCCGGATCACAGAACCTGGCCGCGTCGAACCGATCCGCCGGCGGCACCGGACTGATCAGATCCCTGCCCTGGACCAGCGCGGCCCACAACCCCTCCAGACCCGTGATCCCGCCAGGCAGGCGGCACGCAGCGCCCACGACAGCCAACGGGACACAAGGCCCGTCCGGGACGCTCGAACGGAGGGCGACATGATCCATGATCCACTCCTGCCAGCAAAGGCGGACCCGCGCCACTGGCCCGGCACCCGACGGGACCAAATCGAGCCTTACATACGACATTTCCGCACCTGGTGCGGTGCGACTAGTACCCAATCACCAAAATTCACCCATTCGATACAAGGAAGCTGGAAGCATGGCCCGGGCCTCGCCATGGAGGTACGCCGACGGTGACCTGCGCCGCGGTCACTCCCGCAGAGAGGTTCAGCGGCTGGCCAGGTAGACGCTCCAGTCGCGGGCGGCACGGCGGGCCCATTGGAGTGCGGAGGTGATGCTGATGCCCAGTACCTGGCTGAGGACGAAGGCGGGCAGGTCGGTGGCCAGGGCGAGGAGGGCGGTACTGCGGCTCCGCTGTGCGGGCAGACCGTGGTGGCGGTGCTTGGCAGCCAGTGCGGCGCGGGACCGGTGAGTTCCAGGGGCGTAGCCGGGGAAGTGCCACGCTCGCCCCGGAACGACGCGTCCGATGGCCGAGTCGTGCTGGGCCTGCCCTGCCTGGCAGCGTAGCGGTAGACGGCGGACGGCAGAGACGCGGGGTGATTACCGAGCATCAGCGCCGGCTCGCTGCCGTCCGCCAGGTGGGTGGGGGGCGAGCTCGGTGATCCGGGTGAGAGGTGTGCCGTACAGGAGCAGGAGGGCGCCTGCTGCCCGGACGTCCAGGGGAAGCTCATCGTCGCGCAGGCAATGGTCGGCGAGCCAGGCCCGGACCGCGGCGACCGGGACGGCGTCGGCGACTTCTTTAGGCGATGCTCACGCTCGTCAGGCGCGCGCTCGGGAGATGTAGCCGCTATGGCGCAGCTGGCGGGGGTAGTCAGGTGAGAGGTATGCGGTGTCGCCGGGGCGGAGCTCATGACCGCCGATACTCAGGTGGTGCGCGAAGGTGACCTTCTCCGGCGTCTGGCCCTCACGCAGGAGGAGCCCGATGACCCGCGGCGCGTCGTGCTGCGCGGTCTCGGGGTGGGGGTGGGGGTCTTTTAGGTGGTGGTCATGGGCGAAAAGGGTGCTGGTGCCGGAGCCTTGTGTCTCGCCCTACGGCGCGCCCAGGCGTCCGGGAATCTCGTTGGACTTGCCGCGCGAACGTGACATATGTTCCTTTCCATACCCGCCCGGAGGCGGGATTTTTGTTGCTATGGGGAGCTTTTCAACTATGTCCTTCAGCCCTGCCTGGGCTATGCCCGGCGGCCCTGTTCTGCAGAACCCGCGCGGCCTCGCGACCGCCGTTGTCGTACTGTTGAGCGTCGTCGCCGCGACCGATCTGTTCGCCGTGTACGCGGACCTCAATGTCTACTCGCTGATGAGTGATGTGATGTCGGCCAGCCAGTCGGACCTCGACCGCGGCGACAGCCTCTTCGCCCTGGCCGGCGTCCTGCAGACAGTTGGCATGCTCGCCGCCGGTGTCGTCTTCATCATCTGGTTCCACCGCGTCCGGTCGAACGCCGAGGTGTTCGCACAGGACGTCTGCACCATGGGCAAGGGCTGGGCCATCGGCTCCTGGTTCATCCCCGTAGGCAACCTGTGGCTGCCCTACCGGGTAGCCCGCCAGACCTGGCAGGCCAGCACCGCGCCGCCGGCGGACGCCGGGCAGCAGGTCTCCCACCGCCCGGTCAAAGCGTGGTGGATCACCTGGGTTGTTGCCCTGGTGATCGGCCGGGGCGGCGCCAAGATGTACGACAAGGCGGTGACGCCGGATGCGCTGAAGCAGGCAGCGTCCATCGTGGTGATCGGCGACGTGCTGGACATCGCCGCCGCCGTCCTGGCCATCCTTTTCGTGCGTAAGCTGACGGGTATGCAGCACGTGAAGGCCACAACGCCCCCAGCTCCAGTCACTGCCTGATCCTCTTCACCCGAGGCATTGATGAGCGCCGCAGCCAGCGAGACCGCCGGCTGCGGCGCTTCGTTGTTCTGTCACCCGCGGGCGACGACCGAGGCAACGGCGCGCGCCATGTAGTGCACGCCCTTCGCCTCCAGGCCCCCGGGTATGCCGTGCCCACCTCGGCGGCAACGACCCATGGGCCGCTGGCCACCACTGTGGCCGTGACCCGCGTGCCGGTGACGACCGGTGCTTCGGCACGGATATGGCGAGCGATGCCGTCCGCGATCCGGTGCACCGTGCAGTGACGGTTCTTCAGATTGGCTACCGCCCTGGACGTCTCGTCGCGGGGGTAGAGCATGTACGTGCCGGCGCCAAGGCCACGATGCCGGCGGTCCCAGCCCATCGAGTTCAACTCGAACCGGAGTTGTCGGGCCGCTCCTGGCCGTGCACGCCCCGGTGAGTGGAGCGAATGTGCTCATCGGCCACGGTCACCCACTTCTTCACCGGGGGGAGCGAGCCGCTTGGCTTCGCGCTCCACCTGGCGCGCGACCTCGCTGATGTGCGGGGCAATCATCATTACGACGCGCTGCTCGAGCCCCGGCGCGACATGGAACTTCGCCATCAGGGCACCGCCCGGGGTTTCAAGGTCGCGGTCACCGCAATGTGGTCAGCCGCCCCGTATGCCGGCACCGTCTTGAGCCGGGCCGTGGTGACGGTCCACTGCCGGGCGTCATCGGCGACGACATCGCCCGCTTCAACGGCCATCCTGCCGGATCGACGCGCAGCGTCCATGTGTCGTCGCCCTGCTCGACCACGGCGACCGGCCACGAACCGCGCGGCGTCGGCAGGGTACCGGGCGGGGGGAGGAACAGGCACGGCCGTGCGCATCGCGCACCCACGGGTGCGCGAGGACGTAGACGGTCAGGGAACGGTCGGGCAGGAGGACGGCCACCGAGTCACAGGCAGCGCCGATAGCGTCCACCCGCGTAGGGCCAGGGCGGCCCGGGGACGTTCGCGATCGTTGCGCACGACCTGCTTGCGGTAGCCGCTCAGCGAACTCGCCATGTCCGTGGCGGCGAACTCGCCAGGGAGCTTCCCGATCACAACGGAGCGGACCGCGCCCTGGACCGCGCCGGTCTCCTCGCCCCGCCGCCGGCCCGCCGCCTCGTCCCACCCCGCGGCACCGGGCCCATCCGCCAGGGCGGGCAGCAGGACCCTGAGCTCCGTGGACAGTGCGCCCACTGCCTGGCCTGGGCGAACGACCACCGGGTCCTGTGCGGGGCGTGCGCCAACTGGTGCTTCGACATCCGAAAGCGCGGCGGGAGGGAGGCCGAATGCGACCGCTGCCGCCGCACCCTGATGCTCAGCGGCGGGGATGTGCCGCAGATGCCGGATCGTGATCGCCGAAACCGAGACCGACACCGCCCAGATCGCGATGGACGGCGGCGACCAGTTCTGGTTCGCCCGCCCCCCACGCCGCCGGGCTGGCCACCGGACGCTTGCTCCCCGGCGCGGCGCCACTGCAAGGCCGCGGTCGTGAGGGCCTGCTGCGGCTGGTTGTGGTGGCCGAGCGGCTGCGGCCGGGGAGTGCGGCGAGGGGGCACCCGCCCGGTGGCGACGGTCGCGAATAACGAGTGCTGGACCGGCCGTGAGGCCGTGAGGCCGTGAGGACAAAGCCTGGAATGCCCGGCGCGCGACCGTGCTGTCGGCGGGGATCACCGCGACGTCGTCCGTACGGCCGGAGACGGCGATCAGGGGCGCGCTGGGACAGGCGCAACCAATAGCCCCCTGCGATGGCCGGAACGTAATGGCGGTCCGCCGGACGGAGTTTCGCTCCGTCCCGGCTGGCTGCCGGGGCGGAGCGAGGGGCGGACGGGGGTCGAGCTCAGCAGGTGCTGGCGCGTCGGCGACGGCGGAGCGTGACGGCGCCGCCCGCGAGGGCGGCGAGTGCCGCGCCGGAACCGCCGGCGAGCAGCGGGGTGGAGGACGAGGCGTCGTCCCCCTTGTGCTTGGGGTCGTAGCCGCTGGAGTAGCCCTTGGTGTCGTACTCCGAGCCGGGGAGCTTGTCGGCGTAGCGGGCCTTGACCAGTTTCTGGTAGTCGCTGAGCGACACCGACGCCTGGCCGCCCAGTCCTTGCCGGGCCTGGTCGTTGAGTGGCTCGACGGTAGTGAGCTTGAGCTGGTACCAGCCGCGGATCTGCGGCTCGGTGAAGACCAGCGTGCCCACGGTGGCCTTGCTGGCGTATGTGGCGTCGCTGTCGCCGTCGCGCACGGCTGCCAGGTGCCAGCCGCCGCCCTGGGTGGGGGCGAGCATGACGGTGGCGTTGCGGCCGTTGACGGTGGTGCTCAGCGAGGAGACCAGCTGCGTCAGCTTGATCGCCTCGGTGGGCAGTGGCTGGGCGGTGCCCGCGACGAACCCGGGAGTGATTTCGTTCAGCGCCACCGGGTCCTTGATCGTGAACGCCGGGAGGCCCTGGCACGGCTCGGCCGCTTCGGGGATCGTCTGCACCGACCCGCCGGCGCCGCCGGTGGGCACCGGAGTGCGCAGGAAGCGGCAGACGGCGTTGCGGACGTCGGCGGACTTCACCGCGTCGAGGGCGGCCTGGTAGTCGGGGATGTCGGCCGGGAGAGGATCCTTGGCCGGGGCCGCGTGGGCCGGACCGACGACGGACAGAAGTGCGGATGTACTCAGTGCGATGGCGATGGACAGGCGGGAGGAGCGAGAGGCCGCCCGCTTGCTGGACGTTCTGGTGCCACTGGTGTCGCGCATGTCGCCTGCCTTAGCGGGAGATGCCGATGCGGGAGTGGGTCCACTTGGACGAGCTGTTGCTCACGTAGTCGTTGTAGTTCCACCACGTGTACGTGGCGGTGTCCGGCCACGGGTCGGCCACAGCGATCGTGTTGTTCGACGTGTCGAAGCCGTAGACCACGTTCATGTGGCCGCCACCGGACGTCCACCCGATGCGGGCAGCGACCGGGCGGGCCGCCTTGACGTCGGTGTACACCTGGTTGAACGTTGCCGCACTGCTCAGGCCCGAGCCGGAGTGGGCCAGGCCGAGGCTGCTCCAGCCCCTGGCCATGTCGTCGAGCGTGGCGGGCTGGTTGTTGCAGCCGTAGGAGGGCTGGGCCCGGTTGCAGAAGTCCGTCTGTGTGGAGCCGAAGCCCTGGAACTTGGCGATGGTCAGCCCGGAGGCGACCCAGCACCACTGGGTCTTCTCCTGCTTGTACATGCCGATGTTGTCCTGACCCGCTTCCGCGTGAGCCGTGCCTCCCGCGGCCGCGAGCAACCCCGAGGCGGCCAACGCGATGGCCGACGCCGTGGTTCCGTACCTGAATCTGCCCATTTTCCTGCCTTCCCTTGATGGGTGCAACGAGGTGAACGGGGCGATCGGGCAGGAATATGACAGCGCATTACACGAAAGTCATATAGAGGTCTTGCGGAAAGTTGACCCCTACTGATTACTTGTCGGGTAATCGTATTACTCGGGTGGCGGTCCTGGCTTGGAGAGTTCCGTCAGAGGGACGGTGACCGACCCGGCTTATCCAACACGCACTCGGGCTCAGGCTCGCACCGACTACAAAGGGCATGGAACGCGACATAGGGTAGGGGGTGTTCCGGCACAATGACCTGCGGGTTCGTCGCCAGAGTGTGCCAGGAATCCGGGAACCCGTCGGTTTCCGGTCGCCGGACAGAGCATTGATGGGGCTCGTTGAAAATCCCCACCCCTGCTCAGGGATTCCCCAGACCTACTCACCTTGCCTCCCCACCCACAGGTTGCCTCCCCACCCACAGGCCATTCGTCTGCGGACCGGTTCATCCGCCGAGTGTCTCTGCCATCCGGTTCAGGTCGGCGCGAAGAGCAGTGAGGCGTTTCGGCGGGACGGCATCGGCCATCTGCTGGTCGATGGCGTAGACGGCGGTGCGTGCCGCGGCGAGACGGCGGTGGCCGTCTTCGGTGAGGTGGGCGGGCAGGGCGCGGCCGTGGTCGGCGGTGGCCGCGCGGGTGATGAGGCCGGCGTCCTGCAGTCCGCGCAGGACGACGTTCACGGACTGCCGGGTGACGAAGGTGCCGCGGGCCAGTTCGGCGTTGGACAGCCCGGGGCGCTGGTCGAGCAGTTCGAGACAGGCGTACTGCGGCACGGTCAGGTCGTACTCACGCAGGGCCCTGTCCATCGCGCCGCGCAGGGCGGCCGCGGCTCGCTTGAGGCGGTAGCCCAGTCGCTCGGTCACGTTGGCGGTTCCGTCGTCGGGCGGGGTCGGGTCGGTGGTTGTCTCATCACTCATGTCAGGAGTTCTACATAGCTGAGCGGAGACGCCTACCGTCACTTATGTCAAAGTCCTGGCATGAATGTGCCCCGGGCGCAGTAATGGGGCGCCCGTGCCAGCGGGCGGTCACGGCCGGACATTCACACCGGCTTCTGGCCCCGGCTGACCACAAGCGCCCCGCCGCGCCGCCCGCGTGGGAAGAGCGGTGCTGGCGTGGGGTGGTGCGCTGCGGTGGGACCATCACCTGAGGGTGCGTACACACTCGCGCCGGAGGCAAAGCCGCGCTTCGGCATCAAAGGGATGCTCCTGGTTAAATGCACCGCTGGGTGGAAAGCTGTAAGTGGAAGCACTTACTCCCGGACACCCGCTGGCCCCGAGCCGGCGGTGCGACAGTGCGCCTTCCTTACCTTCCGTGCTCGCGCCTTTTGCCGCTGCGCGAGATCAACACCCTCTGTCTACCCGTAGTAGGCATGAGCCCGCCTGGCGCAGAAAGCGGATGACTCCAGGCCAGGTGCCCCTTTGCACGCCGCCCCTTTCCTCAAGAGGTGCGCTGATGAGTCGTTCCACAACCAACGACAAGAAAATCGTACCGCCACTTTTGGCTGCTGTCGCGGCCGCCTCCAGGTCGACATCCACAAGCTCGCCACCCAAGTCGAAGCCGCCTTCGACGGCTTCCCCCACCCCCTGCGCGTGGCCGTCATGGGATGCGTCGTCAAACGGCCCCGGAGAGGCCCGCGAAGCCGACCTCGGCGCCTCCAGCGGCAACGGCAACGGCCAGATCTTCGTCGGTGGAAAAGTCGTCGCCGCCGTCCCCGAGAACAAAATCGTCGACACCCTCCTCGAACACGCCCTGCGACTCACCGAACCGGCCGACGAACAGCCGACGGAGGCGTCAGCACCATGACTGCCACCATGGATGCCCTTGCCACCCCGCTCGACCTGTCCGCGGTACGCCGCGCCGTCGACGACTGTCTGGAAAGATTCCTCGACAGCAAGGCCCGCGCAGCGGCCGCGCAGCGCATGCCCACCGAAGTCACCGAAGAACTCAGTGGCTTCCTCTTCGCAGGCGGCAAACGACTACGCCCCTTGCTGTGTGTCTGCGGCTGGCGTACTGGACCCGACACGAGCCACACCACCGCGGTAGTGCAGACGGCGGCATCCCTGGAGATGTTCCACGCCTTCGCTCTCATCCACGACGACATCATGGACCGCTCGGCCACCCGCCGCGGCCGCCCGACCGTCCACCGCGCCCTGGCCGCCCACCACCGCCTCTCCCGCGGTTGCGTCGCGGCCGGACGCCTGGGCAATGGCGCGGCCATCCTCGTCGGCGACCTCGCGCTGGCCTGGTCCGACGAACTCCTGCACACCGCCGGCATGCCCCAGGACCGCCTGACCGAAGTCCTGCCCCTCATCGACACCATGCGCACCGAGGTCCTCTACGGCCAGTACCTCGATCTGCTGGCCACCGGTGACCTGACCGGCAGCGCCGACATCCCCCTGCGGGTGATCCGCTACAAGACCGCCAAATACACCTGTGAGCGCCCCCTGCACATCGGCGCCACCCTCGCCGGTGCGGATTCCCGCGCCCTGGAATCGCTCAGCGCCTACGCACTGCCCCTCGGAGAGGCCTTCCAACTCCGCGACGACTTGCTCGGCGTCTTCGGTTCTCCCGACACCACAGGGAAATCCTGTCTGGACGACCTCAGAGAGGGCAAGCACACCGTGCTCCTGGCCCTCGCCCTCCGGCACGCGGACCCCGCTCAGCGCAATACGCTGCGTGCCCTGGTCGGAAATCCGGATCTGGACGAGAACACCGCCGCCCGCATCCGCAGCATTTTCGTCGACACCGGCGCACGAGCAGCAGTCGAACGCATAATTCACAGCCGGTACGACCAGACACGGCAAGCCCTCTCCCGAGCGGCCTTTCCGCCACCGGTCTCCCACGCCCTCCGCGAGATCGCCGACGCTGCCACCGCGAGAGCCGCATGAATACCCCGAAAGTGCCCGTGCAGGGCGGCGGGAGCAGACCCGGACGGGTTCGACGACGAGAACATCGGCTTCTGACGACGCTGGCCGCCCGCCGCTGGGCTTGCAGGTCCCGGTGTCGGCACTCCACTCCAGGCGAGGGGGCCAAATGGCCCTATGGCTGCCTTGAGGGGGTGCGCCGTTGTGACGCCGCGAATCAGCGCCCTGGTGGAGACGGCCGCCCGCCTTGGAGATCTCATCGGCCGTGCAGACCTCGACGAGGAACATGCTGGGCAAGCCCGTGAACTCCGCGCGGCCACCGGGGCCACTGCCGCCGTCGAGTCGCTGATTTCCGAGCAGCATTTACAGGCTCTGCCGCGCTCGATGACGCTCCGTTTCCTCCCACCCACTGACGGCCCTGTGTGGCCGTTTCCCTTACCTGGAGGTCGACGTGACTGTGCCGAGCCCTCCCCCCTGTGTCCGCAACGGTGGCATCGCCGGGCCTGATGGTCCCGTACACCTTCACACCAGTCGGCGGGTCACCGCGGTTTTGAACGACCTGGGCACCAGCCCTGTCGCGTCACACGCCTATACCAGCGCCCACGTCCTTCGCCTGCTGCCGGCCGACAGCACCCTCCGCCGCCCCGGCCTGGACTGGCTGCGCCGCCGACAGCACCCTGACGGTTCCTGGGGCGGGGCGGTCCCCTGTGCCATGGACCGGCTGGTCTCCACGCTGGCCGCCGTCATCGCAGTCCACGACACGGCAGACGAGTGGGCCCGCGCGGCGTCCGCCGCCGGTTTGACCTACCTGCGGCGCCACGGCGCTGGGTGGCGCGGTGCCCGGGAGGAGTTGGTCGCGTCCGAGGTGACCGTCCCGTTTCTGCTTGATCAGGCACGACAGCGTGGCATGCCGCTGCCCTACGAGGCGTTTGAGGATCTTCTGCGCCTGCGCACGGCCAAGTTCGACCTCATCCCCGCCGAGTTGTTCGCCGCGCAGCCGACCACCCTGCTGTACGCACTCGAAGCCCTCGATGTCCCCTATACCACCCACGCCAGCGCCCTGGTGCAGTTCACCGCCCTCAACGGCTCGCTGTCCAACAGCCCCGCCGCCACAGCCGCCCTGCACCAGCACACCGGCCACGGACAAGCTCTGGACTACCTTGCGGCAGCCGCCCGCTCCACCCGTGACGGCGGATTCCCCGAAATCTTCCCGATCAGCGTCTTCGAAGACGCATGGGTGCTGTACCTGCTCCAGCGCGCCGGCATCCTCCCGCCCGGCACCGCCACGACGACCGCTGCCAACCGCCTGCGCGCCACCGCCCTCGCCGCTGGGCATCGCGGTGTGGGAGCCGACGCGCAGTTTCCCGTGGCCGACGCCGACGACACCGCCATGGCCGCCATCGTGCTCCACAACCTCGACACCGATGACACCGCGCTCCTGCCGGCACTCCTCGCGTTCGAGGGACCCGACCACTTCCGCGGTTTCGCCCACGAACGCGGCCCGGCCACCAGCGCCAACGCCCGCGTCCTGGAAGCCCTCCGCCGAAGCCCCGAGCAGTTCAGTCCGCAGCTGCGCAAAGCCACCGACTTCCTCCTGGCGACCCGCTCCGATGCGGCGTGGTGGCATGACAAATGGCATCTTTCCCCGTACTACGCCACTGCTCAAGCCGTCTTCGGCCTCGCCGCCACCACGGCGGCCGAACTGCGCGGCACCTACGCCTGGCTCCTTGATACCCAGCACACAGACGGCTCCTGGGGAACCTGCGGCGGCACACCCGAAGAGACCGCCTACGCCATCCTCGCCCTGACCGCCCTCGACGCGCACCACGGCCCGGTTCCACAGCCGGTCTACGCCCGCGCACGCGACCGGCTGCGGGAACACCTCGACGACACCCACCACCCCGAACTATGGATCGGCAAGGCCCTCTACACACCCACCACGGTCGTACGAGCCGCCGTCCTGGCCGGTTTCGCCATCGCGTACGAAGCAGCCGCCCACGACGCCCACGGGCCCGCCCGACCGACATTCTGGAAACGCTTCCCCCACGCCGCCAGTGCGCACGCCGACGCTGCCGAGGCGCACACCCGAGCCTGGCGCGACGACAACGGACTAGCCCCCGACCCCGTAAAGCGTGACCGCCTTGACCGCTCACACCTCGGCCACGGTACGGCGAATTCCTATCCCTACGCCCCCCGCGATCTGGTCGACCTAGCCAGCGACGTGTTCACGTGGCTGGTCGCCTTCGACGACACCCACGGGGATGCCATCGGTCACTCCGACCCTACCCAGCTGGCCCGGACCCTCGCTCAACTGACAGGTGTTCTCGACACAGCCGGGCACGGCCACAGCGGCGGCGAAGACGAGGAAGAGCTCACCCCGGGCTTCCCCCAAGCCCTCGCCGACCTCACTACCCGCGTCCGGCGGCTACTACCGCACGAGGGCTTCATCCGCCTGCTCTCGGCCCTGCGCGGGGTGTTCTTCGCGCTGCTCTGGGAAGCCCATGTCCCCTGGGACGAGAACACCGTCACCCTCGACGAGTATCTGACCATGCGCCGCCACACGGTCTTCGCCACTGTGATGGCAGCGCTGATCCCGAGCCCACCGCCCGCGAGCCAGAGTCCGGACACCCACCGCCTGGAGGCCTGTGTCCTCAACCTCACGGGCTGGATCAACGATCTCTTCTCCTTCTCCTGCGAGCACGGGCCGGGCAGGACAACGCCGGCTAACCCGCTGTCCCTTCCACACCTGCTGATGCGCGAGAAGAACCGTACGCAGGAGGAGGCTCTCACCCGTCTCGTCCAGATGTGCGACGAGGAAGCGGACGTCGCCCACCGCCTCATCGTCCGCCTCACCAGCGCGGGCGACAAGGACCTATGCGCCTGGGCGGAGGCGATGGCCTACCTCGTCGCCTCCACCGACTGGCACATCACGGTGCAGCGCTACCTGCAGCCCACCACCCCGGATGGTTGAGCGCGTGATTGACGAAGGACCGATGGCCATACCGGGCGACGCAGGACGGTGTTTCATCGGTGGTCACCGTTTCGGGTTGAGCATTTTAAGGAAACTGACACCAGGGGCAGACTGATCTGCGGGTAACTTCAAGGGTGTCTGCGGCGGGCGGCCGGGTCACGTGAGGCGGCGTGCCGGGCGACCGAGTCGACGCCGGGCCGCGCGACCGCTCCCGTGACCGCACGGACGCGTGCCGGGAGCGGGCCAGCAGCATCGGGGCGGAGGTTCCGCCTTCCGCGTCGCACCTGCTCCCTGCCGAGATGGAGCCGCAGGCCCGCGAACAGGTCGACGCCCTGTGGGACCGGCAGCTCAACGACGGACGCCGCCCCGACCTGGTGTAGAAGGCATACGACATCAGCCCCGGTACACCGGTCGAATCCCGACCCTCCCACCACCGCACGGTGACTCGGTCCCGTGCAGCTTTCCCACCGGCCGAGCCGCAGTCGGCTCACGCCGCTCGTCGTCGCCGGCCTTTGCCGCGCCGGCACATTCGGATCAGGCCGTGCCACGTCTGTCGTCAAACGATGGCGAGCTCAAGCGGTCAGCGCATCACCGCTGTTCAGGAGCCCAGCGTAGACCTCTGCCGGAGAGCGGGTAGCCATGAGTCTTGCGCGGACGATGGTTGAGCTCATGTGCGATGGCGTCCAGATCGGCCTGGCTGGACGTGCGGAGGTCGGCGCCCTTGGGAAGGTACTGCCCTCGCTGCCCGTTCCCGCTCCGCTGACGCCGCTGAGGGACGATCACGCCTGGCACTTCCCGAATGACGCCGGTCACCCGGTCCACGTGCGGTTGCGGGCCTGGCCGGTCAAGGACCGCGGCGGGCACCTGGTGATCGGTACGGACCTGATGCTCGGCGGCCTGATCAACATGGCGGAGAGCTTCCACCGGGCCGTCGTGGCCGAGTTCGGCGAGCGGTGGCGGTGGTGCGGCACTTCCCGGCCTGGTCGATGACCGCCCGCCGCACCGACAAGTTCGCTGCTGGAACCCGACGACCGGGGCGTCGCCCGCCCCCGGCAGTGCACCGAGGAGGTCGTGGACCTGCTCGGCGCGGGCGTCTGCGGTTTCCCCGGTGACGCCCCGCCCGGCCCGCCGACGCGGACACGCTCAGGCCCCGCGAGGTACTGCAGTGACCCGTCCGCAGGCACCGGCGCGGTTCGTCTGGAAGTGCGCCGACTACGACACCAACAACGACTACCGCACGGACGCACAGTGCATCGTCTGCGGCCGTGACCGCGCGGTCTCCCGGGTCCGCAAGAACTTCCCCTCCCCCGCCAACTACGGCCAGGAGGAACCGGCATGAGAGGCCCCGGTCAGAAGGCGCATGCCGGGACCGGACTCAGTGCCGACAGAATCCGAACATCTGCACGTACGTCGCCGCCGGCGTGGCCGACCCGGAAGCCGGGTTCGCACTGCCCAACACCACCTGCACGTGCATGGTCTCGAACTGCGGGTTACGAATGTTCGCCCGGTGCCCGTCGCTGCGCATCCACCACGTGAAGGCGGCCAGCGGTGTCACCGCCGCATCGTCCCCGTAGGCCGTGTACACGTTCTCAGCCATGGCCGACCTCGTGCAGCCCCGTCCGAAGCCCGCCTCTGCGGCGCGTTGCTGCGGGGTCGACTTCGTCACCGGGTTGATATGCGGGTCACACAGGGTGCCTTCGTTCAGACTGGTGCTGGGGTTGTCCTTCATGGGCGTACAGCCCGGGTACTGGGCCACGGTCCCCCACCATCG
>NZ_JBEZYL010000020.1:0-103685 GCF_040638465.1 Streptomyces sp. NPDC026206
GCCGGACGGGCTGAATTTTCAGCCCGTCCGGCGCCCGCGGACAAAGAGGCGTCAGTCCTGCTGCGGGTGGTGGGCCGGGATATCGGGGAGCTCGCCCGTCGTCTCGTAGCGGCTGAGCATCTCGATGCGGCGCGTGTGGCGCTCCTCACCGGAGTACGGCGTGGCCAGGAAGATCTCGACGAACTTCGTCGCCTCCTCCTGCGTGTGCATGCGGCCGCCGATGCTGATGACGTTGGCGTCGTTGTGCTCGCGGCCGAGCGCGGCCGTCTGCTCGCTCCAGGCCAGTGCGGCGCGTACGCCCTTGACCTTGTTCGCGGCGATCTGCTCGCCGTTGCCCGAGCCGCCGATGACGATGCCGAGGCTGCCGGCGTCCGCGGCGGTCCTCTCGGCCGCGCGGAGGCAGAACGGCGGGTAGTCGTCCTGGGCGTCGTAGATGTGGGGGCCACAGTCGACGGGGTCATGGCCCTGGGCCGTGAGCCACTCGACGAGGTGGTTCTTCAGTTCGTAGCCGGCATGGTCGGAGCCGAGGTACACGCGCATGCGTCCGAGTGTGGCATGCCCCGGGTTCCCGATCGGTCAGCAGGTGCCGGTGACTCTCTGTGAACACAACGAAATGGATTCAGGTCTTCCTAAAGACACCTTCGAAAAGTTCTAATGCGGTGGCTCGTAACCCGAGAACCAAAGGAACAACCCGAAGGAACGTGCACATGAGCGCGACACCGCCGACCATGACGAAGGGGTCGACGACCGGCGACCCCGGCCACGCCCCGGCGTCGGGCGGGGACGGCCTCAAGGCTGGACTCAAGAACCGGCACCTGTCCATGATCGCCATTGGTGGTGTGATCGGTGCCGGCCTTTTCGTGGGTTCCGCATCCGGTATCGCCGCCGCCGGCCCCGGCATCCTGATCTCGTACGCCCTCGTGGGCGCGATGGTCGTCTTCGTGATGCGGATGCTGGGTGAGATGGCCGCGGCCAATCCCACCTCCGGCTCCTTCTCCGCCTACGCGGACCGGGCGCTCGGCCGCTGGGCCGGTTTCACCATCGGCTGGCTGTACTGGTTCTTCTGGGTCGTGGTGCTGGCGGTCGAGGCGACCGCTGGAGCCAAGATCCTGCACGGCTGGGTACCGGGCGTGCCGCAGTGGGGCTGGGCCCTGATCGTCATGCTGGTCCTCACCGCGACCAACCTGGCCTCGGTCAGCTCCTACGGTGAGTTCGAGTTCTGGTTCGCGGGCATCAAGGTCGTCGCGATCGCCGGCTTCGTCGTCATCGGCCTCCTCGCCGTCTTCGGCGTGCTCCCCGGCTCCGACAACCCCGGCCAGGGCTTCGACCTCCTCACCTCGCACGGCGGCTTCCTGCCGAACGGCCCCGGCGCGATCCTCACCGGTGTGCTGATGGTCGTCTTCTCCTTCATGGGCAGCGAGATCGTCACCCTCGCCGCCGGTGAGTCCGAGGACCCGCAGCGTGCGGTCACCAAGGCCACCAACAGCGTGATCTGGCGCATCGGCGTCTTCTACCTGGGCTCGATCCTCGTCGTGGTCTCCCTGCTCCCGTGGGACTCCAAGGAGATCGCCGAGAAGGGCAGCTACGTCGCGGCCCTCGACTCGATCGGCATCCCGCACGCCGGCCAGTTCATGAACGTCATCGTGCTGACCGCCGTCCTGTCCTGCCTGAACTCGGGCCTGTACACCGCCTCGCGCATGGCCTTCTCCCTCGGCCGGCGCGGTGACGCACCGAAGGCCTTCTCCCGCACCAGCCCCAACGGGGTGCCCCGCGCGGCGATCCTCGGCTCGGTCGTCTTCGGCTTCCTGTCGGTCATCTTCAACTACGTCTGGCCCGACACGGTCTTCAAGTTCCTGCTGAACGCCTCGGGTGCCATCGCCCTCTTCGTCTGGCTGGTCATCTGCATCACCCAGCTGAAGATGCGCGGCATCATCCAGCGCGAGATGCCGGAGCGGCACTTCGTGAAGATGTGGCTGTTCCCGTACCTGACGTGGGCCACCATCGGCATGATCACCTTCGTCCTGGCCTACATGGTCTACGACGGCGGCGACAACCGTGAGCAGGTCCTGCTGTCGACCCTGCTCGGCGTCATCGTCCTGGCGATCGGCCTGGTCCGGGACCGGCGCCGCAAGGCGGCCGAGGCCGTCTCGCAGTAGGGGTACCCACGGCTACGGGCCGGGCCCGCACCCCGATCGTCAGGGGTGCGGGCCCGGCCCGTACGTACAGCTGCGCACACGCGCGGCCGAAGCGGCGTCAGCCGCGGCGGCCCAACAGCTTCCAGGCGGTGGGCAGCGCGCCCATCGCCAGCGCCGCCTTGAGGGCGTCACCGATCAGGAACGGCGTCAGGCCCACGGCGACCGCGTCACCCAGGGACATGTGCGTGGCCAGCGCCAGGTAGGGCACGCCCACCGCGTAGATGATCGCGGAGCCCAGGGCCATGGTGCCGGCGGTGCGCAGCACGGAGCGGTCGGCGCCGCGGCGGGCCAGGGCGCCGACGACGGTCGCGGCGAGCAGCATGCCCAGGACGTAGCCGAAGGACGGGAAGGCGGCGCCGGAGCGGGCCTCGGCGAACCACGGCATGCCCACCATGCCGGCCACGGCGTACAGCGCGAGCGAGAGGAAGCCGCGGCGTGCGCCCAGGGCGGTGCCGACGAGCAGTACGGCGAAGGTCTGGCCGCTGACCGGGACCGGGGAGCCGGGGACGGGAACGGCTATCTGCGCGGTGATACCGGTCAGCGCGGCGCCGCCGAGGATCAGGGCCGCGTCACGGACCCGGGCGCGGCCCGCGGTCGAGGCGGGGAGCAGGTCGGCGAGGACCGTACCGGTCCGGGTGACTGGGGCAGCTGCGGTGGCCATCGGTACTCCGCGAGAGGTGAAGGATGGGTAAGGACACGCTGACGTTAGCCGAGCGTCATCCCGGGAGCACCGGGTAGCGGCGACAAACGCCGAGGCCCGGTCTTGGCGGGTTCCGAGCGCGTGTGCGCCTGTTAGCAGCGATTGCTCACGGAAACGTGATGCTCATCACGAGAGTCCCGGTCCGCTTGGCTACGACCGCCCGGCCGGGGGAATCTGGACCACACCCCCCGCTCCTGCGTGTTCCTCGCGACAGGCGCACTGATCTGAGAGAACGAACCCCATGCACGATGCACAGCCTGACGCCGAGCCTCTCGCCGGCGCAGAGAGGGAACCGCTGGCCGCGGGGCTCAAGCAGCGGCATCTGACGATGCTGGGCCTGGGCGGTGTGATCGGCGCCGGCCTGTTCGTCGGCTCGGGCGCCGGAATCGCGGTGGCGGGCCCCGGCATCATCGTCTCGTACCTGATCGCGGGCGCGCTCGCGATGCTGGTGATGCGGATGCTCGGTGAGCTGTCCGCGGCCATGCCGGCCTCCGGTGCCTTCTCGGTGCACGCCGAGCGCGCCCTGGGCCGCTGGGCGGGGTTCACGGTGGGCTGGCTGTACTGGTTCCTGCTGGTGGTCGTGCTCGCCGTGGAGGCGACGGGAGCCGCGCAGATCGCACACGGCTGGGCGCCCTCGGTGCCGCAGTGGGCCTGGGTGCTGATGTTCATGCTGGTCTTCACGGCCGCGAACCTCGCGGCCGTGAAGAACTTCGGTGAGTTCGAGTTCTGGTTCGCCGCGCTGAAGGTCGGCGCGATCGTGCTCTTCCTGGGCCTGAGCCTGCTGGCGATCTTCGGACTGCTGCCGGACACCGACGCGGTGGGAATGTCGAACCTCACCGGCCAGGGCGGCTTCCTGCCCAACGGCTGGGGCGGGGTGGTCTCCGGAGTGCTGGCCGTCGTCTTCGCCTTCGGCGGCCTGGAGGTCGTCACGATCGCGGCCGCCGAGTCGGACGACCCGGCGCGCGCGGTGGGCCGGGCGGTCCGCAGCGCGGTGTGGCGCATCCTCTTCTTCTACGTGGGCTCGATGCTCGTCGTCGTGACCCTGCTCCCCTGGTCGTCGATGCAGCCGGGCCAGAGCCCGTACGTCGCCGTGCTGGACCACGTCGGGGTGCCGGCGGCCGGGCAGATCATGAACATCGTGGTCTTCGTGGCGCTGCTGTCCGCGCTGAACGCCAACCTCTACGGCGCGTCCCGGATGGTCTTCTCACTGGCCGAGCGCGGTGAGGCGCCGCGCTCGCTGCTGAAGGTCTCGGGCGGCGGCGTGCCGCGGCGGGCCGTGCTCGCATCGGTCGCGTTCGGCTTCGCATCGGTCATACTCAATCTCAAGTGGCCGGATTCAATCTTTCATTACCTGCTGAACGCGGTAGGGGCCGTCCTGCTCTTCGTCTGGGGCCTGATCGCCGCCTCGGAGCTGCGCCTGCGGCCGCGCATCGAGCGCGAGATGCCCGAGCGGCTGAGCCTGCGCATGTGGTGCTTCCCCTACCTGACGTGGGCGGCTCTGGCCGGCATGGCGGCCGTTCTGGTGCTGATGCTGACCGACGCCGAGGCCCGCCCGCAGCTGCTGTGGTCGGCCGCGGCGACCGGCGCGGTGCTGGCCGTCGCGGGGCTGCGCGAGCTGCGGCTGCGCCGGAACCGATAGTTCACCCGGAAAAAGCATCGGTTCTAACGATATTTCAGGTACCCACGGTTACATCGGAGTCTAAATATCGGACAGCTGTGTCCCAGGTGTTGTTCTGAGCGAACATGACCCCCACACTGAGGCAACTTTCTGAGGCACCTTTTTCAGCTTCTCAAGCTCACACCTCACGGGGACATAGACCATGACTGGGACACCTGCGGCCTCCGCGCCCGAGCGCGAGGCCACCGGCGCGGCACCGGACGGCACACCGGGCGGCGCCAACCATCTGTCGCACGGCCTCAAGCAGCGCCATCTGTCGATGATCGCGCTCGGCGGGGTCATCGGCGCCGGCCTCTTCGTCGGCTCCGGCTCCGGCATCGCCGCCGCCGGACCGGCGATCGTGCTCGCCTACGCCATATCCGGGCTGCTCGTCATGCTCGTGATGCGCATGCTGGGCGAGATGTCGGCCGCCAACCCGGCGTCGGGCACCTTCTCCGTGCACGCCGAGAAGGCGATAGGCCCCTGGGCGGGCTTCACCGCGGGCTGGATGTTCTGGGTGGAGCTGTGCGTCGGTATCGCCGTCGAGGCGATCGGCGCGGCGGCCATCATGGTCTCCTGGTTCCCGTCCACGCAGTCGTGGATGTGGGTCCTGCTCTTCATGGCCGTCTTCTGCGGCACGAACCTGGCGGCTGTCAGCAACTTCGGCGAGTTCGAATTCTGGTTCGCCACCCTGAAGGTCGCCGCGATCGGCATCTTCCTGGTGCTGGGCGTGCTGGCCGTCCTCGGCATGCTGCCGGGCACCGAGGCCCCGGGCAGCGACAACCTCACCGGCCACGGCGGCTTCCTGCCCAACGGCGCCAACGGCCTCGTCATCGGCCTGCTGGCCTCCGTCTTCGCCTACGGCGGCCTGGAGACGGTCACCATCGCCGCCGCCGAGTCCGAGCAGCCGGTCAAGGGCGTCGCCCAGGCGGTCCGCACGGCGATGTGGCGCATCGCGCTCTTCTACGTCGGCTCGATGCTCGTCGTCGTCACCGTGATCCCGTGGAACGACAAGTCGCTGACCACCGACGGCCCCTACGTCGCGGTGCTGAAGTACCTCGACATCCCGGCCGCCGGGCAGATCATGAACGTCATCGTGCTGATCGCCCTGCTGTCCGCGATGAACGCCAACATCTACGGCGCCTCCCGGATGTCGCACTCCCTGGTCGCACGCGGCGAGGGCCCGAAGTTCCTCGGCAAGGTGACCAACGGAGTTCCCCGGCTGACCGTCCTGGCCTCCTCCGCCTTCGGCTTCTTCGCGGTGCTGCTCAGCTACTGGTGGCCCACCACCGTCTTCAAGTGGCTCCTCTACATGACCGGCGCCGCGGTGCTGGTGGTGTGGGGCTTCATCGCCGTCACCCAGCTGCGGATGCGGCGCCGGCTGGAGCGTGAGGCACCGGAGCGGCTCGTGGTGCGGATGTGGCTCTTCCCCGCGCTGACGTGGGTGGCGCTGGCCGGCATCGTCGGCGTCCTGTCCCTCATGCTGCGCGAGGAGGACACCCGGGTCCAGCTGTACTTCACGGCCGGCCTCACCGGCGCCCTGGCGCTGACCGGGTACATACGCCAGCGCGTCCTGGCGGCGAGGAAGACCGCCGGGCACTGACGAACGGACGACGAAGGGGCCGGACACCGCGATGGTGTCCGGCCCCTTCGTCTGCGTGCGGTGGCGTCAGCCGCCCAGCTCCGCCGCGACCAGCTCCGCGATCTGGACGGCGTTGAGCGCCGCACCCTTGCGGAGGTTGTCGTTGGAGAGGAAGAGCGCCAGGCCGTTCCCGACGGTCTCGTCCACGCGGATGCGGCCGACGTACGAGGCGTCCTTGCCCGCCGCCTGCAGCGGCGTGGGGATCTCGGAGAGCTCGACGCCGGGGGCGTCCTCAAGCAGCTCGTACGCGCGCTCGACGCCGATCGGGCGCTCGAAGCGGGCGTTGACCTGGACCGAGTGACCGGAGAAGACCGGGACGCGCACACAGGTGCCGGAGACCTTGAGCCCGGGGATCTCCAGGATCTTGCGGGACTCGTTGCGGAGCTTCTGCTCCTCGTCGGTCTCGAAGCTGCCGTCGTCGACCAGCGCGCCCGCCATCGGCAGCACGTTGAAGGCGATCGGACGCTTGTAGACGCCGGGCGCGGGGAACTCGACGGCCTCGCCGTCGTGGGTCAGCTCCGCCGCCCGCTCGCCGACCTCGCGCAGCTGGCCCTCGAGCTCGGCGACGCCGGCCAGACCGGAGCCGGAGACGGCCTGGTAGGTGGTGGCGACCAGGGCGGTCAGTCCCGCCTCGGCGTGCAGCGGCTTCAGGACCGGCATGACGGCCATGGTCGTGCAGTTCGGGTTGGCGATGATGCCCTTGGGGCGGTTGGCGATCGCGTGCGGGTTGACCTCGGAGACGACCAGCGGCACCTCGGGGTCACGGCGCCAGGCGGAGGAGTTGTCGATCACGACGGCGCCCTGCCCGGCGACCTTCTCGGCCAGCGCCCTGGAGGTGGTGCCACCGGCGGAGAAGAGGACGATGTCCAGGCCCGTGTAGTCGGCGGTGGCCGCGTCCTCGATGGTGATGTCCGTGCCCTGCCAGGTGAGCGTGGAGCCGGCGGAGCGCGCCGAGGCGAACAGGCGCAGCTCGGAAACCGGGAATTTGCGCTCGGCGAGGATCTTGCGCATGACCGTGCCGACCTGACCGGTGGCTCCGACGATTCCGATCCTCACGAGGGCTCCCTACTCACGTACGCCACATACATAACCACTGCCAGGGACGGTTTCACCTGGTCGCATGGTTCCCATATGAGCTGCTACCCGCCCCCAAAGTCCAATCCATTGTCCGAGGAGCGGGACGCACCGGGCACGGGGCGGGACACCCCGGGGGAACGGCGGAGCGGGGCGGGCGCTCCTGGTGTGCGCCCGCCCCGCTCCCGGTACCGCTCGTCAGCCGCCCCCGGCGGCTACGGCAGCACCTTCTCGATCTTCACGCTGCCGCTGCCCGCGACCGTGCCGGCCGCGTTGACCAGCTGGACGTCGCCGAAGAAGGAGCGGCCCTCGGGGGCCGCCCCCGCGACCACGACCTGGGCCGTGACCTGCGCGGACTCACCGGCGCCGAGCTTGACGCCCGTCGCCGCGTCGACCTTGATCTCGCCCAGGGACGGGGCGAAGTAGACGTCGCGGTAGTCGTAGGCGGTCGCGCCGGCCGGGACGGAGTAGCCGGTGACCTCGACGGTGTACTCGCCGGCCGCCGGCTTGGTCAGGGTGACCAGCTCGTCGGAGCCGCCGCTGGTGGAGGCGCCCACGGACTTGCCGTCCTTGTAGACGGTCAGGTCCAGGTCGGCCTTGGGGTCGGCGGCGCCGCCGATGGCGGCGTCGAAGCGGGAGACGCCCTCGCCGAGGGTGACCTTGGTGGTCCGCTTCTCGCCCTGCTTGAGGGTCGGCCGGTCGATCTTCGACGAGCCGAGCTGGCCGCCCTTGAGCTTGCCGTCGAGCGCCGCGAAGGCGTTGGTGGCCTTCCAGGTCACGTCGGCGGCCTGGCCCACCTTGGCCTCGGGGACGGTCTGGACCGCCGGCTCGAAGGTGGCGCCCAGCGCCGTGGCGGTCAGGGTGTAGGGGTTGTCCAGCAGCGGGGAGGTGCGGCGGGACTCGACCTCGATCTCCCAGACGCCGGGCAGCGGGTTAGCGTACGAGCGCAGCTCCGGGCGGCAGGCGTTGGCCGGGTTCGAGTAGTTCGGGTAGCAGTTGACCGTGGACGTGGGGTCGACGGGCACGCCGTAGGGGTTGATGGCGATGAAGCGGGTCTGGCTGCCGGCGGCCAGGCCGCCGAGCGCGACCTCGAGGGTCCGGGCGCCCTTGGGCACGGTGACGAAGTACGAGGTCGTGGCGTTGCGCGTGGCGGTCGCACTCTTCTTGACCACGTACGACGGCTTGACGAGCGGCTCGGCCGCGACGACGGTCGTCATGATCTGCTTGTCGACGCCCTCGGTGCGGTCGTCGTCGACCGCGAGGATCGCGCTGTGGATGCCGGCGGTCTTCGCCTTGGCGCTGACCTTGACGGTCACGGGCTTGTTCAGCGGCAGCTTGACCTCGTTGTCGCCGACGAGCTTGAAGGTGCCGTCATTGTTCTGCCACTCCAGCTCGTGCCACACCGGCTTGTCGGGGCCGGAGGTGCGGGTGACGGTGACGTCGTAGGTCCTGCTCTCGCCCGCCTTCAGGCCGCCCTCGCGGTCGTAGAGGCCGGAGCCGAAGCCGGGGGTCTTCAGCGCGCCGGAGAGGGCGGTGGCGACGGGGGCCTTGACCGTGTAGTCGTGGGCGGTGGCGCCGTCGCGCAGGGCCTCCCACGCGTCGGGGATGTTGATCAGGCCGGCGCCCTGCTCGTAGGCCTGGAAGCCCTTGATCTTCTTCGCGGTGCTGTACAGCGCCGTGCGCAGATCGGCCGGGGTGAGCTTCGTCTTCTTCTGCTTGGCGGCCGATATCAGCAGCGCCGAGGCGCCCGCTGCCTGCGGGGAGGCCATCGAGGTGCCCTGCAGCATGCCGTAGCCGGGCGGCAGGTCGTAGCCGGACTCGGCGACGGGGGCGCCCGGCTCCCAGGTCGGCGTGGTGTTGATCGAGGCGCCCGGGGCGCTGATCGTGGGCGTGAAGCCGCCGTCCTCGCGCGGGCCGCGCGAGGAGAAGGGCATCATCGCGTACTTCGTCTTCACCTCGGAGCCGTAGTTGGCGGCCCAGGTCTCCTTGGAGACGGACGCGCCGACGCTGATGACCTTGTCGGCCAGGCCGGGGTCGCCGATGGTGTTGGCACCGGGGCCGCTGTTGCCCGCCGAGATGACGAGCTGGACGCCGTAGGTGTCGATGAGGCGGGTGTAGAGCTCGGAGCGGGCGTTGTTGCCGTCGTTGAGCGCGGGCAGGCCGCCGATCGACATGTTGACGATGTCGACGCCGCGGTTGACGACGAGGTCGATCATGCCCTCGGTCAGCGCCACGTTGGTGCAGCCGCCGGTCCAGGTGCAGGCGCGGGAGGAGACGAGCTTCGCGCCCGGGGCCGCGCCGTTCATCTTCCCGCCGAAGAGGCCGTTGGCGGCGGTGATGCCGGCGACGTGGGTGCCGTGCTCGGACTCGATGACGCCGATGTTGACGAAGTCGGCCTTCTTGCCGACCCAGTCGCCGCCCTTCGGGTCCATCGGCACGTCCTTGCGGACCTGCACGACGAAGGGGATGCGCTCGGCGATCGGGGTGTCCGGGTTGTCCTTGCCGAAGTAGCCGACCTGGTAGCCGTCCTTGTACGGCTTCAGCTCCTCGTCGTTGCCGAAGTCGCCGTCGTCGTCGAGGTCGACGCGGACGGTGCCCTTGGCCTTGTCGTAGAGGACGGCCCAGGAGTCGGTCGTGTCGCCGTCCCGGTTGAGGTCGCCCTTCATGTCGCCGCCGGCGGTGACGCTCTCGCGGAAGAGGGCTACCTGGCGGGCGCCGTCGCCGGCGGGGGCAGTGTAGGTGCGGCCGTTGAAGGAGAAGCCCGGGCCCGAGACGTCGGAGGTCATCGGCAGCCAGGTGCCGTCCGCGTCGGTGAGCGGGTCGGTCGCGGTGACCCAGTCGGTGATCTTGCGCTCGCCGGTGCTGGTCCGCTGCAGCGCGGGGTGCCCGAGGTCGATGCCGGAGTCCAGGATGCCGATGGTCACGCCGCGGCCGTCGGCCTGGGGGTGGTCCTCGGTGAACTCGACGGCGCCGGTCTCGAAGGCCGGCTGGTACGGGTTCTTCGCCGGGGTCTTCTTGCCGGGGGCCGGGTACTTCCGGTCCTTGGCGAGCTGCGGCGCGCCCTGGGCGACGTCCCCCCGGGGCGTCGGGTCCGGGAGCTTGATCTCCTGCTTGAGGTCGATGCCGTGCACGGAGGCGAGCTTCTTCGCCTCGTCGATGGCGGCGTCCGCCTTGCCGGTGGGGACCGTGGCGCGGACGTAGCCGAGCTTGTCGTACGCCTGGCCCACGGAGGCGCCCTGGATCGCTCCGAGCTTCTCGGCGACCTGGCCGGTCCGGCCGGGCTGGGTGGCGATCATCATCGTCACGGTCCTGTCGCCCTCGGACTTGGCCTTGGCGAGCAGGTCCGCGTCGTGCGAACCGAGCTTGTCCGACGTCGACTTGACCGGTCCCGGAGCGGGCAGGGGGTCCTCGGCGAAGGCGGGAGCGGCGCCCGCCGCGGTGAGCGCGGCCACGACGGAGGCCGCGACGGCTATTCGGGCCGCACGTCTCGCGCCGCCGGACGACGCGTTCGGGGCATCGGGGGTGGGGGTCATGAGCATCCCTGGCTGGAAGTGGTGGAACGGGCAGCGGAACAGCAAACGGAACAGCGAAGGGACAGCGAAAAGGCGGCGAAAGGGCACACCCACTCGGCGTCCGGAAATCGGTGCCGGATGAGCGCTCACTTTGATGGAAGTGGCGGGGGTTTGGGGAGAGTTGCCCGGGCAGGAAAATAAGGATGGCGTAAACCCGCCACGCGCCACGCGGGATGAAGCGGGACGGAGGCCGTGAAGCGGTCAGGACGTTCCCGCAGCTCAGCAGCTGTAGGACAAACGGACTAAAGGATTGGCCCGTGACCGGCGAGAGGGTTCCCCTCGAGGGTGAACGCTGAGTGAGCGTCAGCACTCCAGGGGACGAGTGGTGTATGTCAGTTCGCAGTAGCCAAGATCCATGTGAGGGGATCGGCGGCGACCGTTGCGGCCGAGTTCACGCCCAGGTCACTCGCGCTGCCGACGCTCCTCACTGACCGACAGCCACCGCCCGCCCGCAAGACCGCCAGCCTTCGCGTTCGCACCCGGGGAGACCGCCATGCACCGCAGATCCCGCAGAACCGCAGCCTCGCAGCTCGACCGCCGTACGTTCCTGGCCGCCGCGGGCGCCGTCACCACGGCCACCGGGCTGGGCCTCGCCGTGGGCACGGACAGCGGACCGGCCGCGGCCGCCCCCGGCGACCCCACCCCCGCCCCGGCCGCCGGCACCCCGGCGACCCCCGCGGCCGGGACGCCGGCCGCACCCACGGACGCCGGCACCACGCTCGCCTCCGTCGCCGCCCCGCGCGGCAGCAGCGGCTACCGGCGGCTCGGTGACGGCCCCGGCTGGCCCCGGGTCGTACGGGCCGAGCTGGCCCAGGCGCAGAGCGGCCGGGAGGACCGGCGTACGACGCTGGCGTCGTTCGTACAGTTCACCGACCTGCATATGACGGATGTACAGCATCCGCTGCGGTACGAGTTCTTCCGCTCGGGTGACGTCGGCGGCTGGCGGCCGCACGAGGCGCTGACCCTGCCGGGCGTGGTCTCCTTGGTCGAGCGCGTCAACAAGCTGCGCCGGGGTCCCGCCACCGGCACCCCGTTCGGATTCGTGGTCACCACCGGCGACAACGGCGACGAGAACGCGAAGATCGAGGTCGAGTGGTTCCTCACCGCCCTCAGCGGCGGCCGGATGATCCCCAACACCGGCGATCCGCGCCACTACGAGGGCGTGCAGAACAGCGGACTCAAGCTGTACTGGCACCCCGAGAGCGCCCTGCGCGACCAGGACAAGGAGGCCGGCTACCCCAGGATCGACGGCTATCTCGACGCCGCCTGCCGCCGGGTCACCAGCCCCGGACTGCACGTCCCCTGGTACTCGACCTTCGGCAACCACGACCTGCTCTCCGGCGGCTGCTACCCGGCCGCGGGCTCGTTCATCGCCGACGTCAGCGTCGGCGACCGCAAGCTGCAGTACATCCCGCCCGCCGAGGCCAAGAAGCTGATGGAGGGCGAGGCCGGCGGCGCCGACCCCAAGGGCAAGCGCATAGAGTCCATGCTCAAGGCACACAAGAAGGACATGCGCACGGTCACCGCCGACCCGCGCCGGGTGCCGCTGACCGCACGCCAGTACGTGGCCGCGCACCTGGACCCCCAGCACACCGGGCCCGGGCCCGTCGGCCACGGCTACACCCGCGCCAACCTCGACTCCGGCAGCCTCTATTACAGCTTCCGCGTGTCCGACAAGGTCATCGGCATCAGCTTGGACACCACGGACCCCGGCGGCCACTACCAGGGCTCCCTGGGCACCTCCCAGCTCGACTGGCTCGAACGGACGCTCAAGGAGCACCGGGACCAGTACGCCCTGATCTTCAGTCACCACCCCAGCTGGAGCATGAACAACACGACGCCCGACCCCGCCCGCCCGGGCGAGAAGCGGCACAGCGGCGACGAGGTGGTCGCCCTCCTGCAGCGCCACAACAACGTCCTGGCGTGGATCAACGGCCACAGCCACCGCAACCGCATCCGCCCGCGCGGCGGCTTCTGGGAGATCGCCACCGCCTCGCACGTCGACTATCCGCAGCTCGCCCGCGTCATCGAGGTCACCGACAACCGGGACGGGACGATCTCCCTGTTCACCACGCTCATCGAATCGGCCGCCCCGTACCGCACCGACTTCCACGACCTCTCCCAGACCGGGCTGGCCTCCCTCTTCAGGGAGCTGGCCTTCAACGCCCCGGGCTCGGACACCTCGCTCGCCGGCTCGCCGCCCGACCGCAACACGGAGCTGCTGCTGCCGCGGCGCTGAGGGAGCGGCTCACCGGGGGCGGGTCACCTCGGCAGAACGATGAGATACGCGCAGGATTCGCGGTCGGCCGACGCCACCAGGGCGGTACGGACGACCGCGGCCTGCTGCTCCAGCCCTTCGGCGTCCCGCAGCATCTTCGGTGTGACGCGCACGACCGTGATGCCGATCCGCTCCAAGTGATCCTGCCTGCGGGAGGATTCGGACCAGAGGGCGCCCTCCTCCCGGCGGGGTGTGCGGGCGTCGAGCTCCAGGGCCACCGCGTGGTCGGGCCAGAAGGCGTCCACGCCGCCGAGGCACGGTCCGCCCGGCATCCGCAGGTCCACGTTCCACAGCGGCACGGGCAGCGCGTGCTCACGCACCATCTCGTACAGCCTGCCCTCGGCGACCGCCCGGCCCTCCGCCAGCAACGCCTCGACGGCGTCCACGACATGCGGCCGCCCCAGCAGCCGGGCCCGGGTCAGCTCCCGCACGACCGCGGTGGCCTCGGCATGCCCGCCGCGCACGGCCTCGCTCAGCAGGGCGCGCACCGCGGCCGCGTCGGTCAGCTGCGCCACGGTGTCGGCGACCGCGCGCGCGACCGGTGCGACCGGGACGCCCGTCACCAGCCGGGGGCGGGGCACGGTGTGCGCCCGTACCAGCCGTACGAACCCGTTCGCGCGCAGGCGGCGGGTGCGCGGCAGCAGGACGTCGATGCGGTCGAGGGAGAGCAGCGAGGGGACACTGGTCAGCCGGTACAGGGCGAGCGCGGCCGGGCCGGTGATCATGGCCTGCCCGTAGGGGCCGGGTTCCGGGTCCCGCACGGCGGCCGGGCCGGGCCGGCGCGGCGCCTGGGTGCGCGGGACGGTGTACATCAGGGCGGCGTGCAGCCGCTCCTCGCTGGTGGCGGGCCCGGTATGGAGCAGGAAGACCCCCGGCAGCAGCTGCAGCCAGGGCCCGCCGGGGCGGCAGCGCTCGGTGACGTCGGCCCCGGTGACGCCGTGCTCCCTGAGCTGACGTGCCGTCATCACGCGGCGGCGGACGTCGGAGAGATGGGACAGGGGGCGTGGGGAGAGGGGGGTGTTGGGGTTCATGCCCCCGCCATTCCCTCTCCCGTCCCGCCCCCAACCGCTGTTACGGGCCCGTCGACAATTCAGGACAACGCCGTTTTAAACCCTGGGCATTTGACACTGTCCATGCTGCCGCGGGCCCGTTCGGGCGGCTCCCGCTCAGCGCGCGGCGGCCTCGTCACAGAGCTGCGCGCTCAGGGCCCGCGCCAGGTCGTCCCGGGCCTCCAGGACCAGGCGGCGCAGCGCGGGAGCGGCGTCCGGGTGCGCGGCCAGCCAGGCGTCGGTGGCCTGCAGCGTCCGCCGGTCGTCCTGCAGGGCCGGGAAAAGCCCGCGCACGACCGCCATGGCGATCTCGATGGACCGCTCCCGCCACACCCGTTCGATCACCTCGAAGTAGCGCGGTGCGAACGGCGCCAGCAGCTCCCGCTGGCCCGGCTGGTCGAAGCCCGCGATGGTGGCCTCGGCAAGGGCGTTGGAGAGGGCGTCGGAGTCGACGACCGACGCCCACGCCCCGGCCTTGACCGCGGCCGACGGCCGGGAGGTGAGGCAGCGGGTGTGGTGCCGCCTGCCGGAGGCGGTGTCGTCCCGGGCCAGCTCGGCGTCGAGCACGCTCTCGTCGGCGGCGCCCCGGGCGGCGAGCGTACCCAGGAAGGCCCAGCGCAGCTCCTGGTCCACGTCCAGGCCGTCGATCTTCGCGGAGCCGTCCAGCAGCCCGCGCAGCAGCTGCAGGTCCGATTCCGTGGTGGCGAGCCGGGCGAGGAACCGCGCCCACGCCAGCTGGTGGCCGCTGCCCGGCGTGGCCTGCCGCAGCTCGCTCAGGGCGCTCTGGGCGAGCTCGCGGCCGCTCTCCTCGCGCCGGGCGGGTGCCGCGTAGTACACCAGCGCGCCGATGGCCCACTCCTGGACCATCTGCAGGACGCCGATGTCGCTCTCGGCGCCCGCGAAGCACCGCACCAGGTCCAGGTAGTCGCGGGTGGGCATCAGCCCGTCCCGGGTGAGGTTCCACAGGGCCGACCAGCACAGGGCGCGGGCGAGCGGGTCGGTGAGGTCGCCCAGGTGCTGGCGGAGGGTGGCCAGTGAGGCATCGTCGAAGCGGATCTTGCAGTAGGTGAGGTCGTCGTCGTTGACGAGGATCAGCTCGGGCCGTTCGACCCCGGCCAGCTCCCCGACGACCGTGCGGGGACCGGTGACGTCGGCCTCGGCACGGGCGTAGCGCTCGAGCGCGCCGCCCGCCTCCCGTCGGCGGTACAGGCCCACGGCCACGCGGTGCGGGCGCAGCTCGGGGTGGCTTTCGGGGGCCTCCTGGAGGATGGCGAGCTCGGTGATGCGGTCGGCCGCGTCGTAGGTGGCCAGCGGGGTCAGCGAGTTGACGCCGGCCGTCTGCAGCCAGGACCGCGACCAGGCGGCCATGTCGCGGCCCGAGGTCTCCTCCAGCACCGACAGCAGGTCGGCCAGGCGGGTGTTGCCGTAGGCGTGGCGCTTGAAGTAGCGCCGGGCACCCTCGAGGAAGGCGTCGCGGCCGGCGTAGGCGACGAGCTGCTTGAGGACCGAGGCGCCCTTGGCGTAGGTGATGCCGTCGAAGTTGAGCTTGGCGTCCTCCAGGTCGTGGATGTCCGCCGTGACGGGGTGCGTGGAGGGCAGCTGGTCCGCGCGGTAGGCCCAGGACTTGCGGTTGTTGGCGAAGGTCACCCAGCCGTTGGTGAAGCGGGTCGCCTCGGCCAGCGAGAAGGCGCCCATGAAGTCCGCGAAGGACTCCTTGAGCCACAGGTCGTCCCACCACTGCATGGTCACCAGGTCGCCGAACCACATGTGGGCCATCTCGTGCAGGATCACGTTGGCCCGGCGCTCGTACGAGGCCTGCGTGACCTTGCCGCGGAAGACGAACTCCTCGCGGAAGGTGACGCAGCCCGGGTTCTCCATGGCGCCGATGTTGTACTCCGGCACGAAGGCCTGGTCGTACTTCCCGAAGGGGTAGGGGTAGTCGAAGTGGTCGTGGAAGAAGTCCAGGCCCTGCTTGGTGACGGTGAAGATGTCGTCGGCGTCGAAGTGGCGGGCCAGGCCCTTGCGGCACAGCGCGCCCAGCGGGATCTCGAGCACCGTGCCGTCGTCGAACGTACGGCTGTAGTGGTCGCGCACGACGTGGTACGGGCCTGCGACGACGGCGGTGATGTAGGTGGAGATGGGCCGGGTGGGGACGAACCGCCAGGTGGCGGCGGTGGCGTCGGCGGCCACCGGCTCGCTCTCACCGTCCTGCTCGCCGTTGCTCAGCACCGTCCAGGAGGCGGGCGCGGTGACCGAGAAGGTGAAGGGGGCCTTGAGGTCGGGCTGCTCGAAGTTCGCGAAGACGCGGCGCGCGTCGGCGGGCTCGTACTGGGTGTAGAGGTAGACCTCGCCGTCCTCGGGGTCGGCGAAGCGGTGCAGGCCCTCGCCGGTCCGGCTGTAGGCGCACTGGGCGTCCACGGTCAGGACGTTCTCGGCGGCCAGGTCCTCCAGCACGATGCGCGCACCGTCGAAGACAGCCCCCGGGTCCAGCTCCCGCCCGTTGAGGCTGACCGCCGTCACGGAGGGGGCCACGAGGTCCGCGAAGCTCGCCGCGCCGGGCTCGGCGCAGCGAAAACGGATCGTCGTCACCGAGCGGAACGTACGGGGCCCGGCGCCCGGGCCCACCGCGGACCGCAGGTCGAGTGCCACGTCGTAGGCGTCCACGGTCAGCAGACGGGCCCGTAGCCGGGCTTCCTCACGGGTCAGGTTCTCACCGGGCACGACGCGGCTCCCTCGAATTCCTCACGTATTTTCGAACACCAGGAATCATGGCACGGGGGGTGCTTGTTGAATCACTGACTGTTCAGCTTGTCAGAGGAGATTCGTGTGACCGCGGAGAGAGTGACCGCCGACTTCTGGTTCGACCCCGCCTGCCCCTGGGCCTGGATGACCTCGCGCTGGATGCTGGAGGTCGAGCGGGTCCGGCCCGTGGACGTGCGCTGGCACGTCATGAGCCTCGCCGTGCTCAATGAGGACAGGATCGAGCAGGTGCCCGAGGAGTACCGGGAGTACCTGCGCACCGACGCCTGGGGCCCGGTGCGGGTGTGCGTGGCGGCCGCGAAGGAGTTCGGCGACGAGGTGCTCGGCCGCCTCTACACCGCCATCGGCACCCGCTTCCACAACGAGGACCTGCCGCGCGACCGTACGACGATCGCCGCGGCGCTGGCGGCGGCCGGGCTGCCGGAGCGCCTGGTGGAGGCCTACGACTGCGACGCCCACGACGAGGACCTGCGCGTCTCCCACAAGGAGGGCATCGAGAAGGTCGGCCAGGACGTCGGCACGCCGATCATCGCCGTGCCCGGCCCGGAGGGCCGGGAGGTCGCCTTCTTCGGCCCGGTCGTCACCCCGGCGCCCAAGGGCGAGGCGGCGGCGCGGCTGTGGGACGGCACCCTGCTGGTCGCCGGGACGCCGGGCTTCTACGAGATCAAGCGGACCCGGACCGTCGGCCCGGTCTTCGACTGACGGGGACTGACGGGGACTGACCAGGGCTGACGGGGACTGACGGCACGGCCCCCGAAAGCCGCAGCCGACGGGCGGGCGCACAGGCGGTCCGTTAAGGTCCCGCGTATGGGCCAGACCGACCTCTCCCGGCCGCTCGGCCGTGACGGCGGCTGGGCCGAGGCGGAGCCGCCGTGCGACAACGCGGCCTACGCGGAGCTGCCGGTACGCCCGTACGACCTGCTGACGCTGGCCTCGTGCCATGCGCTGCGGGGCGTCTGGGCGCTGCTGGGGCTGCGGCGGGCGGCGGGCACGCTCCGGCACTACCTGCGCGGCACGGGTGCGCCCTACCGCGTGGACGCCGAGGACCTGCTCGCCCTGCCGGCCGTCCGCTCGGCCGCCGGGGAGCAGCTGGAGCGGTGGCGCGCCGAGGCCCTCGAACGCTGGCGCGCCGGGCCGCGCGGGCCCGCCGCGTACCCCGCCGACAGCGGCTGGCGCGATGTGCTGATCACCCGGCGGGCCGGCACCGACTGGTGGCTGGCCCTGCGCTGCGCGGAGTTCCGGCTGACGGGCACGGTCCGGGTGGACGCGGAGGGGGGCACGGCGGTGGACTACCGCTTCGCCGTGCACAAGGCATGGAACTTCGACCGCGGGGGGTCGGAGATGGGGGTGCCGTTCACCCCGTTCGCCCGGCTGCACGAGACGGGGCTGGCGAGAGAGTTCACGGTGACCGGCGAGGCGTTCGGCCACGCCTGAGGGTGATGGTGGAATGGGGAGAGGCCCCCGCGCGATCCGACCGCGCGGGGGCCTCTCCGTTCGCCCGCCGCGTGAAGGGTGAGAAGACGATCACGAGCAGGCGGTCCGGGGGGCGGGTCAGGGCGCCAGGATGATGGAGCTGCCCTTCTCCTTCGCGGCGAGGTAGCGCGCGCCCACGTCCTGCCAGTTGACGACGGCCCACATGGCGTCGATGAAGTCCACCTTCTGGTTCTTGTACTGCAGGTAGAAGGCGTGCTCCCAGGCGTCGAAGACCAGGATCGGCACGGAGCCCTGGCCCACGTTGCCCTGGTGGTCGTAGACCTGCTCGACGATCAGGCGGCCGCTGATCGGCTCGTAGGCGAGCACGCCCCAGCCGGAGCCCTGCGTGGTGGCGGAGGCCTTGGTCAGCTGCGCCTTGAACTTGGCGAAGGAGCCGAAGGACTCGGCGATGGCGTCCGCGAGCTCGCCCACGCCGTCCTTGTCGAGGGGCTCGCCGCCGCCGTCGCCGGTCATGTTCTGCCAGTAGATGCTGTGCAGGATGTGGCCGGAGAGGTGGAAGGCCAGGTTCTTCTCGAGGCCGTTGATGGCGCCCCACTGGTCCTTGTCACGGGCCTCGGCGAGCTGCTCGAGAGTGTCGTTCGCGCCCTTGACGTACGCCGCGTGGTGCTTGTCGTGGTGCAGCTCAATGATCTTCGCGTCGATGACGGGCTGGAGCGCCGCGTAATCGTACGGGAGTTCAGGAAGCGTGTAGATGGCCATGCCGAGCCCTCCGACTACTTATTGCAATTAACTTGCAGGTAAACGCTACCAGCAGCTGCACCTGAAACGCGGTCATGGGGGTGCGGCTCGGCCCAAAGTCGGAGGCGGTCCTAGGTCCGGACGATCAGGCTTTCGGCTCCTCAGCCGTCAGCGTACGAACCGCCACGCACAGCGACACCGTGGAAGGATGGGCCGCAGTCGCGAGATTGCGGAACGCTAAGGAGATGCCCCGGTGCCCGGAACGAACCTGACCCGTGAAGAGGCGCAGCAGCGGGCGCGGCTGCTGGCCGTGGACGCGTACGAGATCGACCTCGACCTCTCCGGCGCGCAGGAGGGCGGCACCTACCGGTCCGTGACCACCGTGCGCTTCGACGCCGCGGAGGCGGGCGAGTCCTTCATCGACCTGGTCGCCCCGGCCGTGCTGGAGGTCGTGCTGAACGGCACGGCGCTCGCCCCGGCCGAGGTCTTCAAGGACAGCCGCATCGCCCTGCCGGGCCTGCGGGCGGGCCGCAATGAACTGAAGGTCGTCGCCGACTGCGCCTACACCAACACGGGCGAGGGGCTGCACCGCTTCGTGGACCCGGTGGACGACCAGGCCTACCTCTACACCCAGTTCGAGGTGCCGGACGCCCGCCGCGTCTTCGCCTCCTTCGAGCAGCCGGACCTGAAGGCGACGTTCCAGTTCACCGTGAAGGCCCCCGAGGGCTGGACCGTCATCTCCAATTCGCCGACGCCCCAGCGCCCGGCCGACAACATCTGGCGCTTCGAGCCGACGCCGCGCATCTCCACGTACATCACCGCGCTGATCGCCGGTCCGTACCACTCGGTGCACAGCTCCTACGAGAAGGACGGGCAGTCCGTCCCGCTGGGCATCTACTGCCGTCCCTCGCTGGCCGAGTTCCTCGACGCGGACGCCATCTTCGAGGTCACCCGGCAGGGCTTCGACTGGTTCCAGGAGAAGTTCGACTACGCCTACCCCTTCGCCAAGTACGACCAGCTGTTCGTGCCGGAGTTCAACGCGGGCGCGATGGAGAACGCGGGCGCGGTCACCATCCGCGACCAGTACGTCTTCCGCTCGAAGGTGACGGACGCCGCGTACGAGGTGCGCGCGGAGACGATCCTGCACGAGCTGGCGCACATGTGGTTCGGCGACCTGGTCACCATGGAGTGGTGGAACGACCTGTGGCTGAACGAGTCGTTCGCCACGTACACCTCCATCGCCTGCCAGGCGTACGCGCCCGGCAGCAAGTGGCCGCACTCGTGGACGACGTTCGCCAACTCCATGAAGACGTGGGCCTACCGGCAGGACCAGCTGCCCTCCACGCACCCGATCATGGCGGACATCCGCGACCTGGACGACGTGCTCGTCAACTTCGACGGCATCACCTACGCCAAGGGCGCGTCCGTCCTCAAGCAGCTCGTCGCCTACGTCGGCATGGACGAGTTCTTCACCGGCGTACAGGCGTACTTCAAGGAGCACGCCTTCGGCAACACCCGCCTGTCCGACCTGCTGGGCGCGCTGGAGAAGACCTCCGGGCGTGACCTGAAGACCTGGTCGAAGGCGTGGCTGGAGACCGCCGGCATCAACATCCTGCGGCCCGAGATCAGCACGGACACCGACGGCGTCATCACCGCCTTCGCCGTCAAGCAGGAGGCCCCCGCGCTGCCCGCCGGCGCCAAGGGTCAGCCGACGCTCCGTCCGCACCGCATCGCGATCGGCCTGTACGAGCACGAGAACGGCAAGCTGGTCCGCAAGGACCGCCTCGAGCTGGACGTCGACGGCGCGCTGACCGAGGTCCCGCAGCTGGTGGGCCGCGCCCGCCCGGCCGTCGTGCTGCTCAACGACGACGACCTGTCGTACGCCAAGGTGCGCCTGGACGCCGAGTCCCTTGCGACGGTGACCCAGCACCTGGGCGACTTCACCGAGTCCCTCCCCCGCGCCCTGTGCTGGGCCTCCGCCTGGGACATGACCCGCGACGGCGAGCTGGCCACCCGCGACTACCTGGACCTGGTGCTCTCGGGCGTCGCCAAGGAGTCCGACATCGGCGTCGTGCAGTCCCTGCAGCGCCAGGTGAAGACCGCCATCGACGTGTACGCGGCGCCCACCTGGCGCGAGAGCGGCCTGGCGAAGTGGACCGAGGCCACGCTGGAGCACCTGCGCGCGGCCGCGCCGGGCAGCGACCACCAGCTGGCGTGGGCCCGCGCCTTCGCCGCCACCGCCCGCACCGACGGGCAGCTGGACCTCCTCGCCGCGCTGCTGGAGGGCACCGAGTCCGTCGAGGGTCTGAAGATCGACACCGAGCTGCGCTGGGACCTGCTCGGCCGGCTCGCCGCGACGGGCCGCGCGGACGACAAGGCCATCGCGGCCGAGCTGGAGCGCGACAAGACCTCGGCGGGCGAGGAGCACGCCGCCTGGGCGCGCGCCGCGCGGCCGACGGCCGAGGCGAAGGCCGAGGCGTGGGCCTCGGTCGTCGAGTCCGACAAGCTGCCCAACGCGGTGCAGGAGTCGGTCATCAGCGGCTTCCAGCAGGCCGACCAGCGCGAGCTGCTCGCCCCCTACAGCCAGAAGTACTTCGCGGTGGTCAAGGACGTCTGGGGCAAGCGCAGCCATGAGATGGCCCAGCAGATCGCGGTGGGTCTCTTCCCCGCCCTGCAGGTCTCCCAGGCCACGCTGGACGCGACGGACGCCTGGCTGGCCTCGGCCGAGCCGAACGCGGCGCTGCGCCGCCTGGTCACCGAGTCCCGCGCGGGCGTCGAGCGGGCCCTGAAGGCCCAGGCCGCGGATGCGGCGGCGACCGCCTGACGGCAGCGGTAAAGCCGAGGGCGCCCCGGACCGTGCGGTCCGGGGCGCCCTCGGCTTTTCTCAGGCCTTCTCCGCGCGGGCCTGCCGGCGCGCGAGCAGCGCCGCGCGCCGCTCGTCGAACTTCGTGGCCTGGTCGTCGAGGCCGCCCATGAACAGGCCGAGCTCCTCCTGGGCGCGCAGTCCCTCCGGGCCGAGGCCCGTGATCTCCAGGACCTTCAGGAAGCGCAGCACCGGCTGGAGCACGTCGTCGTGGTGGATGCGCAGGTTGTAGATGCCGCCGATGGCCATCTGCGCGGCGGCCCGCTCGAAGCCGGGGATGCCGTGGCCGGGCATCCGGAAGTCGACCACCACGTCCCGCACGGCGCTCATCGTCTGGTCGGGTGCCAGCTCGAAGGCCTTCCCGAGCAGGTTGCGGTAGAAGACCATGTGCAGGTTCTCGTCCGTGGCGATGCGGGCGAGCATGCGGTCGCAGACCGGGTCACCGGAGTGGTGGCCGGTGTTGCGGTGCGAGATGCGGGTCGCCAGCTCCTGGAAGGCGACGTAGGCGACCGAGTGCAGCATGCTGTGCCGGTTGTCGGACTCGAACCCCTCCGACATGTGCTGCATGCGGAACCGCTCCAGCGCGACCGGGTCGACGGCGCGCGAGGTGAGCAGGTAGTCCCGCATCACGATGCCGTGCCGGCCCTCCTCCGCCGTCCAGCGGTGCACCCAGGTGCCCCACGCGCCGTCGCGGCCGAAGAGCGAGGCGATCTCGTGGTGGTAGCTGGGGAGGTTGTCCTCGGTCAGCAGGTTGACGATGAGGGCGGTCCGCCCTATCTGCGTCACCTTCGACTGCTCGGGGGCCCAGGCCTCGCCGCCCATGACGCCGTCGAAGTTACGGCCGTCGCTCCACGGCACGTACTCGTGCGGCATCCATTCCTTCGCCACCTTCAGGTGCCGGTTGAGCTCGGCCTCGACGACCTCTTCGAGTGCGTACAACAGGCGGCTGTCGCTCCATGCGGCCTGGCCGGCGTGGGAGGGGGCGATGGTCACAGGCAGCTCCTGGGCGATCTTTACTTACGGCTCCGTAGGTTACGACACCGTAGGTTAACGGTGGGACAAACGCCAAAGCCAGTGGCCCATACACCGAAATGGGCAGCAAAAAGCCGGCACCAGGAGGTGCCGGCTTCAGGGGCCTGCGGAGCGGTCGGACGGGGAAGCGTCAGCGCGCGATGCGGGGGTAGTGCGTGTCGTGCGTGCGCTTGTTGTCGGAGTGCCTGGCGAGGACCATGGTCAGGCCCGTGATGACCAGGAAGAGAACGATCGGCGCGGCCACGTAGAGGCCGAGCGTGTTGATCACGCTCAGGCCGGGGCCCGGGTCGTCGCCGTCGTCGCGGGTGAGCGCGAACGCGGGGGACGACATCAGCAGCATCAGCATCGTGCCTGCGCAGACGGCACCGGCACGCACGGCGTTCTTGTTGACCTTATTGCTCACGACCTCAACGTATCGGACACCTACCGGACCCGCGCGTCCGGGGTGGCCTATCGGCGTCAGTGACGGCTGCGGGCCGCTATGACCTCCTCCATCAGTGCGTGCAGCCGGGGCGAGGCGGCCAGCTCCTCCAGGGACAGCGGCCGGCCCGTGGCGTCGGCGACCGGCAGCCGCCAGTTCGGGTACTGGTCCCAGGTGCCCGGCAGGTTCTGCGGACGCCTGTCGCCGACCGCGTCCGGCAGCCAGATGCCGACCATCGCGGCGGGGGTGCGCAGCAGGAAGCGGTGCACGGCCTTGACCGCCCCCTCCTCGTCGCCCGGCCCCTCCGGGAGCAGCCCCAGCCGCCCGAAGAGGGCCAGCCACTCGGCGACGCCCATGGCGTCCTCCCGCTGTTCCGCCTCCAGCGGCCGGGTCAGCAGCCCCAGCCGGTGCCGCAGCTCGACGTGGTCGCCGGTGAGGCGGGCGGCGGTGCTCGGCAGGTCGTGCGTCGTGGCGGTGGCCAGGCAGCCGGGGCGCCAGCGCCCGGGCTCCAGCGGCCCGGGCCGGCTCCCGCCGCCCGCGTAGTCGCGCTCGAACCACAGCACCGAGGTGCCGAGCACCCCGCGCTCGGCCAGCGTCTCCCGGACGCCGGGCCCGACCGTGCCCAGGTCCTCGCCTATGACGGCGGCGCCGGCGCGGTGCGCCTCCAGCGCCAGGACGCCGAGCATGGCCTCGGGGTCGTAGCGCACATAGGCGCCGCGCCGGGGCTCGTAGCCCTGCGGCACCCACCACAGCCGGAACAGCCCCATCACATGGTCGATCCGCAGCGCCCCCGCGTGCCGCAGCAGGCCGCGCAGCAGCTCGCGGTACGGGGCGTAACCGGTGGCCGCGAGGGCGTCGGGGCGCCAGGGCGGCAGGCCCCAGTCCTGGCCCCGGGCGTTGAAGGCGTCGGGCGGGGCTCCGACGGACATCCCGGCAGCGAAGGCGTCCTGCTGGGCCCAGGCGTCGGCGCCGGAGGGGTGGACGCCCACGGCCAGGTCGTGGACCAGGCCCACGCGCATGCCGCCCTCGCGGGCCGCCCGCTGGGCCGCGGCCAGCTGCTGGTCGGTGAGCCAGGCGAGCCAGCAATGGAAGTCGACGCGCTCCAGCAGCTCGCCGCGGGCGCGGGCGGTCCTCGCCGAGCGCGGGTCCCGCAGGCCGGCGGGCCAGGACCGCCAGTCCGCGCCGTGCACCTCGGCGAGGGCGCACCACGTGGAGTGGTCGTCGAGGGCCTGGCCCTGTTCGGCGAGGAAGTCGCCGTAGGCGGCGCGGCGGCCGGGGCTCAGCGGCACGCTCCGCACCAGCTCCAGGGCCCGGCGCTTGAGGTCCCAGACCGCGTCGCGGTCGATCAGAGCGCCGCCGCGCAGCACGGCATCGCGCAGCTCGCCGGCGCGGGCCACCAGCCGGCCGGCCTCTTCGCGGCCGGCCCCGGTGAGGTAGGCGAACTCGGGGACCTCCTCGACGCGCAGATGGACCGGGTCGGGGAAGCGGCGGGAGGAGGGGCGGTAGGGCGAGGGGTCGGTGGGCGGGCCGGGCACGGCCGCGTGCAGGGGGTTGACCTGCACGAAGTCGGAACCGAAGGCGCGGCCCGACCAGGCGGCGAGCTCCGCGAGGTCGGCGAGGTCGCCCATGCCCCAGGAGCGGGCGGACAGCAGGGAGTAGAGCTGGACGAGGAAGCCGTGGCCGCGCCCGGGCGGCGCGGGGATCCGGTCGGGGGCGACGATCAGGGGCGCGCTCGCGGACCGCCCGTCGGGCGCCTGGGCGCGCAGCACGTGGCCGCCCGGCGGGAGGAGCTCGCCACCGGGCGCTCCCGCGGCCGCGTCCCAGTGGAGGGTCCGGCCGTCCTCGGTGTCGACGCGCAGCCGCGTGCCCTCGGGGAGCGACGGAAGACCGCGCGCGGAGCCGACGCGGAGCACGACCGTCGCCGGCAGCAGCCGCCCGCGCTCGGCCGCCTCACGCGCCGCCAGGGCGTCCTGGACGGCCCTGGGCGTGGAGGCGTCGACGCCCAGCGCGGCGAGGACCGCGACGACGGTGTCCTCGGAGACCCGGACGGCCTGCCCGGGAGCGGGCTCGTAGGAGGTGGCGACACCGTGCAGCTCGGCAAGGCGCGCTCTGCCCATCGGTACCTCCGTGGTCGCGTGGTCGCCCCCGTGCCGGACGCCTCTGCCCTACCCATGTGCCATGGCCGGCGACACCTCGCGTTGCGCCCGGCGAGCGCGTCCGGCCCCCGCGGATCGCGGGGCTGCCGGCGGGGCGCAGTGGGCAGCGCGGCGCCGAAGGGCACCGGCGGCACCTCCGAGGCGACCCGCACGACCTTCGGCGCCACCGCCAGGAAGGGGCAGTCCTCGCCCGGCCCCCGGCGCCGGGCCGCGTTCCCCGATGCCGGTCCGGCGTCTCTTCGGGGGACATTCGGCGTCTCTTCGGGGGACATGCGAAACGGTTCCGCTGCGCCCGCGCCGCCGGGCACGCGGGGCATTACCGGCAGTTCGGTCAGCCACGTTGACACGCTCCGCGCCTGGTGATGGGCTCGTCGCCCACGGGAGCGACACCTGGGGGCGCAAACACCTGGGGGCGAGGAGAAGGCCGTGCGGTTCCTGGGCGACGACCCCTCGTACGGAGGTCGTGGAGGCGACGTCATCCGGCCGGGGGCCGGCGACGGACCGCGGCCCCGCCGCGCCGTGGGCACCGGCCGCCTGGGCCCGGCCGCCGGACGCCCCCGGCGGGCCGGAGTCACCGTCCTGGCCGCCGCCCTCCTCGGCGGGCTGCTCGGCAGCGGCACCGACGCCTTCGCCGACCCCCGGCCCGGTGACGCCGCGGCCGCCGCCACCGGCTCGCCGGGCACCCCGGACCGGGACGGCGCCGGTGCCCTGCCGCCCGTGTGGCCACGTCCCCAGGCGGCACGCGCCCAGGGCTCGTACGCCCGGGTGGGTGACGAGGTCACCCTCATGGCCGAGCCGGGCACCGACCCGTACGCCATCGAGGCGCTCCGCGGCATCCTGCGCGGCCTGGGCGCCCGGACGGTCGTGGACGCCGAGCCGGGCGGCACCCCGCCGCCGAGCGGGCTGATCGTCTACGCGGGCGGGCGGGCGGCGCAGGACGCCCTGCGGGCGCTCGGCGCCCCGCCCGCGGACGACCTGCCCCCGGGCGGCTACCGCCTGGCCACCGGGGTGCTCGACGGCCGCCCGGCCGTGGCACTGGCCGGGCCCGGCGCGGACGGCCTCTTCCACGCGGCACAGACGCTGCGGCAGCTGGCGGTGGAGCGGGAAGGGGGCCACGCCTTCGCGGGGGCGGTGATCCGCGACTGGCCGGGCACGGCGGTGCGCGGGCTGACCGAGGGCTTCTACGGACAGCCCTGGTCGCACGAACAGCGCCTGGCACAGCTGGACTTCATGGGCCGCACCAAGCAGAACCGCTATCTCTACGCGCCCGGTGACGACCCGTACCGCCAGGCCCGCTGGCGCGCCCCCTACCCCGCGCGGCAGCGCGCCGCCTTCCGGGAGCTGGCCGAGCGCGCTCGGCGCAACCACGTGACGCTCGGCTGGGCGATCTCACCCGGGCAGGCGATGTGCTTCTCCTCCGCGGAGGACGTACGGGCCCTCAAGCGCAAGGCCGACGCCATGTGGGCGCTGGGCGTGCGCGCCTTCCAGCTGCAGTTCCAGGACGTCAGCTACAGCGAGTGGCACTGCGACGCGGACGCGGAGAGGTTCGGCTCCGGCCCGAAGGCGGCGGCCAGGGCCCAGGCCGAGGTCGCGGGCGCGCTGGCCGGGCACCTGGCGGGCAAGGGGCCGCAGGCGGCCCCGCTGTCGCTGCTGCCCACCGAGTACTACCAGGACGGCCGCACGGCCTTCCGGCGCGCGCTGGCCGACGCGCTCGATGCGCGCGTGGAGGTGGCGTGGACGGGCGTGGGGGTGGTGCCCAAGACCATCACCGGCGGCGAACTGGCCGCCGCCCGCGCGGCCTTCGGGCACCCGCTGATGACCATGGACAACTACCCGGTCAACGACTACGCGCAGGACCGCATCTTCCTGGGGCCCTACACCGGCCGCGAACCGGCGGTCGCCGCCGGTTCGACCGCGCTGCTCGCCAACGCCTCCGCGCAGCCGGCCGCGTCCCGCATCCCGCTGTTCACCGCCGCCGACTACGCCTGGAACCCGCGCGGCTACCGCCCCGACGAGTCCTGGCGCGCGGCCGTCGACGACCTCGCGGGCGGCGACGCCCGTACCCGCGAGGCCCTGCGGGCGCTGGCCGGCAACGACGCGTCCTCGGTGCTGGGCGGCGAGGAGTCGGCGTATCTGCGCCCGCTGCTGGACGACTTCCGCACGGCCCTGGCCGCGGCGGACCCCGCACGGCTCGACGCGGCCGCGGACCGGCTGCGCGCCGCGTTCGCCACCATGGCCGGCGCGCCCGTCCATCTCGCGCCCACGCTCGGGGGCGAGGTGGGGCCGTGGCTGGAGCAGCTCGGCCGGTACGGCGAGGCGGGCGCACGGGCCGTCGACATGCTCACCGCCCAGGCGCGCGGTGACGGCGCGGCGGCCTGGCGGGCCCAGCGGGACGTGCAGCGGCTGCGCGAGCGGATCGCGGCGGGCCGGGCGACCGTCGGCAAGGGCGTGCTGACCCCCTTCCTCGACGAGGCCCTCGCCAGGGCCAACGGCTGGACCGGCATCGACCGGCCGCTGCGCACCGCCGGCGACGCCACCGACGGCGACCCGGCGACCGCCGTGTTCCCGCGCCCGGGCGCCCCCCTGGCCGTCCGTCTGCCCGAGCCGCACCCGCTGACCGTGGTCACCCTGCTCACCGCGCCCGCGCCCGGCGTGCAGGGCACGGTCGAGGCGCACGACGCGGACCGCGGCTGGCAGGCTCTGGGGCCGGTGTCGGACAGCGGCTGGACGCAGGTGCCGGGCCGTGGAGTACGGGCGGACGGGCTGCGCGTCACGTGGAGCGGGGGCGGCGCGCCGCCCGCCGTGCACGAGATCAGCCCCTGGTTCGCCGACACTCCCCCCGCCGACTTCGAGCTCAGGCCCACGGACGCGGACGCCGAGATCGGCGGCCGGCCCGTGGCCGTGGAGGCGCGGATGATCAACCGGCGCCCGGAGACGGTCCGTGAGCGCCTCACCGTCCGGGCGCCCGGGGGCGTCGGCGTCAAGGCACCGGCGGAGCTGACCGTGGCGCGCGGGGGCGTGGCCACCGCCCGCATCGAGCTGTCGGTGCCGGCGGGCACGCCGGCCGGGGTCCTCACCGTGCCGGTCACCCTGGCGGGCCAGGAGCGGACCGTGACCGTGCGGGCGTATCCGCCGTCCGGGGGGCCGAACCTGGCGCGGGGGGCGCGGGCGACGTCCTCGGGCGACGAGACGGCCCGCTTCCCGGCCCCGGCGGCCGTCGACGGCGACCCGCGCACCCGCTGGTCCTCGGCGCACACCGACGGCGCCTGGTGGCAGCTGGAGCTGGCCCGTCCGGTGCGGCTGGGGCGCCTGGTGCTGCACTGGCAGGAGGCGCACCCCCTGCGCTACCGCGTCCAGGTCTCGCCGGACGGGCGGACCTGGCGGGACGCGGCGCTGGTCACCGACGGCAAGGGCGGCGTGGAGTCGGTGCGCATGGATGCGCCGGACGCGCGCTTCGTGCGGGTCCAGGGCGAGAAGCGGGCCACGCGCTTCGGCTACTCGCTGTGGGAGGTCGAGGCGTACGCGGTGCGGGAGGCCGGCGGCTCCGGACGGTGACCGGGGCCGGGGTCCGGGCGGGCCTCCGGGCCATCGCCGTGTACGCGCGCGGCCCCATGGAACAGACCGCACAACGATGGCCCGGAGGCCTCAGGCGGAGATGCCGTCGATCCGGGCCATCGCGTCCTCCGCGCCGTATGCCTGCAAGTACGGCAGCCAGCGCGGATCCCTATGGCCGGTGCCGATGATCCGCCATGCCAGGCCGGACGGCGGTGCCGGCTGATGGCGCAGCCGCCAGCCCAGCTCGGAGACGTGCCGGTCGGCCTTGACGTGATTGCAGCGGCGGCAGGCCGCCACCACGTTCTCCCAGGCGTGCTGGCCGCCGCGGCTGCGCGGGACGACGTGATCGACGCTGGTTGCGACGCCACCGCAGTACGCGCAGCGCCCGCCGTCCCGGGCGAACAGAGCCCGGCGGGTGAGCGGGACGGGGCCCCGAAAGGGCACCCTCACAAAGCGCTTCAGACGGACGACGCTCGGGGCGGGGATGGTGCAGGTAGCGCTGTGCAGATAGGCGCCGGAGTCCTCGAGGCTGATGGCCTTCTCATTGAGGACGAGTATGAGCGCGCGGCGGAGCGGTACGACGCCGAGCGGCTCGTACGACGCGTTGAGGACCAGGACATGCGGCACGGGTGCCTCCTTGTACGCCGGCGGCGCGTGGCTCGCGCCGGGACGATCTCCTGCAAGTGTCCCCTGGCCCCTGGCAGAAGCGCCACCATCCACAGGTAACGGGTCTCAGGTGTTTTGGCGCACACCTCGCAGCTCACCTCAACCAACCACGGCCATCACCGCGCAAGAACTGCCCCATCTCGAACACAACAGCGGAGCAGCCGGTCTGCCCCGTTAGTGTGGTGGGTCTGCCCGCACCGCTCCTCGCCGCGGGCGTAGTCCCACACCGGAGGGTTCCTGCTGTGTTCTGGTCCGCTGCCCTGGCTGCAGACTCGACGCCCCGTCCCTCGTCCCTGGACGAGGCGCAACGGACGGCGAACGACGCCGCGGGCTGGGTCGAAGAGAACTGGTCCGTCTGGCTCAGCAACGGCCTGCGCATCATCCTGATCATCGTGATCGCGGTCGCCGCGCGATCGCTGATCCGCCGCGCCATCACCAAGCTCATCGCCCGTATGAACCGCACCGCCCAGGGCATCGACGGCACGGCTCTGGGCAGCCTGCTCGTCAACGCCGAGCGGCGGCGGCAGCGCTCGGAGGCCATCGGCTCGGTGCTCCGTAGCGTCGCCTCGTTCCTGATCATGGGAACGGCGTCCCTGACCGTGCTCTCGGTGCTGAAGATCAACCTCGCTCCGCTGCTGGCCAGCGCCGGTGTGGCGGGTGTCGCCATCGGTTTCGGCGCCCGGAACCTGGTCACCGACTTCCTCTCGGGCGTCTTCATGATCCTTGAGGACCAGTACGGCGTGGGCGACGAGGTCGACGCGGGCGTCGCCACCGGCACCGTCATCGAGGTCGGCCTGCGCGTCACCAAGCTGCGCGGGGCCAACGGCGCCATCTGGTACGTGCGCAACGGCGAGGTCAAGCGCATCGGCAACCTCAGCCAGGGCTGGGCCATGGCCGAGGTCGACGTCACGCTGCGCTACGACGAGGACCTGGACCGGGCCCGCGCGGTCATCGCGACGGCGGGCGAGGAGATGGCCAAGGAAGCGCCGTGGACCGAGCGGATCTGGGCGCCGGTGGAGGTCATGGGCCTGGACTCCGTCACCCTCGACTCGGTGGTCGTCCGCGTGCAGGCCAAGACCATGCCGGGCTGCGCGGCGGGCGTCGAGCGCGAGCTGCGGTGGCGGATCAAGCAGGCGCTGGACGCGCAGGGGATCCGCATGGGGGCGCCGCTGCCCGCGGCGCCGCAGGAGGAGCTCACGCCGCTCACCGACGCCTCGGCGAACGTCGCCGCCCCCTCGGCCCTGAACAACCCCGCCTCCCCGCAGGCACAGGCCACGACGCCGATACCGGCGGTGCCGGCGCCGGCCCCGGTGCCGCCGGGCGCGACGCTCGGCAAGTAGCGGGCCCCGCCGTCACTGCCACGGAGGGCTCCCTCACCGCCGATGTGGTGAGGGAGCCCTCCGGCTTTCGGCGCCCCGGGCGTCAGTGGTCCTGGAAGACCTTGTCCAGGAACCCGTCCACGTTGGCCCGCATCCGCTCCAGCCGCTCCTCGACCGAGAGCGACTCCTTGTACCGCATCGACATCAGCGGCACCTTCTTGCCGCGCACGTACAGCGGACAGGCCAGGTCCGCGCACATGTAGGCGCCGACCGTATTGCCCTCGCGCCCGGAGGCGCCCACCCTGCGGGCGGCCAGCAGGGAGACGCCCGAGCCGGGGTGCCCGGTCATGCACAGCGAGCACATGGTGGTCTTCGTCAGGCTGCGCGGGCCGCCCTGCGGCACGCGCAGGGTGACGCCGGTCGGCTCGCCGGCCCGCTCGGCCACCAGATAGCCGCGGTCCGGCGCGCCCGGGTCGCGCCAGCCGAGGAAGTCCAGGTCGGCCCAGGGGAGATCGGCCAGGGTGCGGGGCAGGCTGATCCTGCGGGCCTCGCCCTTCGAGCAATTGACAAAGGAGGCGCGTATGTCCGCGTCGCCGAGTGGTTCCATGGCACGGGAAACTAACAGCGGGGCGCATCCGGCGTCGCATGGTTTTCCGCCCCGGCCCGGGCGACGCGCCGGTCCGGACCTATTGACGGTCGCGTTGACGTGCACATACCTTCCCTTCAGCGATTGGAAAGTTTCTTTACAGAGCGGCGTCGCAGGACGCCGCCGAAGGGCGGGGCAGAGCCATGGCAGGAACCGGAATCCCCGGGACCCCCAGCGTCCTGCGGGCCATGAACGATCGTGCGGCACTCGATCTGCTCGTCGCCCACGGCACCCTGACCCGCACCCGTCTCGGCGAGCTGACCGGCCTGTCCAAGCCCACCGCCTCCCAGTTGCTGGCCCGGCTGGAGACCGCCGGGCTGGTCCGTGCCGTCGGCAACGTCACCGGCCGCCCCGGCCCCAACGCGCAGCTGTACGAGGTGAACCCGGCCGTCGCGCACGTCGCCGCCCTCGCCGTCGACGAGCTGGGCATCACGGCGGCCGTCGCCGACATCACCGGCACCGTCGTCGCGGAGCACCGCGTCGAGGCGGAGGCCATGGCCGAGGACGTCCGGCACCGGACCACCGGACTGGTGACCGAGGCGGTCGACGGAGCGCTGGCCGCCGCCGGGCTCCCCCGCAGCGCCCTGCACCGCACGGTCATCGGCACGCCCGGCGCCCTCGACCCGCGCACGGGGACGCTGCGCTACGCGCCGCACCTGCCCGGCTGGCACTCGGGCACTCTGCGCGGCGAGCTGGCCGGGGCCCTCGGCACGCCCGTCGCCATCGAGAACGACGTCAACCTCGCCGCGGTCGCCGAACAGCACGTCGGCGCCGCGCGGGACGCCGAGGACTATGTGCTCGCCTGGATCGACGAGGGCGTCGGCGCCGCGATCGTGCTCGACGGCAGACCGCTGCGCGGCGCGACGGGCGGCGCCGGCGAGATCGGCTACATGCCCCTGCCCGGGGCGCCGCTGGCGCGCGGCGGGCCGGAGGCCACCATCGTCCCCGACGGCGGGGGCGGCTTCCAGAGGCTCGTGGGCTCCCCCACCGTGCTCCTCCTGGCCCGCGAGCGCGGCATCGACGCCCCCACGGTGACCGCGGCACTGGCCGCCGCGGGACGGACCCCGGGGGCGGGCGACGAGCTCTTCGCGGAGCTGGCGGCGCGCATCGCCACCGGGCTCGCCGCCGTCGTCGCGGTCGTCGACCCCGCGCTCGTCGTGCTCTCCGGCGAGGTCTGCCAGGCCGGGGGCGAGCGGCTGCGCGCGCTGGTCGAGCAGGAGATGACCGGGCTCGCGCTGCCCCGGCCGCAGCTGCGGCTGAGCACGGTCGAGGGCTCCCCCATCCTCATCGGCGCGCTGCGCACCGCGCTCGCGGCCGCCCGCGACACCGTCTTCGACACGGCTTGACCTGGACCGCCTGACCCGCACCGCCTCCCCCACACCGCCTGCCCCGCCCCGTTCCACAGCGACACTTCCCTACCTTCCCCTGCCGCAAAGGAAGTTCCGCCATGCCACGAACGCGAGACCACCGCGCGAGAGCCGCGGCCGTCTCCCTGCTCATGACCGCGGCCCTGCTCCTGGCGGCCTGCGCCAATCCGGCCACCGGCAGCGACCGGGACGACCCCACCCGGCCCGTCACGCTCAGGTTCTGGCACGGCTGGTCGGAGAAGAACGAGGTCAAGGCCGTCGACGCCGCCATAGCCCGGTTCGAGGAGCGCCACCCCAACATCCACGTGAAAGCCACCGGCAACGTCACCGACGCCACCGTGAACCAGGCCCTGCGGGCGGGCGGCGACGACGCGCCCGACGTCGTGTCGTCCTTCACCACCGACAACGTGGGGCAGTACTGCTCGACGGGCATGTGGGCCGATCTCGACCCCTTCCTGCGCAAGTCCGGCCTCGACAAGGCCGAGATCTTCCCGAGGACGCTGCTGGACTACACCGGCTACCGCGGCACCCAGTGCGCCCTGCCGCTGCTCGCCGACGCCTACGGGATGTACTACAACAAGGACGCCTTCGAGAAGGCGGGCATATCCCGGCCGCCGCGCACCATGTCCGAATTCAAGGCGGCGGCCGTCAAACTCACCGAACGGACGGCTGACGGCTCGTACCGGCAGCTGGGATTCATGCCCAACTTCCGCTTGTACGAGAACAGTCCGGACCGGCTCCTCGCCCAGTGGGGGCCCCGGTATTTCGACGACAACGGCAGGTCCCGGCTCTCCCGGGAACCCGCGGCGCGGCAGTTCTTCGGCGTCCAGCGGGATCTGATCACCTCACTCGGCGGCTACAGCGCGCTGGAGACCTTCCGCACCACCTTCGGCGACGAGATGTCCTCGCAGAACGCCTTCCTGACCGGAAAGCTGGCCATGCACCTGGACGGCTCGTGGCGCGGCCTGATGCTCGCCGACGCCGGGCCGGGCTTCCGGTGGGACACCGCCCCGATGCCCGTGCCGGACGACCGGGCCGATACGTACGGGCGCGGATACCTGACCGGGACGGTCGCGGGAATAGCGCACAGCAGCAAGCACCAGAACGCTGCCTGGGAACTGGTGAAATTCCTGACGGCCGACACCGACCAGGTGGTCGCCTTCGCGAACGCGATCCACAACGTGCCGTCCACCAAAGCCGCGCTCGCCTCACCGCGGCTCAACGCCGACCCGGCCTTCCGCACCTTCATCGGCATCGCCCGCAACCCGCACAGCACCTCCATGCCCGCCTCGGTCAACGGCGGGATGTACATCACCGCCCTGCAGGACTTCGCGTACGACGTCGAGGCGGGCAAGGTCGGTGACCTGGACGAAGGGCTGCGCGCACTCGACCGGCGCATAGACGCCGACATCCTCCAGTCCGCCAACTGACGAAAGCCGAGCCATGGCCCTCCTCCCCACCGCGCCGGAGCTGCGCCGCAAGGCCGCCCGGCGGCGGCTGCGCACCCTCGGCTTCCTCTCCCCCTGGCTGGCCGGCTTCAGCGTCTTCTTCGGCTATCCGCTGATCGCCACCGTCTACTTCTCCTTCATGCACTACAACCAGATCCAGGCCCCCACCTTCGTGGGCCTGCGCAACTGGACGTACGTGCTGCGCCAGATGCCGCTCTTCGGGCCCGCCCTGTGGAACACGCTGTGGCTCGTGGTGGTCATGGTGGCGCTGCGGGTCGCCTTCGGGCTCGGCGTCGGCCTGCTGGTCACCAAGGTCAAGTCGGGGGCCGGCTTCTTCCGCACGGCCTTCTACCTGCCCTACCTCGCCCCGCCCGTGGCCGCGACCGTCGCCTTCGTCTTCCTGCTCAACCCGGGGACGGGGCCGGTCAACGAGGTCCTCTCCACGCTCGGCATCCCCGCTCCCAACTGGTTCAACGACCCCACCTGGGCCAAGCCGTCGCTGGTCATGCTGTCGCTGTGGGGCATCGGCGACCTCATGGTGATCTTCATGGCCGCGCTGCTGGACGTGCCCAGGGAGCAGTACGAGGCCGCCGAGCTCGACGGCGCGGGCGCCTTCAGGAAGTTCCGCTACGTCACCTGGCCGTCGATCACCCCGATCGTGATGTTCGCGGTCGTGACGGGCGTGGTGCAGACGATGCAGTACTACACGCAGGCCCTCGTCGCCGGAAAGCTCGCCTCCGGCGTCAGCGTCGGCCCGGGCTCGGTGATCCAGCCCGGCTACCCCGACCACTCCACCCTCACCGTGCCGCAACTCGTCTATTCGCTGGGATTCCAGAATTTCAACACCGGCGCCGCGTGCGTGCTCTCGCTCGTGCTCTTCGCCATCGCCATGACCGTGACCTCCCTGCTGATGCGCAGAAGCGCCGGCCTTCTGACGGCGGAGGACTGAGCCATGACGACCCGCAGACGCGCCCTGCACTGGATAGCCGTGCACACCACTGCCGTCGCCGCCGCCCTGTTCTTCGTGCTGCCCTTCGTCTTCGTCTTCCTCACCTCCGTCATGAGCGACGAGCAGGCAATGAGCGGCGAGCTGTGGCCCCACGAGTGGCACTGGTCCAATTACGCGGACGTCTTCAACACCCCCGGCTTCGCCGACTGGTGGCGCAATTCGCTGCTGTACGCGGGGCTGGGCACCCTGTTCACCGTGTGCTCGTCCCTACCGGTCGCCTATGCGCTCGCGAAATTCCGGTTCCGTGGCCGCCGCCCGGCGATGCTGCTGGTGATCTCCACGATGATGCTGCCGCCCCAGGCCGTCGTCGTGCCGATGTACCTGGTGTGGGCCCAGCAGCTGCACCTGTCGGGGTCACTGTGGCCGCTCATCATTCCGATGGCCTTCGGGGACGCGTACTCCATCTTCCTGCTGCGGCAGTTCCTGCTGACCATTCCCGGCGAATACCTGGAGTCGGCGAAGGTCGACGGCTGCGGCGAGCTGGGCACGCTGCTGCGCATCGTCGTGCCGATGGCGAGGCCGGGCATCGCCGCGGTCGCACTGTTTCAGTTCTTCTACTGCTGGAACGATTACTTCGGGCCGCAGATCTACGCGGCCCAGAACCCGGGCGCGTGGACCCTCTCGTACGGCCTGGAGTCGTTCAAGAGCGCCCACAGCGTCAACTGGAATCTGACCATGGCCGCGACGCTGCTCGTCATGGCACCGGTCGTCCTCGTTTTCTTCTTCGCTCAGAAGGCCTTCGTCGAAGGCGTCACTCTCACCGGAGTAAAGGGCTGATGTCCATGAGGCTCGTATGAAGCTCGCAGTGGTCGGCGGAGGCTCGACCTACACCCCCGAACTCGTGGACGGCTTCGCCCGGCTGCGCGATGTGCTGCCGGTGGAGGAGCTGGTCCTGGTCGACCCGGCAGCCGACCGGCTCGAACTGGTCGGCGCCCTGGCCCGGCGCATCTTCGCCCGGCAGGGCCACCCCGGCCGCATCACCTGGACCGCCGACCTCGACGCGGGCGTCGACGGTGCGGACGCCGTGCTGCTCCAGCTGCGCGTGGGCGGGCAGGCGGCCCGCGAACAGGACGAGACCTGGCCCCTGGAGTGCGGCTGCGTCGGCCAGGAGACGACGGGCGCCGGCGGCCTCGCCAAGGCGCTGCGCACGGTCCCGGTGGTGCTCGGCATCGCCGAGCGCGTACGCCGCCGCAACCCCGCGGCCTGGATCGTGGACTTCACCAACCCCGTCGGGATCGTCACCCGCGCCCTGCTGACGGCCGGGCACCGGGCGGTCGGCCTGTGCAACGTGGCCATCGGCTTCCAGCGGAAGTTCGCCGGGCTCCTCGGTGTGACGCCGCCGGAGGTGTCGCTGGGGCACGTGGGCCTGAACCACCTCACCTGGGAACGGTCGGTGCACGTCGGCGGCCGGGACGTGCTGCCGGAGCTGCTCGCCGGGCACGGCGACGCCATCGCGGCCGACCTGCGCATGCCGCGCGAGCTGCTGGACCGGCTGGGGGTCGTGCCCTCCTACTACCTGCGGTACTTCTATCAGCACGACGCGGTCGTACGGGAGCTGCGCACCAAGCCCTCGCGGGCCGCCGAGGTGGCCGCGATGGAGCGGGAGCTGCTGGCCCTCTACGGCGACCCGGCGCTGGACGAGAAGCCGGAGCTGCTGGCCGAGCGGGGCGGCGCCTTCTACTCGGAGGCGGCCGTGGCGCTCACCTCCTCGCTGCTGGCGGGCACCGGTGACGTCCAGGTGGTCAACACCTTCAACCACGGCACCCTGCCCTTCCTCCCCGACGACGCGGTGATCGAGGTGCCTGCAACGGTGGACGCACAGGGAGCGCGTCCCTTGCCGGTGCGCCCCCTGGAGCCGCTGTACGCCGGGCTGGTCGCAGGCGTCACCGCGTACGAGCTGCTGGCGCTGGAAGCCGCTCTGAAGGGCGGGCGGAACCGGGTGTTCGAGGCGCTGCTGGCCCATCCCCTGGTCGGCCAGACCGAGTACGCGGACAAGCTGACCGACGAGCTCGTCGCCCACAACCGGGAGCATCTCGCGTGGGCCTGATCGTGGCGATGGACGCCGGCAACAGCAAGACCGACGTGGCCGTCGTCGGCTCCGACGGCACGGTGTACGGCACGGCCCGCGGCGGTGGCTTCCAGCCGCAGGCGGTGGGCGTCGAACCCGCCGTCGACGTACTGCAGTCGCTCGCCGCCGAGGCGGAGGCCGAAGCGCTGGGCGAGCTCCGGCCGCCCCTGCGCATCGGGCACGTCTCGGCCTGTCTGGCCAACGCCGACTTCCCGGTGGAGGAGGAGCGGCTGTCGGCCGAGCTCTCACGCCGGAACCGGGCCGCCGCCGTCTCCCCCACCGTCGAGGTGGTCAACGACACCTTCGCGCTGCTGCGCGCGGGCCTGCCCGACGAGGGCGAGCCGGCGGGCGTCGCCGTGGTGTGCGGCGCGGGCATCAACTGCTCGGGACTGGCGCCGGGCGGCCGCACCGCCCGCTTCGCCGCGGTCGGCCGGATCTCCGGCGACTGGGGCGGCGGCGGGCACCTGGCCGAGGAGGCGCTGTGGTGGGCGGCGCGGGCGGAGGACGGGCGCGGCGGGCCGACGGCCCTCGCGCGGGAGCTGCCCGCCCACTTCGGGCTGCGCACCATGCTGGAGCTGATCGAGGCCCTGCACCTGGGGCGGATCGAGCGGCAGCGCCGCCATGAGCTGACCCCGGTGCTCTTCGCCGTGGCCGCCGCCGGCGACGCGGTGGCCCGTGCGATCGTCGAGCGGCAGGCGGATGAGGTCGTCGGCATGGCGGCGGCCGCCCTGGCCCGGCTGGACCTGCTGGACGCGGACGTACCGGTGGTCCTGGGCGGCGGTGTGCTGGCGGCCCGCCACCCGCTGCTGCACGAGCGGGTGGTGGAACTGCTCGCCGTCCGCGCCCCCCGGGCCGTGCCGTGCGTGGTCACGGCGCCGCCCGTGCTGGGCGCCGCGCTGCTGGCGTTCGACCGCGCCGGGGCGGCGCCCGCCGCGTACGCGCGGTTGCGCGCTCACTACGCGCGGGCGTGACCCGGCTCCCGGGGGCGGCGGGATCCGGCCGCCCCTCGGTTTTCCGGGCACTTCGGGTCGTACGGGAACCGAACCGGCACTGTCGCACGTGGAGGGGAGGGAAGGCCGGCACGAACACCCGGCGAGGATCGCGCTCCGAACAAGATCAAGGCACGATGGGTGTGTTTGTCAGTCCCTGCGGCCATACTGCTGGCCGGGCACCTGTTCCCCGTCGTTCCCGGGGGTGACGGGCCGCCGCCGGCGACCAAGGGGGGGGTCACGTGTCACAACCGCAGCCGGACCCGGCCGCGCGGCGCACCGCGTGGCACGAGGGTCTGGAGCGACTGAGAGCCGCGGCCACGACCGAGCCGGGCAGGCTGCGCATCATCGGAGCCGTACTGGCGGCGCTGCTGGTGGTGTTCGGGGCGGTCACCGCCTGGCAGGTCAGTGACCGGTCCGCGGCCGCGGACGCCGTCGTCGGCCACAGCCAGCCGCTGAGCGCGGACGCCGCCGACATCTACCGCTCCCTCGCCGACGCCGACACCGCCGCCGCGGGCGGCTTCCTCGCCGGCGGGCAGGAGCCCCGGACGGTCCGGCAGCGATACGAGAAGGACATCTCCCTCGCCTCGCAACTGCTGGTGAAGGCAGCCGCCAACGCCGACCCCACGGACCCGGCGGGCCGGCAGATAGCCCGGCTCAACGAGCAACTTCCCGTCTACACCGGCCTCGTGGAGTCCGCCCGCGTCAACAACCGGCAAGGCCTGCCGCTGGGCGGCGCCTATCTGCGCTACGCCAGCGATCGGATGCGCGAGGAGCTGCTGCCCGCCGCCCGCGCGCTGTACGAGACCGAGACCGGCCGGCTCGGCTCCGACTACGGCGACGCCAAGGCACTGCCGTGGGCGGCGTTCGCCACCGGGGTGGCGGCCCTCGGCGCGCTGGGCTGGGCGCAGCGCCGCAACTACCTGCGCACCCACCGCGTCCTCAACCACGGCCTGCTGGCCTCGACCGCCGCCGCCACGGTGCTGCTGCTGTGGCTGGCCGTGGGGCACGGCCTGGCCCGGGCGGGCATGACCGACTCCTACGAGCACGGGGCCAGGTCCCTCCAGGTGCTCAACGAGGCCCGGATCGCCGCCCTCCAGGCGCGGGGCGACGAGAGCCTGACCCTCGTGGCACGTGGCGCCGTACTCACGCCGCAGGGCTCCGACGCGTACGAGGCGAGCTACGGGGCGGGCATGCGCAAGCTCGTCGGGGGCGACGGCGCCTTTGCCGGCGGCCCGGCCCGGGGCAGTCTGCTGGACCGGGCGCGGTCGCTGGCGGACGGCACCGCGGGCGGCGAGCCGGTGGCCTCGGCCATCGAGAACGTACGGCAGTGGCAGCAGCGGCACCACGACGCCCGCGCCCTGGACGACAACGGGTACTACGAGCGGGCGCTGCCGAAGGTGATCGGCGAGAGGAGCAGCACCGGCGAGTCGTTCGACCGGGTGGACACCGGGCTGCGCCAGGCCCTGGCCCACGAACAGCGCGAGTTCCGGCGGTCGGCCGACGACGGGCGCGGCGCCCTGGCGGGCCTGGCCGCCGGTGCCGTCGTGCTGGCCGTGCTGGGCGCCGCGGGCGCGGCGCTCGGCATCGGGCGCAGGCTCTCGGAGTACCGGTGACAGAGGGAGGCGGGCAGATGCGCGGGCGGGCCGGCAAGAGGTTCGGGGCAGCGGCCGCCGCCGCCCTGTGCACGGTGGCTGTCGCGGCCGTGACGGCGCTGTCGCCGTCCTCCGCGGCGCAGCACACAGCCGCACCGCCGGCGACGGCCGTCAGGGCTCCGGCCGCCTGCACCACGCCGGAGGCGAGCCTGCGGCCGTCGACGGCCGACGGGCCGGCCGTGCAGCGCATCAAGAGCCGCGGCCGCCTCATCGCCGGCGTCGACCAGAACAGCTACCGCTGGGGGTACCGCAACCCGGCCACCCGTGAGCTCAGCGGCTTCGACATCGACCTCGTGCGGGCCATCGCCAAGGCCGTCCTCGGCGACCCCGACAAGGTCACCTTTCTGGCGATCCCCACGAACCAGCGCATACCCGCCCTGGAAAAGGGCAAGGTGGACATCATCGCGCGCACGATGACCATCAACTGTGACCGGATCCGGCAAGTCGCCTTCTCCACGGCCTACTTCGAGGCCGGCCAGCAGGTGCTGGTCCCCGAGGGTTCACCGGTCACGGCGTTCGACGACACCTTGAAGGGGAAGAAAGTCTGTACGGCCAAAGGATCCACGGGCGAGAGCGAGCTGAAGAGCGAGTCGCACGGCGCCTCCGTGCTGACCGTCCCCAATCAGCTCGACTGCCTCGTGCGGCTCCAGCTGGGACAGGTCGACGCGGTGATCACCGACAGCGCCCTGGCCGCCGGACAGGCGGCCCAGGACCCGTCCGTGCGACTCGTCGGCAAACCGTTCACCACCGAGTCCTACGGCGTGGCGATGAACCTCAAGGACACGGACCTGGTACGCCGGGTCAACGCAGTACTGGACGACTACCGCCGGGGCGGCGACCAGAGTGCCTGGATGCAGGCCTACCGCAAGTGGCTGGAGCACGGCCTCAGGGGCATCACCGCCCCGCCGGAACCGAAGTACAAGGACTGACGGGACACGAAGGGCTGGCAGCACACCGAGAGCTGACGGGGTACCCGGCACCGGGACCGGCAAGGACTACCGTTCACAGCGTTCGTGCGCGGCGCGCGCCGCGCACAGGAGAGGGGATCGATGGCGGTCGCAGGGCCCACCGGGCCGGCCTTGAGCCGCGAGGAGGTGGACCGTGCGCTGGCCGGGCTCGGCGCGGAGCACGAGGCCGTCGAGTCCTCGCTGCTCGCCCTCCAGGACCACGCCGGCAGGCGCCTGCTGGAGGGCGCGGAGCTGACCGGCGCCACCAAGAACCGGTGGGCGGTCACCGAAGCGCTCATCACCCAGCTGTGGGTGTACTTCGACGCCTACACCGACGCGCTGGAGGCGGCCCGTGAGCTGCGCGCCCGGCGCCGCTGGCCCACCCCGGGCGAACTGTCCGAGCTCACCGGCCTGCTGCGCGGCACCGCCCTGACCCTGCCCGCCGGCCCGCCGACCGCCACCCTGACGGCCCTGGGCGGCCCGGCCCGGCTCAGCGAGCGGCTGAGCCTGCAGGACCTCGTCGACCGGATGAACGGCTGGTACGCCCAGGCCCTGGACGTGGTGGTCATGGCCGACGCCGTCTGGTCCGCGCTGCCCGCCCGCATCGACCTGCTCGGCGCCGAGCTGCAGCGCACCCGGGCCCTGGCCCACTCGGTGGGCGTGCGCCCCGGCGAGCACCCCGCGGGCGACGACCTGGAGCAGATCGCCCACGAGCTGGCCGCCCTGCGGTGCGAGGTGATATCGGATCCGCTCGTCTTCTGGAGCGGCCCCTCCCCCAGCTCCGCGCCCGGCGACGGCCGCCCCGACACCGGCCGCTACGACCGCGCCGCCCGCGCCCTCGACGAGGTGCGGCGGGAGGTGGAGGCCGTCCTGGACGTGCGCCAGGACGCCGAGCAGCGGCTGATGCGCGTACGCGACCTGCTCTCGCGCGCCGACCGCACCCTGGGCGAGGCCCGGCAGGCCCGCGTCGAGGTCCTCTCGAAGATCGCCGCATCCGAGGTGCCCGCCGTCTCCGGCCCGCCGACCGTGCTCTACGAACAGCTGTCGGTGGCCTCCGAGCACCGCAGACGGGCGCAGTGGCACCGGCTCTCCCCGCTCCTGGAGGGACTGGAGCAGCGTGCCGAGGAGGAGCTGCTGCGCGCCCGCGAATCGCTGACGGCGGTGACCGCGCCCCTGGCGGTGCGGGCCGAGCTGCGCGGCCGCCTCGACGCGTACAAGGCGAAGGCGTCCCGGCTCGGGCTGGCGGAGGACGCCTTCGTCATCGAGCGGTACGACACGGCGCGGCGGATGCTGTGGAGCGCGCCCTGTGACCTGTTCGCCGCGGAACAGGCCGTCCTGCGCTTCCAGCAGGCCCTGGCCGGGGCCCTGGCCCCGCCGGCCGCCGGATCCGCCGTTCCGGGCACCGCCGACCGCAGGGGGGAACCATGACCGGCACCAGCTGCCAGCGGCCGGAGTGCGCCGGCTCGTACGAGGACGTCGGCAGCGGCGAGCTGTACTGCGACACGTGCGGGCTCGCCCCGGTCGTCTCACCGGGCGGGCAGGTCTCCTCGCCGGCGACAGGGGTCACCCGCGCGGGCGGCAGGGACGGCTGCGCCGGGTCCGTGCCGGGATCCGGCCCGGGGCCCTCCTCAGGGTCCGCGTCAGGGTCTTCGTCGGGCTCCTCCCGTTCCTCGTCGCGCTCCTCACGCTCGTCCTCCTCGCGCTCGTCGTCGTCCCGCCGGTCGGTGTCGGGGCGGCTGTCGCGGTCCCTGACCGGCGGCTCCGAGGGCACCGCGGCGCCGTCGGTGTCGGTGCGCAGCCGGCCCTCGAGCGCTGCCTCCTCCGGGCGCAACAGACTCGGCGCGGGCCTGGTCAGCGTGCCCGGCGTGCCCCGCCCCGAGCCGCGCTCGGCGGTGCTGGAGAACCCGGAGGTGCCCGAGCGCAAGCGGTTCTGCAGCAGGAGCGACTGCGGCGCGCCCGTGGGGCGTTCGCGCGCCGACCGGCCCGGACGCACGGAGGGCTTCTGCACCAAGTGCGGCCACCCCTACTCCTTCGTGCCGAAGCTGCACCCGGGCGATGTGGTGCACGGCCAGTACGAGGTGGCGGGCTGTCTCGCGCACGGCGGCCTCGGCTGGATCTACCTGGCGATCGACCGCGCGGTCTCCGACCGGTGGGTGGTCCTGAAGGGCCTGCTGGACACGGGGGACGAGGACGCGCTGGCGGCCGCCGTCTCCGAGCGGCGCTTCCTCGCGGAGATCGAGCACGCGAACATCGTCCGCATCTACAACTTCGTCGAGCACCTCGACCAGCGCACCGGCAGCCTCGACGGCTACATCGTCATGGAGTACGTCGGCGGCAAGTCGCTCAAGGAGATCGCCAACGAGCGGCGCAGGCCGGACGGGCGCCGGGACCCGCTGCCGGTGGAGCGGGCGTGCGCGTACGGCATCGAGGCGCTGGAGGCGCTCGCCCACCTGCACAGCCGCAACCTGCTGTACTGCGACTTCAAGGTCGACAACGCCATCCAGCAGCAGGACCGGCTCAAGCTCATCGACATGGGCGCGGTCCGCCGGATGGACGACCACGACAGCCCCATCTACGGCACGGTCGGCTACCAGGCCCCCGAGGTCGGGGAGGTGGGCCCGTCCGTCGCCTCCGACCTGTACACGGTGGCGCGCACGCTCGCCGTGCTCACCTTCGACTTCCAGGGCTACACGAACGTCTTCTCGGACAGCCTGCCCGACCCGGAGAACATCGACGTCTTCTCCCGCTACGAGTCCTTCTACCGGCTGCTCGTACGGGCCACCGACCCCGATCCGGCGCGCCGCTTCGCCTCCGCCGACGAGATGGCGGACCAGCTGACGGGCGTGCTGCGGGAGATCGTGGCGCTGCAGACGGGCTCGCCGCGGCCGGCGGTCTCCACGCTGCTCGGACCGGAGCCGCGGGTGGTGGACACCGTGCTCTTCGCGGCGGGCACCGACGACGTCTCGGCGCTGGGTGCCCGGGAGACGGGCCGCCCGAGCGGCAGGAGGACCAAGGGATCCGCCCCGGCCCTGATTCCGGCCCAGCCGGCCGGTGGCAGGCCGGCCGTGGCCGCCGTCGCCCCGCTCGATGCCCGCGCCACCGCCCTGGCCCTGCCGCTGCCCCGCATCGACGCGGCCGATCCCAACGCGGGCTTCCTCGCGGGCCTGCTCGCCTCCCAGCCCAACGAGCTGTACACCGCCCTGCAGGCGGCGCCGTCCGACTCCCCGGAGCTGCGGCTGCGCCGCGTACGGGCCCAGCTGGAGCTCGGCGAGGACGGCCCGGCGGGGCAGGCGGTCACCGCGCTGGAGGCCGCGCGGCCCGACGACTGGCGCACCATCTGGTACCGGGGCCTGCACGCGCTGGCCACCGGCGACCACGAGCGGGCCGCGCTGTCCTTCGACGCCGTCTACGACGCGTTCCCCGGCGAGCCCGCGCCGAAGCTGGCGCTCGGCGTGTGCGCGGAGGTGCTCGGACAGCTGGACAACGCCGCCGAGTACTACCGTCTGGTGTGGGCCACGGACCCGAGCTTCGTCAGCGCCGCCTTCGCCCTGGCCCGGGTGCGGCTGGCCGCGGGCGACCGCGAGGGCGCGGTGCGGGCGCTGGAGTCCGTACCGGAAGCCTCCATTCACTACACGGCGGCGCGGGTCGCAGCGGTACGGGCCCGGCTGCGGCAGCGCTCCCCGCACGATCCGCTGCTGGCGGACCTGCGGGCCGCCGCCGGACAGGTGGAGCGGCTCGCGGACTTCGGGCTGGACGCGGTGCGGCGCGAGCGGCTGTCGGCGGAGGTGCTGGGCACCGCGCTGGACTGGGTGCTCGCCGGCGGCCGGGGGGCGCCGGACGGCACCGCCGGGCCGCCGGGCCCGGCCGTGCTGCTCGGCAGCGCGCTGGACGAGCGGGGGCTGAGGTTCGGGCTGGAGCGCTCGTACCGCGTGCTCGCGCGCCTGGCCCAGCGCGGTGAGGAACGGATCGAACTGGTGGAGCGGGCCAACCGTTACCGCCCCAGGACATGGGTGTGATCGATGTCGCAACTGCCCCCACAGCTGACGGCGTGCCCCGTCTGTCACGAGCCGCTGGAGCCGGCCGACAACTTCTGCGGAGGCTGCGGAGCGGATCTCTCGGTGGTCCCGCCCGCGCCCGTCCGGGCGCGGTCCGACAACGGGTGGCGGCAGCCGGACACACCCGCGGGGCGGGGCGCGGACGACTACCGCCCCGCCCCGCCGGCCGGTGGCGTACCGGCGCAGTCGCCATCCTGCGAGGGCGCCGGCAGGACCTGTGCGGTCTGCCGGTCGGGCATGATCGACAACGACGGGTACTGCGAACACTGCGGACATGCACAGCCGCGCGAACGGGATCACATGGAGCACGAGTCGGCAGGCGTCGCGGCGGTCAGCGACCGCGGCCTGCGCCACCACCGCAACGAGGACGCGTACGCCGTGTCCACCACGGGCCTCCCCGACGGCCGGCCGGCCGTCGTCGCGGTCGTCAGCGACGGCGTGTCGTCGGCGGCGCGCCCGGACGAGGCGTCAGCCGCCGCCGTCACCGCGGCACGTGACGTCCTGACGGACGCACTGGCCCGCGGCACCGGCCCCCGGGAGGCGACGCACCACGCGATCGTGGCTGCCGCCGAGGCCGTCGTCGCCCTGGTCACGCCCGGTCACCAGCCGCGCGAGCACGACCGCTACCGCCAGGAGAACGCCCCCGCCTGCACCATCGTCAGCGCGGTCATCACGGGCGATCTGCTGACCGTCGGCTGGGTCGGCGACAGCCGCGCCTACTGGGTGCCCGACGACCGCGCCACCCAGCCCGCCCGGCTCACCGAGGACGACTCGTGGGCCGCGCAGATGGTCGCGGCGGGCCTGATGTCGGAGGCCGAGGCCTACGCGGACGAGCGCGCCCACGCGATCACCGGCTGGCTCGGCGCGGACGCCTACGAGGTCGAGCCGCACACCGCCTCGTACCACCCGGACCGGCCGGGCGTGGTGATCGTCTGCAGTGACGGCCTGTGGAACTACGCCGAATCCGCCGAGCAGATGGCGGCCGTCGTGCCGCCCGACGCCCGCGCACGACCGCTGGAGTGCGCACGCCGTCTGCTGACGCACGCCCTGGACGGAGGGGGCCACGACAACGTAACAGTGGCCGTACTGCCGTTCCCGGCGCGTCCGGAGGGGGCAGGATCGGCCTGACGGCACGAGCGCGTCCACGGGGGGATCGTACGCGGCGCCACTGCCCGGCACCGTGCGCCTGTCCGCCCCACCGCACGCCCATGTGACACGTGGAGTACGAAGGAGCGGATCAGATGGCGAACTTCTCCAAACCGAGCGTGCCCCGGTTCTCGGTCGACGTGTACCAGAACGTCAGCCTGCCCGAGGGCGGCCGCGAGGTGAACGCGGTGGTGACGGTCACCGCGAGCGGCACCGCCGCCGGGGAGACGCCCGTGTCGCCCCTGCCGGCCCTGTCGCCCGCGTCGGTTCCGCTCGGCGGCGGGGCGCCGGACGCGGCCGTCGTCATCATGGTCGACTGCTCCGGCTCGATGGACTACCCGCCCGCCAAGATGCGCAGTGCCCGGGAGGCCACGGCGGCCGCCATCGACGCGCTGCGCGAAGGCGTCGCCTTCGCCGTCGTCGCCGGCACCCACCAGGCGCGCGAGGTCTACCCCGGCGGCGGGCGGCTCGCGGCGGCCGGCGCGATGACCCGGGGGCAGGCCAAGGAGGCGCTGCGCAAGCTCAGCCCGGGCGGCGGTACGGCCATCGGCACCTGGCTGCGCCTGGCCGAACGGCTGCTCGCCTCGTCGCAGGCCTCGGTACGCCACGGCATCCTGCTCACCGACGGCCGCAACGAGCACGAGGAGGCGGACGCGCTGCGGGCGTCGCTGGACACGTGCGCGGGCCGCTTCACCTGCGACGCGCGCGGCGTGGGCACGGACTACGAGGTCAAGGAGGTCATGCGGATAGCCTCGGCGCTGCTGGGCACGGCCGAGATCGTCGCCGATCCGGCCGGGCTGGCGGCGGATTTCACGGGGATGATGGAGTCCGTGATGGGCAAGGAGGTCGGGGACGTCTCCTTGCGGCTGTGGACCCCGCTGGGCGCCGAGGTGCTGTTCGTCAAGCAGTGCGCGCCGACAGTCGAGGAGCTGACCGGCCAGCGGCTGGCGGCCGGGCCGCGCGCGGGCGACTACCCGACCGGGTCCTGGGGCGACGAGTCGCGCGACTACCACGTGTGCATACGGGTGCCGAGTGCGGGCGTGGGCCAGGAGATGCTCGCCGCCCGCGTCTCGCTCGTCCTGCCCACGCCGGACGGCTCGCCGCCGCAGGTGCTCGCGCAGGGGCTGGTACGGGCGGTGTGGACGGACGACCTGACGGCGTCTACCTCCATCAACCCGCAGGTCGCGCACTACACGGGCCAGGCGGAACTGGCCCAGGCCATCCAGCAGGGCCTGGATCTGCGCAAGGCGGGCGACGTCGACGGGGCCACCGCGAAGCTCGGCCGTGCGGTCCAACTGGCGAGCCGTTCCGGGCACGATGCCACCGCGAAACTGCTCGCGAAGGTGGTGGACGTCGTGGACGCGGCGAACGGTACTGTGCGGCTGAAGGCGAACGTCTCGAAAGAGGCGGAGATGACGCTGGAGACCCGTTCCACCAAGACCGTTCGCGTCAAGAAGTAACGCAGAGGGGGAATCGACCGACATGCCGACCTGCCCGAACGGCCACCAGTCGGGGACCGAGGACTGGTGCGAGGTGTGCGGCCACCGGATGCCGGGGCCGGGCACGCCTGGCGGTGCCGTCCCCCCGCCGCCTTCCGCGCCGCCCACGGCGGGCACCGGCGGCTACGGCTACCCGGGAGGCGACGCCACGGTGCAGGCGGAGCTCTGCCCGCAGTGCCGTACGCCCCGCGAGGCGCAGGCTCCCTTCTGCGAGGAGTGCCGCTACAACTTCCTGACCCGGGCGGCGAACCCGTACGCGGGGCCGCCCCCGCCGGTGCAGGGCTTCCAGTCGGCACCGCCGCCCCCGCCGCAGCACACCCAGCCGCCGCAGAGCTTCGAGTACCACGGCTCCCGCCCCTCCCGCGTCAACCGCCCCGCGGAGCCCCTGACGCCCCAGGGCCCGCCGCAGGCCTTCGGCGGCGAGGACGACTGGGTGCTGACCCCGCCCGGCCCCGCGCCCGCCGCCCCCGGTGGGTACGGATACGAGCCGTACGAGCCGTACGAGTCGTACGAGCACCAGGGCACCCGGCCCGCCGCCGAGGGAGGGCCGCAGCCCGTGCCCGGCGGTCCCGCACCGGCCGCCGGCTGGGTGGCGGTCATCGCGCCCGACCGGGAGTACTTCCTGGCGATGATGAACCGCAGCGGTCCGGAGGCGGCGGGGCTGAACCTGCCCGCGTACTCCCCCGAGCTGCGGTTCCCGCTCAGCGGGCAGCAGATCACCATCGGCCGCCGCCGGCACAGCACGGGCGAGGCGCCCGACATCGACCTCTCCCGCCCGCCGGAGGACCCGGGCGTCTCGCACCAGCACGCGATGCTGGTGCAGCAGCCGGACGGCGGCTGGGCGGTCGTCGACCAGGACTCCACCAACGGCACCACGGTCAACGGCGGCGAGGACCCCATCCAGCCGTACGTGCCGGTCACCCTGCAGGACGGCGACCGAGTGCACGTCGGGGCATGGACGACGATCACGGTCCGGCGGGGCTGAGGGGCCGGGCGGCGAGGGGGAGTCCTAAGCCGCCGGTCCTCGGCCGGGTGGTCTGAGACCATGGAGGCGTGATTGAGATTCCGCGCGGCACGCTTCAGGAGCAGACCTTCTACGAGCAGGTCGGCGGCGAGAAGACCTTCCGGCGCCTGGTCCACCGCTTCTACCAGGGCGTGGCCGGGGATCCGCTGCTGCGGCCCATGTACCCGGAGGAGGACCTGGGCCCGGCCGAGGAGCGCCTGGTGCTGTTCCTCATGCAGTACTGGGGCGGGCCGCGGACCTACAGCGACAACCGGGGCCACCCGCGGCTGCGGATGCGGCACGCGCCGTTCACCGTGGACCGCGCCGCGCACGACGCGTGGCTGCGGCACATGCGGGATGCCGTGGAAGAGCTGGAGCTCGCGCCCGAGCTGGAGGCGCAGCTGTGGAACTACCTGACGTATGCCGCAGCCTCCATGATCAACACCGACGGGTGAGGCGCCCGGGGCGGCCGGCTACGCGGGGGTGACCGTCAGATTCCGCAGGCCGCCGCCCGTGCTGACGGCGATCGAGCCGTAGGGCGTGCGCAGCCGCAGCCAGCCGCGCGCGGCGAAGAGGACCGGCCCTTCGGGAGCCAGGGCGGTCGTGCCGCCGTTGCCCCGGCATGCGTGCCTGCCGGCACCGTTCGGGACGCTCTCGGACGGGACGGGCCGCAGGAAGCCCAGCGCCTGGGCGGCGTGCACCGCGCGCAGGGGCAGACCGGTCCCGCCCAGGGTGCGGGACCAGATCTCCCGGCCTATCCGCTCGCGCTCGGCGCGGGTGCGGTGCTGCTCGGGCAGCGCCTCGTCGCGGGCACGGAACTCCGCGACGGCCGCGGCGACCGCGCCGCGCACGGCCTCCGCGCCGGGGAAGTCCTCCACCCGCTGCCAGCCGCCGCGCGGCGGCAGCACCCCGGCCCAGGGCGGGCCGGTGACGGTCTCGGGGACGGTGATCTCCACGCCGCCGCCGGGCGTGGGCCGCCCGGCGTCCAGCTCGTCGGTGAGCCGGCCGGCCGAGACGGTGACGTCCAGCGCGCTGTCGTCGGCCAGCCGGGCCGTACGGATCGCGAGGACCTCGAAGGACGGCGGCCGGCCGAAGACGGCGAGAACCCCGCCGCCCGCCTGCAGCCGGACGGCGGCGGCGCGGTCGTAGTGGATCAGCCGGGCCAGGAAGGCGGCCATGTCGGCCGCCTCCCGGGCGTCGGCGAAGCACAGCCGCTGCGTCATGCGGCGACGGCCTCCCCCGAGGAGCCGGCCGGCTCGGCCGGCTCGTCGGCGAAGGTCTTGAGCAGTTCCTTCTCCTCGGCGGTGACCCGCCGGGGCCGCCCGGAGGCCATGTCGAAGGGCACCACGACGGTGCTGGCCCGCACGTAGACCTGTTCCGCGTCCTTGACCTCGTAGGAGACGGTCATGGACGCGGCGCCGACCTTGGTCACCCACGTCTCGACGGTCACCGGCTCGGCCCGGTGGACCAGCGGACGCAGGTAGTCGATCTCGTGGCGGGCCACGACGGAGCCGTCGACGAAGGAGCCTTCGCCCGCCTTGAGCCGCAGCTGATGGATGAGGTCGATGCGCGCCTCTTCGAGGTAGCGCAGGAAGACCGCGTTGTTGACATGGCCGTAGGCGTCCATGTCGGACCAGCGCAGGGGGCAGGAGTACTGGTGACGCGCCACGATCAGCCCCGGGTCAGCTTCTTGTAGGTGGCACGGTGCGGACGGGCCGCGTCCGCACCGAGGCGCTCGACCTTGTTCTTCTCGTACGACTCGAAGTTGCCCTCGAACCAGAACCACTTGGAGTCGCCCTCGTACGCCAGGATGTGCGTGGCCACCCGGTCCAGGAACCAACGGTCGTGGGAGACGACCACAGCGGCGCCGGGGAAGTCCAGCAGGGCGTTCTCCAGCGAGGAGAGGGTCTCGACGTCGAGGTCGTTCGTCGGCTCGTCGAGGAGGAGCAGGTTGCCGCCCTGCTTGAGGGTGAGCGCCAGGTTGAGGCGGTTGCGCTCACCGCCGGACAGGACGCCCGCCGGCTTCTGCTGGTCCGGGCCCTTGAAGCCGAACGCGGAGACGTAGGCCCGCGAGGGCATCTCGACCTGGCCGACGTTGATGTAGTCCAGCTCGTCGGAGACGACGGCCCACAGCGTCTTCTTGGGGTCGATGTTGGCGCGGCTCTGGTCCACGTAGGAGATCTTGACGGTCTCGCCGACCTTGATGGAGCCGGAGTCCGGCTTCTCCAGGCCCTGGATCATCTTGAACAGCGTCGTCTTGCCGGCGCCGTTCGGGCCGATGACGCCGACAATGCCGTTGCGCGGAAGGGTGAAGGACAGGTCGTCGATGAGGACCTTGTCACCGAACGCCTTGGAGAGGTTGTTGACCTCGACGACGACGGAGCCCAGGCGCGGGCCCGGCGGGATCTGGATCTCCTCGAAGTCCAGCTTCCGCATCTTGTCGGCCTCGGCTGCCATCTCCTCGTACCGGGCGAGGCGCGCCTTGGACTTGGCCTGGCGGCCCTTGGCGTTGGAGCGGACCCACTCCAGCTCTTCCTTGAGCCGCTTGGCGCGCTTGGCGTCCTTCTGGCCCTCGACCTTCAGGCGGGAGGCCTTGTTCTCCAGGTACGTGGAGTAGTTGCCCTCGTAGGGGATGGCGCGGCCGCGGTCGAGCTCGAGGATCCACTCGGCGACGTTGTCGAGGAAGTACCGGTCGTGGGTGATCGCCACGACGGTGCCCGCGTACTTGGCGAGGTGCTGCTCCAGCCAGTTCACGGACTCGGCGTCGAGGTGGTTGGTGGGCTCGTCGAGGAGCAGCAGGTCGGGGGCCTCCAGCAGCAGGCGGCAGAGCGCGACGCGGCGCTTCTCACCACCGGAGAGGTTGCCGACCGGCCAGTCGGCGGGCGGGCAGCCCAGCGCGTCCATGGCCTGCTCGAGCTGCGCGTCGAGGTCCCAGGCGTTGGCGTGGTCGAGGTCCTCCTGGAGCTTGCCCATCTCCTCGAGCAGCGCGTCGGAGTAGTCGGTCGCCATCAGCTCGGCGATCTCGTTGAAGCGGTTGAGCTTGCCCTTGATCTCCGCGACGCCGTCCTCGACGTTCTCCAGGACGGTCTTGGACTCGTCCAGCTTCGGCTCCTGCATCAGGATGCCGACGCTGTAGCCGGGCGAAATGAACGCGTCGCCGTTGGACGGCTGCTCCAGACCGGCCATGATCTTGAGGACGGTGGACTTACCGGCACCGTTGGGGCCGACCACACCGATCTTCGCACCGGGCAGGAAGCTCAGCGTCACATCATCGAGGATGACCTTGTCGCCGTGCGCCTTGCGCGTCTTGCGCATGGTGTAGATGTACTCAGCCAAGAGAAACCGTCCGGCAATCGAGAAGGGCCAATGTGCGGCTCCGCCGCGTGAGGGCAGATACACCCCATCTTGCCGTACCGGAAGCCCTTGGCGGAAACGCGTTACGGCCGACGGGCCGGTGACCGGGGGACGAGTCCGGTCACCGGCCGGACGCGGACCGCCGTACGCCGGGGTTCGGCAGGGCCGGGCCCTACTGCCCCGCGGTCTTCTTGCGGCGGAGGAGGAAGACGGCTCCGCCGCCGACCACGACCAGGGCTATCGCGACACCGGCGATGACGGGCGTGGCGCTGCTGCTGCCCGTGTTGGCGAGGTCACCGCCGGTGGTGGAGCCGGTGGAGCCGGCGCTGCCGCCGGTCGGCGCGCCGGGGGAGGCGGAGGGGGTGCCGGAGCCGCCCGTGGTGGTGCCGCCCGTGGTGCCGCCGCCGGTGGTGGTGCCGGTCTCGGCGGTCTTGCAGTCGAGGATGCCGGAGAACGTCTTGGAGAAGCCGTTCGGCCCGGTGATGGTGATCTTGTAGGCCTGGTCCTCGCCGACCTTCACGAGGGTGGTCTCGGAGCCGCCGGGCTTGACGGTGTGCTTCTTGCCCTCGAGCTCGAAGGTGAACGGCTGGTCGCCCTTGTTGTCGGCGGTGACCTCCACGCCGCCCTTCTCGCAGCTCTTCTTGGCGGTCAGGGCCGGTATGGCGCCCTTCGTGGCCCAGTTCGCGGTGGCGGTTGCGGAGACGGTGCTCTCGCTGGAGCCGGCCAGGATCATCGTCTGGGTCCTGGTGTGGTCGCCGATGAAGGCGCGGCCGACCGGGACCTTGGTGGCGGCCGTGGCCTTGAGCGCGGCCGTGCCGTCGGGGATGCCGGCCGGGACGTCGAAGAAGAGCTCGCCGCCGTTGACCGTGGAGGTGACCGGCTTGCCGGCCTTGTCGACGACCTTCACCTTCTTGGCGGCGGCGTCGGCGGTGGGCGCGACGGCGACGCTGCCCGCGTTGGTGCGCACGGTGACCGGGCCGATGCGCTGACCCGACTTGCCGGAGACGGCCGGCGGGGTGAGCGAGAGGGAGGCCTTGGGCTCCTCGACGTTCTCGGCGCTCTTGGTGAGGTAGTCGGCGAGCTTCTCGGCGGCGGGGCTCTTGGCGTCGACCTTGACGTGGTCGGAGTAGCGCCAGATGGCGACCTGCGTGCCGGTGGCCGCGGTGTTCGCGTCCAGCTTGTCCGCACCGGCCGCCTTGGCGAGCGCGGCGAGGTCGTTGACCTGTGGGTAGGAGTGCTGGAGGATCCAGCGGATCTTGCCCGCGCCGGCGTTGTTGTGCAGGGACGACTCGTCCCAGCCGGTCTCCTTGTACTTCGCGCCGTCGACGGTGTTGGTGAGGATGTCTATGCAGTACGTCTGAAGCGTGCCGCCGCCGTCGACCTTCATCTCGAACAGGCCCGCCATGACGTTGCCGGTCTTGCGCCGGTCCTGCACCTCGGCCCCGCCGCCGGCGGTTATGCGGCCGAGCGTGGCGCTCACGCCGCCCTGGTTCTGCGGCGCGTCGTCCGCGGCCGCGGGGCCTGCCAGGGTGACCGTGCCGCCGACGGCCAGACCGGACGCCAGAATCGACGACGCAAGACGGAGCGCGCCCCGCCTCTTTACAGAGTTCATGGATTTCCTTTCGGGCAGGCGCGCTCGCGCGAAGGTCAGATGCAGACCGTTCCGGGCGCGCCCCACCGGGCAACTCAAAACTCACGAGCCCCCGTTGCTATGGACGGGATCTTAGGGAGCGGGCGCAACACGATGCCCACGGATGCCTGCGCACAACCGATCCGAATCGGAATCGTTATCGCACAGGCCGTATCCGGTCCCGCATATATCGATAAATCTCCAGGACAAATGCCCCATCTCATGGGGCGGTTACCGGCACAGCCCCGGCCTGGGCCCCGCCCGCCGCCCCGGCCGCCGCCGCCATCTCCGCCACCACCTCGGCCGCCACCGCCGGAAGGTGCGCCGGGGCTGCCGGATCCGGCGTCCCGTACGGGGCTCGGGGCGGCGCCTGGGGCGAGGCCTGGAGCGGCATCCGGCCCCAGGCGGGGGCCGGCTCCGCACCCGCCATGCGTACCGGTTCGACCGGCAGCGGCCTGGCAGGCGACACCCGGCGAAACGCCGAAGTGCCCCGCGCGAGATCGTGCCCGACCGACACGGCGTCAATGTCCGCCGACAGCCAGCGCTTTCCGTCGCGCTCCTGTTCCTGAATTCTCAACCGTCCTTGCACGATGACCGGTTCACCCACCGTCACCGAGCCGACCACATTCCCCGCCAGTGCCCTCCATGCCCACACGGTGTAAAAGCTCGTGTACGCATCCGTCCATTCCTCCCGCTGCCGGTCCCAGCGGCGCGCCGTCGCCGCGAGCCGGAACCGCGAGACGGCCGCCCCGTTCGCCGCCTCCCTGAAATCGGGCTGCGTGGCCACGTTGCCCACGACTGTCACCAGTGTCTCGTTCATTCGGAACGCCTCCCCCGTCGGCTGATGACGTTCATGGTGGCGCCGATCGCCGGGACTCGCTGGGGCCTGTGGACGGCCCGTCGTTTGGGGACAACTTCGTCACCCACACGGGTCCCGCCGCCCCCGGCCGCTCTCCTCTGCCTCAGGATTCCGCGGTCTGCCGCGGAAGACCGCTCGCCGCCGCAGAAGACGACTCGCTGCCGCGGAAGGCCGCTCGCCGACGCAGAAGACCACTCGCCGCCGCAGAAGCCCCCGGCGCCCCGCTACGCCTCCCCCGCCGCGATCACGAACTGCGCGCGCACCTCCCGGTAGCGCAGCAGCTCGGCCGCCACCGGCTCCAGCACCCGCGCCCGCCCGCACCCCGCGGCCGCGCCCCGCAGCCGGCGCTCCGTCTCCAGCCCGTACCCGCGCGCCGGGCCCCGCGCCGCCAGCCGGCCGCACCATGCCAGCACCGGGCCGCCCAGGGCGCCACCCGCCAGCATCGCCCCCGGCACCCACCACGCCCCGCCGAACTCGCCCCTGAACAGGCCCATCAGCCACACCGCACCCAGAAGTTGCAGCGCCGACAGCACGCCCTGTCCGGCCGCGACCGCCGCCCACCAGCGAGGACGTACCGCGCGGCCCGCCGCGCCCTGGCGCGTACGCCCGGCGCCCGTGCGCCCCGTGACCATCCGCCCGACGCCCGTGGGCCATACGCCCGTACGGCCGCCGTCGGCGCAGCCCACGCCCGTACGCGGCCCGCCGGGCAGGCCGATGCCCGCGCGCCTCGTGCCCGTCACCGCGGCCGTGGTGGCGACGGCGGCCACCTCGTCCAGCGCCTCCGCGAGGCCCTCCGCGCCGCGGCCGGCCGCCTCGCGGACGGCCTGGGCCCAGGGGCCGGGCAGCCCGGCGGAGGCCTCGTAGGCCAGGGCCCGTACGGCCTGTTCGACCAGCGGCCGGGACGCCGTGCGGCGCCGCGACGGCGTGAGGGGGCCGGTGGTGTCGGCGCCCGCGCCGCGCGGTGCGCCCCCGTCGGACTCCAGGTCCCCGGAGAGGCGCCCCCGGCCGCGCTCGGTCCAGCACCGCAGCCGCGTCCACGACGTGCCGCACGCCCGCTCGGCGTCCCGGCGCCACGCCCGTTCCGCCGCCAGCCCCGCGGCCTGGGCGCCCACCGCCTCGGCCAGCCGGTCCTCGAACTCCTGGCGTGCCCGTTCCGTCAGCCCCGGCCGCCCGTCCGCCACGTAGGCCGGCCGCAGCCGTGCCGAGACGCCGTCCACGTCGGCCGTCAGCCGCAGCTCCGCCGCGTTCCGGCGGGCCACGAACATCCCGAGGGACTCGCGCAGTTCGCCGATGCCCGCTCCCGTCAGCGCGGACAGCGCCAGCACCGCGGCTCCCGGCTCACCGTGCTCGCCGAGCGCCAGCCCGTCCTCGTCCAGCAGCCGTCGCAGATCGTCCAGCACCTGGTCCGCCGCGTCCTCCGAGAGCCGGTCCACCTGGTTGAGGACGACGAACGTCACCTCCGCGTACCCGGCCAGCGGCCGCAGATAGCGTTCGTGCAGCACCGCGTCCGCGTACTTCTCCGGGTCCACCACCCAGATCACCGCGTCCACCAGCCCCAGCAGCCGGTCCACCTGTTCCCGGTGCCCGTCCGCGGCCGAGTCGTGGTCGGGCAGGTCGAGCAGGACGAGGCCGTTCAGCGCCGGGTCATACGGTCGTACCGGCTGCCGGCGCCCCCGGGCGGGGATGCCCAGCCGGTCGAGCAGTCCGTCCGCGCGGTCGGTCCACGCGCAGGAGATCGGCATCGCGGTGGTCGGCCGCCGCACCCCGGCCTCCGACAGCTGCGCCCGCGCGAGGGCGTTGAACAGCGTCGACTTGCCGCTGCCCGTGGCCCCGGCGATGGCCACCACCGTCATGTCCAGCGCGTACCGGTGCCGGGCCGCCGCCTCCTCCAGTACGCGCCCCGCCTCGGCGAGCGTGCACCGGTCCAGCCGCGCCCGCGACAGCCCGACCAGCTCGCGCAGCGCGTCGAGCCGGGGCCGCAGGACCAGGCCCGCCGGCGAGGGCGACATCGCGACCCGGGGCACGGCGGGGGCCGGCTGGGCCGCGGCCGGGCGTTCCAGGTGCGCGGCCTCACGCGAGGAACGTTCCGGCCGGCCGCGGCGCGCGATCAGGCCGTCGTTCCAGAAGCGGTTCACTTCGTCAGCTGACGGCACGGCCTTCACCACTCCTTCTGCAGTACGGACAGCGCCGCGATGAGCTCGACCTGGTGGTCGGGGGTCATCTCCAGGGCCTCCAGGGGGGCCGCCCTGCGGTCCCGCTCGGCGTCGAGAACCTGTTCGATACAGTCGGCCAGCAGCTGCCCGCCGCGGTCCCGCAGCCGCAGCGCGCCCTGCGCGCCGAACGTCTCCGCCAGCCCGGACCCCGCCTTGGCCGCCCGGCGGCCGCCCAGCAGCGCCGCCCCGAGCAGCGCGGCGGTCCGCTCGCTCTCGGGGCCGCGGTCGCGCTCCGCCGCGCGCACCTCCTCCTCCGCGATCTCCTCCAGGCAGCGCCGCCAGCGCCGTACGGCCACGCCGATCCGGGCCCGCGCGCCGTCCGGGTCGCTCGGCGCCAGCGCCTCCTCGGCCGCCGGGTCGCCACCGCAGGCCGCGGCGATCTCCTCGTCGGCGGCGTCCGCGGCGCAGCTCAGCAAGGCGACCACGGAACCGGTGAGCGCGGTGAGCAGCTCGTCCGGGGTGCTGTCGCGGGGGTATCCGCGCCAGTGCGTGAGGGCGTCCCCGGCGAGCGCCTCCCCCGCCGCGATCTCCCGGCGCACGCGCTCGACCGCGCGCCCGTACGCGTCCTCCACGCGCTGCTGCAGCCGTACGGCCGCCGCGTGCTGTACGGCCGAGGCGCCGGCGAGCCCCGGTAGCCGGGACCCGAGCGAGGAGAGCACCCCGCGTGCGGTACGGGCGGTCGCCACGGTCCTGGCGGCCGGGTCCTCCGCCTGCTGGGTGAGCCAGGCGCGCAGCCCCGCGACGGCGGTGGAGGGCAGCAGTCCGCTGCCGCCCGCGGACTCGGGCAGCTCGGGGATGGTGAAGCGGGGCACGTCGCCCAGGCCCGCGTTCTCCAGCAGCGCGTCGTACTGCCGGGACACCTCCACCGCCACCTGGTGCGGCACCCGGTCCAGTACGGTGACGAGCGTGACGTCGTACTCCTTGGCCGTGCGCAGCAGGTGCCAGGGCACCGCGTCGGCGTACCGGGTGGCGGTGGTGACGAGCACCCAGATGTCGGCGGCGCAGATCAGGGCGGCGGCGAGTTCGCGGTTGCGGGCGACGAGGGAGTCGATGTCGGGCGCGTCGAGCAGGGCCAGGCCGCGCGGCAGGGCGCGGTCGGTCTCCACCCGCAGGGCGAGCGGCTCGTCCTCCGCCACCTCCTCCCTGCCCTCGACCACTCCGTCGTCCATCGCCTCCGCCTCGTACGCCGCCGCGGCGGCCTCCTGGTTCGGCACCCAGACGCGCTGCAGCTTCGGCAGCACCCGGTCCCCGGCGAACCAGTGATGATCATCCGGATGGCACACCAGAACTGGCATGCGGGTTGTCGGCCGCAACACCCCCGCCTCCGTGACCCGACGCCCCACCAGCGAGTTGACCAGAGTGGACTTCCCGGCTCCGGTGGACCCGCCGACAACCGCCAGCAACGGCGCTTCGGGGGCGCACAACCGGGGCACCAAGTAGTCGTCGAGCTGCGCCAGGAGCTCGGCCCGGTTTCGGCGGGCGCGGGCGGCGCCGGGAAGGGGGAGCGGGAAGCGTGCGGCGTCCACGCGGTCACGCAGTGCGGACAGCGCGTCAAGCAGTCGGGGCCGTACGTCCAAGGTCGCCACACGTGTAGAATGCCCGGTTCTGGGGCGTTTTTGAAGCGTATAGCCCCTGGCGCGCGAGGCGTGGCGCAAGAGGCCCAGGCATAACGAGTGCACAACACCCGCTGACTGATGCGTCAAAAACGATGCGAAAATCGCACCTGCCTGCGATTATCAGGACCGCTTCACCGAACCTCCACATCGTGTCACGGAGGTGAAGCAACCGGGACGAGGTACGCGGAGCCCTATCCTTGTCCCCGGCAAGGTCACGGCACCACCGAGCCCGGGGCTTCAGCCGTCCGCGACCGCCGCACACACCGGCCCCCGTAGCTCAGTGGATAGAGCAGGCGCCTTCTAAGCGCTTGGCCGCAGGTTCGAGTCCTGCCGGGGGCGCTCGCTCCAGATTGCACGCCCCTCCCGTTGGGAGGGGCGTTTTTGCTGGTCAGGGGCACGAGGCCCGTGAGGTCGCGGGTCTCGCGGACGGCACCGTCGTCCGTCCAGGCGCTGCCGGCTTCGGGCTCGACGGCGTAGACGAGGAACTCGCCCCAGCCGGTCTCGGGCCGCGCGGCGGCCTCGACGCGCGGGGCGACGGCTTCCTCCGGGCGCAGACCCGCGTAGTAGAGGGGGGCGAAGAACGCGCGGAGCCGGCTTGAACGGCTCCGGCACGTTCCTCGGGCGCCGGTGGTGGGCCGAGGCCAGGAGCTCGCCGAGGTCGGTGACGCGGAAGCGCCGGACCGTCTTGCGGTCCGGGTTCAGGGCTCTGACCGCGGTTCCGTGAAACAGCCGGTTGCGGAACGGCGGCAGTTGGGACGCTCGATCCTTAACGGCTGCGGCCTGGGTGAGCCTGCCCTGTAGCCCCGTCGCCGCGTTCTCCCGACTCAGAGGGCGACCTCGCAGAGCGCGTCTGTGAACTTGTCAGCCCGACGTGTGGCAGGCTCGGCCGAGGGCGCCCCCTGCCGTGATGAGTTCCACCCGGGTGCCGAGTCTGGTCCGGTGAGCGTCGTAGGGCGTCGTACGACGCTGCCCGGCACGAGACACCACGGAGGACACCATGACGGCCACGCCCGGCAACGCGAGCAGCAACCTCCCCGGCAAGCCGCCAGTCGTCGACCTGGCCACCTGGCAGGCGGCGCGCGAGGAGCTGCTGGTCCGCGAGAAGGCGCACACCCGTGAGGGCGACGCGATCGCCGCGGCCCGGCGGCGGCTGCCGATGGTCGAGCTCGACGGCGCGGTCGAGGTCACCGGCGTTGACGGGCCGGTCCCGTTCCTCGACCTGTTCCAGGGGCGCGACGAGCTCGTGGTCTACCAGCACATGTGGTACGACGGCGCGCCGCATCAGGGGCAGTGCGAGGGCTGCACCACTACGGCCTGGCACGTGAAGGATGCCGTCTACCTCAACGCCCGGGGCGTCTCGTTCGCCGTCCTGACCTCGGGCCCGTGGGACGAGGTGGCTCCCTACGTCGAGTTCATGGGTTACACCCAGCCCTGGTACTCGGTGCGGGGCCTGGAGGCGCCGGTCGGCGGAGAAATGGGGCACATCGTCTGCTTCCTGCGCGACGGCGACCGCGTGTTCCTCACCTACGCCACGACGGGCCGTGGCAACGAGCCGGTCAACGGGTCCCTCGGCCTGCTCGACATGACGCCCTACGGCCGCGGCGAGGCGTGGGAGGACAACCCCGAGGGCTGGCCCGTGATCGGCGATGTCCGCGAGGGGCACCCGTCCGAGGGCGGCCAGGCCTGCTGGTACTGGCGCGCGGACGCCGACGGCGTCGCCACCTGGGGCCCGACCAGCCGGCCCGTGCCGCAGTGGACCCGCCCCGGCGCGACCCCCGTGGAGACCCTCGGCCGGCACGGCCACCACCACTGACGCGCCTTCGTCGACGGCGTCGGCAAAAGGTGTCAGGTGCCGGGCGGAACCTCCGGACGATGCGACGCCGTTCGCCGCCCTCGCCGCAAGGGACCCCTGGCGGGTGCCCGGCCGCCCCGCCCGGAAGTGCTTCCCGGCGGCCGGCCCGGAGGCGCGCCCCGGGAGTGCCGTCGGCGCCGCCCAGACATCGCCCGGTCGCAACGACCCCTTTCCTCTTATGGATATGAGCCCTCGCAGGCATGTCCACAAGAGGACACAGGGAAAACAAAGACACACGGACAGCACCAGTAGTTCCGAAAAGGCTGTCAACAACCTGCCATGGGGAGCTGCTTCGCACCAAGCGCTCAGCGGCATGACCGAAACTTGACACGCGGTTTTCGATCCGGATGCACATTGCCCTCCGCCACCTTCCAGGCGGATACCGCCCTCCACCGCACGGCGGAGGGCAGGTCAGCTCACGGGACGATTTCCGCGGGACCACATGGTACGGCTGAGCATCCGCTCCTAACCTGCCATGGGTGCTGTCCGGCGAACGGACACTGAAAACGGATGCCGTCCTCCCGAGCAGTTGGAGCCGGCAGCAGAAATAACTTTCGTAAAGGAGCGTCATGTTCGGACGGATAGGACGGTTCTCCGTCAACCGGCCATGGCTGACCATCGTGGCCTGGATTGTCGCGGCGGTCGCCCTGGCCGGACTGGCCCCGGAACTGAAATCGAGTACTGATCAGGCCGACTTCCTCCCATCCCACTATGAGTCGGTTCAGGTGGGCAAGCTCCAAGAGAGCGCCTTCCCGCAGCAGGAGAGCGCGGCGGCCATCGTCGTCTATCAGCGGACCGACGGCGAGAAGCTGACCGATGCCGACCGGGCCGTCGTCGTCAAGGCGACCGAAGGGCTCGAGGCCAAGAAGTACGAGAACTTCAGAAACGTGGTGACCTCTCCCGAGGCGGTCTCCAAGGACGGCAGAATGGCGCTGGCGAGCGTCTTCTCCACGAAGAAGGACCCTGGGGAGGAAGCCACCCTCGAGTCGGTCAAGAAGCTGCGCACGGACGGCAAGGAGCTGCTCCAGGGCAGCTCGCTGAAGATGGGCGTCACCGGTCCGGCGGCTACGAGCGTGGACGCCAAGGAGTCGGGGGGCGACACAGACGCCATGATCATGATGGCCACCGTGCTCCTGATTATCGTGCTGCTCGGCGCCATCTTCCGCAGCCCGCTCATCGCCCTGCTGCCGGTGCTGATGATCATTTTGATGTTCGTCATGGCCCAGGGCCTCATCGCGACCGCGAGTAGCGTCTTCGGCCTGGAGGCCGACAGTAGCGTCTCAGCGATCCTCATCGTGGTGCTGTTCGGTGTCGGCACCGACTACATACTCTTCCTGCTGTTCCGCTACCGGGAGCACCTGAGGACCGGCCAGGAGCCGAAGCAGGCGCTGATCGACGCCGTCTCCCGGGTCGGCGAGACCATCGCTTCCGCCGCCGGTGCGGTGATCGTCGCCTTCCTCGCCCTGGTGCTGTCCACCATGGGCAGCATGCGCGCCATGGGACCGTCGCTGGCGATATCCGTCGGCGTGACGCTCGTCGCCGCACTCACCCTGGTACCCGCGGTCTTCTCCCTGCTGGGCACCAAGGCCTTCTGGCCGTCCAAGGCGTGGCAGCGGACTCCGAAGAACCGGCTGGCCAACGGTGTGGGCAACATGGTCTCGCGGCGTCCCGCCCTGGTCGCCGCCGTCTCCGGCGGTGTGCTCGTCGTCCTCGCGCTGGGCACCCTCGGCTTCAAGTCCGAGTTCGACTCCGAGAGCTCGCTGCCCAAGAACCTGGAGTCCGTGCAGACGATGGCGGACATGCAGAAGAGCTTCTCCGCCGGCGAGTCGGACCCCAGCCTGGTGTACATCCAGTCCAAGGACGGCGGGAAGCTCGACAAGGCCGCCCTGGACACCTTCCAGCAGGCGATCTCCAAGGCCGAGGGCGTCGGCGACGTCTCCCCGGCGAAGCTGAACCCCAGCGGTGACGTCGCCCAGTACAACATGGTGCTCAAGTACCGGCCGGCGTCGGAGAAGGCCATCGAGCTGGTCTCCGGCACGCTCCGCGACACCGTGCACAAGAGCGCGCCCGAGGGCACGAGGGCTCTGGTGGGTGGCACGACCGCGGTACTCGCCGACATCGAGGACGCGGTGAACCACGACTACAAGCTGGTCTTCCCTGTCGCCGGACTCGCCATCATGATCATCCTTGGCCTGCTGCTGCGCAGCGTGGTCGCGCCGGTGTACCTGATGATCGCGGTCAGCCTGGGCTTCACCGCGACCCTCGGTTCGACCGTGTGGCTCTTCCAGGACATCAAGGGCGAGCGCGGCCTGCTCTTCATGCTGCCGATCATCGTGTACCTGTTCGTGGTCGCGATCGGCACCGACTACAACATCCTCATGGTGGCGCGCCTGCGCGAAGAGGTCGGCCGAGGCAAGTCCCCGGCCGAGGCGGCGCGGCTCGCGGTCACCCACTCGGCGCCGACGATCGGCTCCGCGGCCGTCATCCTGGCGGGCACCTTCGGCGTCCTGGTGCTGGCCGACAACTCCATGCTCCAGCAGATGGGATTCGCTGTCGCGTTCGGCATCCTGCTGACCGCGTTCATCATGGCTCTGCTGCTGGTGCCGACGGTGACCGCGCTGCTCGGCGACAAGGCCTGGTGGCCCAACCGCGGCGGTGGATCCGCCGGGTCCGCATCCGGCCGGCCTCTCGCACAGGAGCCCCAGCACACTGTGGAATCCGCCGGCGTGTGACCACGGTCCCGCGCTGACAACCGAACGCCGGCCCTCCGCGACACTGTCGCGGAGGGCCGGCGTCGTTTCGCGTACCGCAGAAGCCGAGGCGGCGCGGTGCCGGCGGCATCATGCGGCCGGAGGCGGGGTCGCGGGACGGTGGGGTCTCGCCCCTCGGAAATCCGGTGCAGGAAGATGTCAGCTTCCCTTGTTCCGGATGGCGGCCGGATCGTGAATGGATTCAATGAAGCTGTCCGGCAGCCGGGGACGGCCGCCGGAGGGAATTGTCGTGCGAGAAAGAATGGGGAAACGGTATGCGTGGATTTCTGACCGCCGTGGCTTCCGCCGCCGCCGGGATGGCTCTCGTGGTGTCCGCTCAGGGGGTGGCGGCCGCCGCGACCGGCACAGCGTCCGGTGGATCTGTTCCCGGCTGTGTCACGGCCAAGCAATGGGCCGCGGGCACCATCTGGGTGGACGTCACCAACAACTGCAGCACCGTACAGCGCGTGCAGGTGAGGTACGTGAACCGCATCGACGAGACGTGCTACGTACTGCAGCCCGGCGAGAAGCGGACCAGTTCCCTGCCCTTCAACTTCGCGCGCTTCGACCGGCTGGTCGGCTGCTGAGTTCCGCTTCCCGTACCCGAATCCGGCGTCGAGCAGATACAGAGGACTACCGTGATCGACAGCAATACCCACACGGATGTACTCGCGAAGATGGAGCGCGACTACGTCGCCTGGCTGGAACAGGGCGGGCTGAGCCGCATGGCGCAGTGGGACGGCCGGGATCTCACGGATCCGGGGGTGTTCGCGGAGGCCGTCGGCGAGCCGGTGCTGGAGCCGCACCGGGCCGCGCTGGCGGGTGACGACGGAGTCCGGTGGGCTAATCTGCTGGCCGCCTTCATCGAGGCGGTGCACAGCGGGACGCTCGACGCGCTGGAGGCCGAGACGGCGGCGATGGCCGCGAGCCTGGACGGAGGGCACGCGGGCGGCTGCGGCTGAGGAACGCCCTCCCCGATGGCTACGGCCGCCCCGTGGCCGGGCGAGCGAAGACGCCGGGGAGGGCCGGCCGCGGGGCCCGCGGCCGGCCGTGCGCTGCGGGTCCGGAATCAGGCCGTGCGCAGGGCCACGAAGTCGCAGAGTGCGTCGAGCACCTTGAGCGCGGGCTGCTCGGAGAGGGACTCGAGGGCCTGCCGGGCGCGGGCGAGGCGCTCGTCCATCAGGGCCCGGGCCTCGGTCATCGCGGGGGACGCGGCGAGCAGTTCCAGCGCACGGCCGCGCGCCGCGGTGTCCGGGGTGCCGCCGTCCACGAGCAGGCGGCGCAGCTCACGACCGTGCGGGCGCTCGTCGCCCAGGGCGAGCAGGACCGGCAGCGAGGCCACGCCCACCGCGAGGTCCTTGCCCTGCTCCTTGCCCAGGAGCGCGGTGGGCGAGGTGATGTCCAGCAGGTCGTCGGAGATCTGGAAGGCGACGCCCAGCTGTTCCCCGTACTCCGCGAGGGCGGCGACGACCGGTTCCCCGGCGTCCGCCTGTACCGCGCCCATGCACAGGGCCATGGAGATCAGGGCCGCCGACTTGCCCGATATCACGGCGAAGTAGTGGTCGAGCGGGTCCTCGCCCGGGGCGGGCCCGGCCAGTTCGCGTATCTGGCCGTCGACGAGCCGGTTGGCGGCCTGGGCGTTCATGACGGCCGCCGCCTGGCCGAGGTCGGCGGCGAGCTGCGCGGCCTTGGCCAGCAGCCAGTCGCCGGCGTACACCGCGAGCCCGTTGCCCCAGCGGTGGTTGACGCTGCTCACCCCGTGCCGGGTGGGTGCCTGGTCCATCACGTCGTCGTGGTAGAGCGAGGCGACGTGGACCAGCTCGACGATCACCGCCGCGTCCTCGGCCCGCCCGGTCGCCGGGTCGCCGAACTCGGCGCCCAGCAGCGCCAGTACGGGGCGCAGGCGCTTGCCGCCGGCCGCGACCAGGTAGCCGACCACCTCGGCCGTGAAGGCGTCGTGCGCCGTCGCGGCGCATGCCTGGAGGCGCCGTTCCGCCTCCGCGGCCCGGCGGCGGAGCCGGGCCTCGAGCCCGGGATCACCGGCCCCGAGCCAGTCGAGCAGCTGGGCGCCGCCGAATCCGGTTCGCGTCGACGACACGTTATGCCTCCCCGCGGCCGGGGCCCGACGGCCCCGGTCCTGTACTGGTGGGCGCCGTCGCCGGACGGCCGGCGGCGCCCGGATGTCAACAGCCCGACAGGTCGCCGAGCCGGAGTGCCGCCTCGATCACCGGGTGCGCGTAGGCCTGGCCCGGCTGCCGGCCGAGCCGGATCACCGGTCCGGAGACCGACAGGGCGGCGACCACCCTGCCGTCGCGGCCCCGCACGGGGGCGGTCACGGTGGCGATGCCCGAATCCCGCTCGCCCACGCTCTGCGCCCAGCCGCGGCGGCGCACGGCGGAGAGGGTGTCCGCGGTGAACCGGGCCCGGCGCAGCCCCTCGTACAGCCGGTCCGGCTCCTCCCAGGCGAGCAGCACCTGGGCCACGGCCCCGGACGTCATCGGGAAGGCCGCGCCGACCGGCACCCTCTCGCCGGGGCCCGCGGGCTTCTCGGCCGTGGCCACGCACACCTGGAGATCACCGCGGCGCCGGTGGAGCCGGGCGTCGGCGCGGGTCCGGTCGCGCAGGGCGCTGAGCACCGGGCCGGCCGACTCCACCATGCGGTCGCCCCGCACCTCGACCGCCATCTCGCCCAGTCGCGGCCCGAGCATGTAGCGGCCCCGGCTGTCACGGGTGACCAGGCGCAGCCGCTCCAGGGCCATCGCCAGCCGGTACACCGTGGGCCGGGACAGGCCGCTGGCCGCGACGATCCGGGCCGACGAGGCGGGACCGTCCTCCAGCACGCCCAGCAGGAGGGACGCCTTGTCGAGTACGCCGACGCCGCTCTCGTAGCGGGGCCGCAGGGACGCAGCGGTGCTCATCGGGTGCCCGCCGGCGGCCGGGAGAGCGCGCGGATCAGTTCGTCGCGCTGCTCCACCAGGTAGAAGTGGCCGCCGGGCAGCACGCGGAGCGTGAAGCCCCGGGGAGCGACGTCGGACCAGGCCGCCATGTCGTCCTCGGTGATCGCGGGGTCCGTGTCGCCCACGTACGCGTGGACCGGGCAGCCGACCGGAACCGGGCGGCGCGGGCCGTACGTGCCGACGATGGTGAAGTCGGCGCGGAGCGCGGGGAGCACCAGCTCCCGGAGGTCCGGGTCGTCCAGGAGCGCGCTGTCGGTACCGCCGAGCCTGCGCACCTCGGCGATCAGCGCGTCGTCGCCCGCCAGGTGCAGCGGCCGGGGGGTGAGCCGGTGGGGCGCCTTGCGGCTGGAGACATGGAGCGCCCGGGGGACCACCAGGTGCCGGCTCTCCAGCCGGAGCGCGAGCTCGTAGCCCAGGGACGCGCCCATGCTGTGGCCGAAGATCTCCAGCGGTACGTCGAGGAAGGGCAGCAGGGCCGCGGTGACCTCGTCCGCGAGCGCTTCCATGCTGCCGGCGCCCGACTCGTCCAGCCGGTCCTGGCGCCCGGGGTAGCGCGCGACCAGGACCTCGGTGTCACTGCTGAAGGCGGAGCCCCAGGCGTGGAAGAAGCTCGCCGACCCGCCCGCGTGCGGCAGGACCAGCAGCCGCCTGCGCAGCCCGGCGGCCGCCCCGTACCTGCGGAACCATCTGCTGTCGATGCCGACCGTCATCCTCTGAGCACCTCGCGTCAGGGGTAAATCAACCGTCCGCGACCCTCGCGGCGCCTGAATTTCCGATGTTCCTGTCTAACCGTGGCGCCGGGACGGCGACAACGAGCGTTACAGGAACCTGCCAGTGGTACGAATTTTCTGATGTCCGCTTCGCTCAGGGCCCATGACGCTGCGAAATATTGGGAAGCAGGCCGAGTTCCGCGGCCCGCACGCCTGCCTGAAATCGTGAGGACGCCCCCACCACGGTCATGATTTCCGCGACGTACCGGCGATAGGTGCGGACCGACATCGACAGTTCACGCGCGGACACTTCATCGGTGGCGCCCGCGTAGAGCTGTTCGAGAATGCGGCGGGCGGTTTCCGTACGAGTGCGGTCACCGAATTCGATCGGCACCGCCACGTCCACGGAATTACGCCAGACGCCGTCGAAGAGGGTGAGCAGTGATTGAGTGACATCAGCGGCACGGATGAGGGAGGCGCGCCGCCCCACGGCCGAGTCCGCGCACACCAGGGCCTCGCAGCCGTCGACGATGACGGCCGAGAGCAGGGGGATCCGTGCGATCCGGACCGCGGCCCAGCGCCGCTCGATCGCGTACCTGCGCACGAACTCCCAGTCGGCCGAGGCCGGAGCACACAGCAGCCGTACCCTGACGGCGTCCTCGCGCCGGGTGAACAACTCCGTCAGGGCGTCGAGCACCGCCGTCGCATGGTCGGCCTCGGAGGCGAGGACCACGTCGACGCTCTCCACCACCCGCCGGATCAGTCCGCGGCCCAGGGAGAGGGTCTCCTCCCCCGCATCGACCATCCTGACGAGTGAATCGCCGCGCATACGGCCGCGGTGTTTGCCGACGGTGGACTCGATGAGGGCACCGATCTCGAGGAGTTGTCTCTCGAATTCCTCGTCCGTCTCGCCGATGGGTCTGCATTCCCCACCGGTGTCTCCGGCTCCGGGCTCCGGACCAGCCGGTGCCGATCGCAGCACAGTACTCACCCCCGTGATCTTTTCAAGAACAGGTAAAGAAAACGCACGCGTCACGCCGTTCCGGGGCTCAGCCACCGGCTGACAGCAGTCCCAGCTCCACGGCGCGCACTCCGGCCTGAAACCGCGAATTGGCGCCCAGTTCCCGCATGATCTCGGCCACGCGGCGGCGATAGGTGCGCAGGGACACCTGGACCTCGCGGGCGGCCACGCCGTCGGTGCTGCCGTCGCGCAGGTGTTCAAGGATGCGCCGCGTCACGTCCGAATTCAGCCGCTCGTTCATCCAGGCGTGGTCCACCGGGTGCAGAGCACCGCTCCAGACTCCGGCGAAGAGCAGGTCCAGGGCACGAGCGGCGGCGGGGTCCTCGACGATGACCACGTGGTCGTCGGCCGGGCCCCGATGGGACCGGATCAGGGCGGTCCGGCCGTCGGCGATCAGGACCTCCCGCAACACGCTTTCGGTGACCCGCGTCTCGAGGCGGGGCGAGAGCTTGCGCACGGGAGCGACCGTCGGTGCCATCAGGCCACGCGGGGTGCAGAGCAGGCGGGTGGTGACGGAGGGGTGCCGGGCACCGCGCAACCGGGCCAGGGCAGCGGCGCCCAGTGCGGCGTTTCCGGCGTTGCCCGGCAGGGCCAGGCTCAGGCTGTGGCGGGCCCGGGCGAAGAGCACATCGACGACGTTCTCGACAGCGGCCTCATCGTCCGCCTTCACCACGAGGGGGTTGCGCCCCGGCATCCGGCGGTACATCGAGACCGTCGAGTCGATCAGTTCCCGCGCGCACAGCAGTGCCCGCTCCATCTGGTCGGCCGTGCCGTCGGGCCGTTCGCTCCCCGGCCGGGGTGCGTCCCGCAGGGCAGCGGTGTTCTCGCATGGTGAATATGTGGACAGCATCAACATTTCGGCTACTCTCCCCCGTTGCGGTGCAGCAGGTGCCCCCACCCATCGCACACCGAACCATCCAGTGCCTGGGTGGCCGGTCGTTGAATTCCACCGCAAGAAATATGAAGCGCCGGATCCGAAAGCCGCCCCCCTGGGCAGCCGGGTCCTTCCGGGCCGAACGCCACTGAAACGCTCGACACCCCCCACGGACACCGGCTCGACCGACATTAGTTCGGGCTGCGGAGATCGTCAACGTCAGTTGATGCTTGAAGGTGACCCCACAGTCCGATTAATGCCATTTCCATAAAAGGAATGGAGAATTCCGGGATTCCGGGCAGGGAAGAAAACAGAAATTCACGGCCTTCCTGTCGATGGGGCCGGCCGGGGTCAGCCCGGGCTCGTCGTCAGCCGCGCCACCCCGGCCGGCGGCGGTGCCGGTGCCGGTGACAGCGCCGTGGACAGGGGACCGTCCCAGGTCCGGGGGGTGCCGAAGTTCCGGTGCACCCAGTCCGGGTCGTACACCGAGTCGAGGTAGCGGTCCCCCATGTCGGGCGCGATCGCCACGGCCGTGAGGCGCTCGCCGGGCGGCCGCCCGGCGAGCCAGCGCAGCGCGCCGCTGACGACGGTCCCCGTGGAGCCGCCGAACAGGAAGCCGCGCCGGGCCATGGCGTGACAGGTGTCGATCGTGTCCCGCTCCGGCACCATCACCACGTCGTCGACCAGGCCGGAGTCCAGCAACTGCGGCCGCACGCCCGCCCCCAGGCCGGGAATCATGCGCGGCAGCGCGGGCCCACCGAAGGTCACCGAGCCGATGCTGTCCACCGCCACCACGGTCACCGGCCGCTCGCGCTCGCGGAAGTAGCGCGCACAGCCCATCAGCGTGCCGGTGGTGCCGGCCCCCACGAACAGCACGTCCAGTTCGGGGAACTGGGCGGCGATGGCCGGACCCGTACCGCGGTAGTGCGCCAGCCAGTTGTTCGCGTTGGTGTACTGGTTGAGCCATACGTACCGCGAGTCGTACGCGCACAGCCGGCTCACGTAGTCGATGCGGGCGCCCAGCAGTCCGCGCTCCTTGTCGGGGCGCGTGACGACATGTACCTGGGCGCCGAAGGACTCCATGAGCCGGCGGCTGGCCGGGTTGCAGCGGGAGTCCGTGACGCACAGGAATCCGTAGCCCCGGCTGGCCGCGATCATGCTCAGGGCGATGCCGAGATTGCCGGAGGAGGACTCGACGAGGATCGCTCCCGGCGTCAGCAGCCCGCCGCGCTCGGCGGCGCGCACCATCTCCAGGGCGGCCTTCAGCTTGACGGAGCCCGCGAGGTTGAGCCCCTCGCACTTGAGGTAGAGCGGAACGTCGAAAGTGGGCGCGAGATCGACGAACAGGTCGTCCACATTGATCTCGTGCGGGTCGGATATGACCGGCACTTCATCACCGCGATTCGTCTGGAGCGCTGCCTAGGCGCGGGTGTGTCCGTAGCGGTCGAGCTCGTGGAAGAAGCCGTCGACGACGCCGAGCCGGCCCGCCTCCTGCAGCCGGTCGTGCACGTAGCGGCCGAGGGCGACGTCCAGCACGCCGAGGCCGAACGGCGAGAAGACGACGGGCCGGTCGTCGGGCAGCTCGATGCGGCCCTCGAGGACGTCGTGGAGGGTGCCGTCGATGAAGTCCCGGTTGCCGGTGAGCTGTTCGGCCAGGTGCGGGGAGGTGTTCGCCTTGAGGCAGTGCTCCACGTCGTCGACGATGTTCGCCGAGGCCAGCAGGATCTCGGGCGCCAGGTCGCGCAGCGAGACGTTCAGGACGAGCTGGTTGCCCGCGAACCACGACGGGTCGTGCACGTGCGGGGCGGCCGCGACGGTCGCGAAGACCACGAGGTCGCACTCACGGATCAGTTCCTCGGCGGTCGGGCGCACGACCACCGGCGTGTCGCCGCAGCGCCCGGAGACGTAGCCGGCGAACGCCCGGGCGTGGTCGTCGGACAGGTCGTGGATGCCGATCTCGTCGAAGGTCCATCCGGTCGCCTCGAGGTAGGCGTGGATATAACGGGCGATCAGCCCCGTGCCGATGAAGCCGATACGCCGCGGGCGCTGGCCCCGGCTGAGCCGGTCGGCCGCCAGCGCCGCGGAGGCCGCGGTGCGGGACGCGCTGATGATGGAGCTCTCCAGGCACGCGAAGGGGTAGCCGGTCGTGTAGTCGTTGAGGATGAGCACGGCCGACGCGCGCGGGATGCCGGAAGCGACGTTCTCGGGGAAGCTGGAGATCCACTTCAGGCCGTCGGTGGGCCGCTCACCACTGACGGCGGCGGGCAGCGCGATGATGCGGGCGCTCGGCCGGTCGGGGAAGCGCAGGAAGTACGAGGGCGGGTTGACCGTGTCGCCGGCGCCGTGCAGCCGGTACACCTCCTCGACCAGTCCTACGACCTCCTTCTCGCTGCCGGTGAGGACTTCGGACACCTGTGCGCCGGTGATGACGGCGAACGGCGGCACGACAGGCTGCGGGGACATGGGTTGGCTCCATTCCGGGATGCTGCGAAGGGTGGTGGGCGGGACGGTGTCAGGCACGGCCGGGCCGTGCCACGGGGTCGCCGAGGACGACGGCGATCTCGCGCTCGCCCTCGTACGGCTCCCGGCTGTGCGCCATCCGCAGGTTGTCCACGATCATCAGGTCCCCCGGGCGCCACGGCTCCCGCAGGGTGTGCTGCTCGTAGACGGCGTTGATGGCCAGCACGGTGTCCTCGTCGAGGGCACCGCCGCCGCCGTAGCGGGAGTTGAACGGCAGCCCGTCCTCCCCGAACTCGAACTTCAGGTACTCGCGGATGACCGGGTCGAGCGTCCACTCGTTGAGGAAGGCGATCTGGTTGAACCAGCCGGGGCGGCCGGTGCCCGGGTGGGTCAGCACGGCCTCCGCACGCTGGCGGGTGCGCAGGTCGCCGTTGCCCTGCCAGACGGCCTCGATGCCGCGGTCGGCGCAGTACGCCTCGACGTCCGCGCGGTCCGCGGAGCCGAAGGACGCGGACAGTCCCACGCCGACGGTGTCGGTGTAGTTGCGGTCCAGCAGCCAGCCCTCGCGCTCGAACCGGGCCACCAGCGCCGGGTCCAGCGCCCGGAGCACCTCGTGGGCGTCGGCCAGCCCGGTCACCCCGCCCGAGGCCGGGGCCGTCAGGCAGGCGAAGAGCAGCGTGCCGGGGACCTCCCGGGCGTAGCTCAGTTCGTGGTGCATGCACATCGGCTGGTCGGCGGGCCACTCCGACGAGGAGTACACGCCGTCGGCCAGCATCCGCCGCGCCGCGAAGCCCTCGCGTTCGGTGACGACCTCGTCCAGCAGCTCCCGGGCCACGCGCCCGACGGCAGGCGCGTCCCGCAGGCCCAGGCCGCGCACGAGCAGGGCCCCGTGCTCGGCGACCGCGGCGCGCAGGAAGGCGCGGTGCTCGGCGGCCCAGGCGGCGGGGTCGGCGGGCGCCGGATGGTCCGGCTCCAGGATCGCGGGGCGGCCCTCGGCCGTCCGCACCGTGTACGGGGTGTTCCGCGTCGGGGTCGACGTCTCAACCATGGGTCCGGTCATTTCCTCAGTTCTTCGTTTCACTGGTCTCGGCGGGTGCGGCGGAGTCCGCGACCCTGTTGCTCCCCGCGTCGAGCAGCCCCGCGAGGTCGGCGAGCCGGGGGTGGCGGTGCACGTCGCGCAGCGTGAACGCGCGCTCCATCCGGACGACGAGCTGCACGGCCGACAGCGAGGTCCCGCCCCGGTCGAAGAAGTCGTCGTCGCGCCCGAGCTGGCCGGCCGGCAGCCGCAGGACCGCGGCCCACGCCTCGGCGAGCCGCCGCTCGGCATCGGAGCGCGGCTCCTCGCGCCGGCGCTCCGGCTCGCCCCGTTCGGCGGCCAGGGCCGTCAGGGCCCGCTTGTCGGTCTTGCCGTTCCCGGTGAGCGGCAGTGCCTCCAGGCGCTCCAGGCGGCGCGGCACCATGTACTCCGGGAGCACGCGGGCGAGCCGCTCGCGCAGCGCCTCGGCGGGCTCGTCCGAGCCGGCCTGGAAGGCGACCAGGTGCCGGCCCGCGTCCGCGCTCTCCACGACGACGACGGCGCCGTCGCGCACGCCCGGCAGCCGCAGCAGCTGATTCTCGATCTCGCCGATCTCGATCCGGAATCCCCGGATCTTGACCTGGGCGTCGCGGCGGCCGAGGAATTCGAGCGTGCCCTCGGGTGTCCAGCGGCCGAAGTCCCCCGAGCGGTAGAGCCGCGCGCCGGGACGGTGGGGGTCGGAGCCGAAGGCCGCGGCGGTGCGTTCGGGGTCGTTGACGTAGCCCCGGCCGACGCAGACCCCCGAGAAGACGATCTCGCCGGGCGCGCCCAGCGGCACGGGCCGCAGGTGCTCGTCGACGACGTAGACCGTCACGTTGTTGACCGGCCGTCCCAGCGGCACGGAGTCGCCCGCCGGGGGAGCGGTCATCACCTCGTGGTTGGTGTCGTCGCAGGTCTCGGTGAGCCCGTAGGCATTCATCAGGGGGACCTGGGGGAACCGTGCGAACCACCGCACGGCGAGTTCCTTCTTGAGGGCCTCGCCGGTGACGGACACGCAGCGCAGCGCGGGCAGTTCGCGCGGTACGGCCTCCAGTCGTGCCAGGACGACCTCCAGGTAGGAGGGGACGGCCTGGAGGACGGCGACCTCGCCCTGTTCGACGGTGTCCAGGTAGCGGTCGACGTCGAGGACGGCCTCCTGCTCGACGATCAGCGTCCGGCCGCCGACGACGAGCGCCGCGAGGAGCTGCCACAGGGAGATATCGAAGGACTGCGGAGCGGTCTGCGCCACCACCTGTCCCTCGGTGATGCCCTGGTCGTCGATCTTGGCGTAGAGGTGGTTGACGAAGCCGGCGTGCTCGCACATCGCGCCCTTGGGCTCACCAGTGGAGCCCGAGGTGAAGTAGAGGTAGGCCAGCTGACCGGCGCCGACGGGCACCCGGGGGTCGGTTGCGGGGTGCCCCTCGCGGTGGGCGGCGGCGATGTCGAGGAGTTCCGTCCGCTCCCCCGCGGCCTGCTCCACCGTGCCGCGGCCGGTGGCCTCGGTGAGCACCAGGCGGCAGCCGCTGCGCAGCAGGGTCCTGGCCATGCGGTCGGCGGGGGCGTGCGGCTCGATGGGCAGGTAGGCCGCTCCGGCCTTGAGGATGCCGACGACCGCGGTCAGCCAGTGAAGATTGCGCTCGGTGACCACGGCCACCACCGGCTCCGGGCCCAGCTCGCGGGCGAGCAGGGCGTGCGCGATCCGGTTGGCGGCGGCGTTGAGTTCGCCGTACGTGAGGCTGCTGCCGGCGTGCACGGCCGCGGTCCGGCCGGGGTGGGCGGCGGCGCGTTCCTCGAACAGTTCGTGGAAGCGCCGGTCGGGGACCTCGCGCACGGGCCCGGCGAGCCCGGTGAGCTGGTGGCGCAGTTCGTCCTCGGACAGCAGCCCGCCCTCGTGGTACGGGTCGTCGGGCCGCTGTGTCATTCGTTCCAGCGCCGTCAGGTAGTACCCGGCGACGCGGGCCGCGGCCTCCTCGTCCAGCACGTCGGTGCGGTACGCCAGGTGCAGGTGCGGGCCACCGGGTGCGGTCCGCAGCGAGGTGGCGAGTACGACGGCGGAACCCTCCGGGGCGGCGTACGCGCCGCCGAGGTCGAGGACCGTCTCGAAGGTGCCCTCGGCGGGCTCGGCGGCGGCCTTGCCGGCCCGCGCCAGCAGGTCCCGCCAGGTGGCACCGTCCACGGACAGGGAACACGGCCGGGGGCCGCCCGGCGCCTCCCGGTCCGCGACGGGCACGCGGCCCGTCGTCAGGCCCTGTTCGCCGCTCAGGGCGGCGAGCACCACCGTGTGCGCGGCGAGCGCGGCGGACTCCCAGCTGGTGCCGGAGCGCCGGGCCAGCAGCCGGACCCGGGCGGCGAGCCGGACGGGCAGGGGGCGGGACAGCCCGGCGAACGCGGCCGGGCCGCCGGACGGCCGTGCCCAGCGCGGGATCAGCCGCTGGGGAGTGCCAGTGATCGTCATGCGTCCGTCTCCTGTCGGGCTCCCGCGCTGACCGCCGGGGCGTGGAAGGGCGCGTCGGTGGTTCCGTCCCAGGCCTCGCCGCGCACGGCCGCCACGAAGGCCGAGACCCGCTCGGCGCCCCAGAAGCCCTCCCGGCCGTGAACGAAGTACGGCACCCCGAAGGCGTCGTCGTGGTAGGCGGCCATGAGGCATGCCACGCCCCTGGCGCGCAGCCGGGGGTCGTCGACGGCGTCGGCGACGGCCGGGTCGATGCCCAGCTCGGCGGCGATCTTGGCGATGGTGGTGCGCTCGGCCAGGTCCAGGCCCTCGTTCCAGCGCGCCCGGTAGGCCAGGTCGACGAACTCCCGTCCCCTGCCCTTCTCCTCGGCGGCCAGGTAGGCCAGGTGCGAGACCTCCCAGTGCGGCGCGCGGTCGACCGGCCAGGTCACCGTCCAGCCGCGGGCGTGGGCCCACCGGCGGGCATCACGCAGGATGTAGAAGTTCTTCGCCCGGTGCATGGGCATGACGGGCAGGGTGACGCCGCCCTCGGCCAGCAGCCGCTCGGACTCGGCGTCGGGCTCCCAGTAGGGGATCCACTCGATCGAGTCCAGGACGTCGGGGTAGCGCTCCTTCAGGTCGCGGTAGGCGAACCATGAGTACGGGCTGCGCAGCGAGAAATACCACCTGGGGTTCTTCTTCCTGCGGTTCACAGCGCGATCCCGCCGTCGATCTGGAAGACGGAACCGGTGATGTAGCCGGCCCGGTCCCCCGCGAGGAAGGCGACGAGCTCGGCGACCTCGTCGGCGGTGCCCATGCGGCCCAGGGCCACGTTGGCGAGCGCCGCCTCCCGCGCGCGCTCGGCGACCGCGGCGACCATGTCGGTGTCAACGAAGCCGGGCGCGACGACGTTGACGCGGATGCCGTAGCGGCCGGTCTCCTTGGCCAGGGAGCGGGAGAAGCCGATGATGCCGGCCTTGGACGCCGCGTAGTTGGTCTGCGTGGCGTTGCCGTAGATGCCGGCGACGGAGGAGATGTTGACGATGCTGCCGGAGCGGCGCTTCATCATGCCGAAGGCCACCGCGCGGCAGACGTGGAAGGCTCCGTCGAGATTGGTGCCGAGGACGGCGCGCCAGTCGTCGTCGGACATCATCACCATCGCCTTGTCCCGGGTGATGCCCGCGGAGGTCACCGCGGCCTGCACCGGCCCGAGTTCCTTCTCCACGGCGGTCACCCAGGCACGCACGGCGTCGGGGTCGCTGACGTCCACGCGGTGGCAGGCGACGTTCGCGCCCAGGGAACCGGCCTCCTTGACCAGCAGTTCGGCCGCCTCCGCCTGCGAGTGGTAGCAGAAGGCGACGTCGTAGCCGTCCGCCGCGAGCCGGAGCACCGCGGCCCGGCCGATGCCCCGGGAGCCGCCGCTGATCAGCGCCACGGGCCTGTCCTCGGTCATGGGGTCGCCTCTCTGTCTCGTCCGGCTTCCGGCCGGGCAGGGGTGGTGGGGGTGCGGAGCCGGTCCGCGGGCCGGAAGGCCATGACCATCCGGGCCACGGACAGCACGGTGTCCGGGCCGCGGCGGCTGACACCTTCGAAGATCACCGAGTCGGTGAGCGTGTGGGAGATGCGCACCCGGTGCTCGATCACGTCCCCCGGGTGGACCGGGAGGGGGAACTCGGCGTCGGCGACCGAGCCGAAGAGCATGACCTGCCCGGCGGCGTCCGGGGCGGCCGCCGCGGCCAGCAGCCCGGCCGCCTGCCCCCAGGACTCGATGAGCAGGGACGCCGGATAGGCCGTGTCGGCGTCGGGCGAAAGGCCCGCGTACCAGGGCTCGTTGTACGTGACGGCCTTGATCGCGCGGATGCTCTCGCCCGGGACGAGCTCCAGGACGCGGTCCACGAGCAGCATCGGATAGCGGTGCGGCAGCAGGTCCGTCACCCGGGGCGGCGGAAGGGAAGGTGCGCTCATCGCGGTTCACCTCCCGGTGCGCGGTACCGCAGCCGTACGGAGGCGGCCTTGCCGCGCTCGGTGGTGACGGTGGCGTCGCAGCGCCAGCCGTCCCCGTCCGGGCGCCAGGCAAGCGCGATGTCGAGGACGTCGCCCGGGTACACGGCCCCGGCGAACCGCGCGGAGACCACCGCGGCGAGCTCGGCCGGTCCGGGCGCGGTGGCGGTGGCGGCGCGGTGCGCGCACTCCACGACGCACACCCCGGGGAAGATCGGGAAGTCGGGGTAGTGACCCGCGAAGACCGGCTCCGCCGCGGTGACGGCGACGCGGGCGGCGGCCCTGCCGTCGGCGTCGCGCGCGGACACGATCCGCACGTCCCCGGCCACGGGGCTCGGCCGGGTGGCCGGGGCGGCCACGGCGGTGTGACCGGTGCCCGTCATGACGCGACCAGCCGCAGTACGGCGCAGGCCAGCGAGCCGTCGCGGTCCGCGGAGGTCACGACGGCCAGGCGCCCCGCGGCCTCCGGCGTCGCCTCGGCAGTGGCCAGCAGCATCGCTATCTGGAACACGCCGGAGGCCGCGGAGACGTCGCCCAGGCGGCCGACCGCCGGGACGCGTTCCAGGGCCGCCGGTCCGCAGACCGCGGCGAGCGTGTCGCGCTCGACGGCGCCGAGGCGGCCGGGCGCGTCGCCGGGGCTCGCCGCCCACACCTCCTCGGGCCGCGCCCCGGCGGCCTCCAGGGCGGAGCGCACGCACGCCTCCAGGACCGTACGGACCCGTGGTCCGTCCGCCACCCGCGTCCGTACGGCGAGGATCTCGGCCAGTGGCCGGCGGCCGGGGCCGCCCGCGCCAGCGGGCTGGATCAGCAGGACGGCGGCGCCCTCGCCGAGGGCGAACTCGGGGGCCTCCGCACCGCGGCTGTGCCGCTCCAGCCAGTAACGGGCCGCGGAGAACTCCTCGGCGGCGGCGCACAGCACGGTGTCGGTGCGGCCGGTGGCGAGCAGCCGGGTCGCGTAGTTCACGGCGAGCAGGCCGGCCGCACGGCCGCCGGCGAGCGTGGTGTTGGGGCCGCGGATGCCGTACCAGATCGCGCACTGGCCGGCGGCGCAGTTCATGACGGCGTTGGGCATGACGGCGGGATCGACGTCATAGGGCCGCTCGCCCTCCAGCGAGCTGCGGGTGAAGTCCATCATGCTCGCCGCGCTGCCGGTGGTGGTGCCCAGGACCAGCGCGGCCCGCTCACCGGTCTCGGTCTCCCGGGCGGCGCCCGGCTGGTCCAGCAGCCCGCCGACGGCGGACACGGCGAGGCCGGTGACGCGGTCCATGGACCGGGTGCCCTTCTTGCCGAGCACCTCGCGCGTCTCGAAGCCGGGCACCAGGTGCGCGTGGCCGGCGGGCACGCGCCAGCGTCCGGCGTCGAGCGGGGCGGCCGTGGACCTCCCCGAGCGCAGGCCCTCGCGGAGCGCCTCGGCGTCGAGCCCGTAGGGGGAGACCGCCGACCAGGCGGAGATCACCGGGGGTGTGCGGACGTCCGTCGTCATGCCGCCGCCCTCCTCGGGGTGGACAGTGCGGCCACGGTGTCCTCGTCGAGGGTCGCCATCTCCCACTGATTGGGTGCCGTCTCGGTCAGGTAGCCGTGGGTGATGGTGCCGGTGGCGGTCTGCACGAGGAGTCCGTCACGGATGACGTAGCAGTCCATGCGGGCCGTGTAGAGGAGGTTCTTGAAGACGTTCTCGATGGTGTAGACGGTGTGGAGCTCCTCCTCCATCCGGGTCTCGTCGAGCAGCTCGATGCGGGACTGGGTGACCACGGGGATCCAGTTCCGGGTGTCGAGGACCTCCTTGATGGCCAGGCCCCGGTCGGCGAGGAAGAGGTCCTCCGCCTCCTCCATGATCCGCAGGAAGCCGGACATCTGCACACGCTCGTTGAAGTGGCAGTAGAAGTAGGGCATGCGCCAGCGCCAGCCGAACGCGTTTGACTCGCCGATGAGTTCGGCGAGGACCGGGTCGCCGGTGCCGGTGACGCCACGTCCTTCGGAGAGGCTGCCGTACGGGCGGGGCGCGGCCGTCAGCGCGCGGCGCGCGCCGGTGCCGAGCCGCTGCACCGCGAACCGTTCCAGGCCGGCCGGCCAGGGCTCCTCGGCCTTGATGTGGTCGTCGATCCGCAGCGCCACCCGCACGGTCGAGCCCGCGCACTTGAGCCGCTTGCCGTCCCGCTCGACGAACAGCTCGACCTTGAACGTCAACCGGTCGTCGCCGTCCTTGACGGCCGGGGTGACCCGTGCCTCGACCTCGTCGTCGACCGCGAGCAGCGCGCCGAGCCGGGAGTGGATGTCCACGACGTCGAAGCCGAGCCCGAAGCTCCGGTAGAGCACGCCCGCGGGCAGCCCCGCCTCGCGGAAGTGGTTCAGCACGGCCGCTTCGGCGACGTAGTTGATGTGCTTGAAGCCGATCGCGAAGCTGATGTTGTTGCCCTCGAACACCGGGCGCAGCCGCGCCGTGCTCGGGTTCTCCAGCAGCGCCGTCACCGCTTGATCGGGCGTCGGGCCCATCGCTGACTCCTTCGTTTCGTGGTTCAGATGCCGGCCCCCGGGCCGATCGGCTCCGGGGTCCGGTCGAGGAACGCGTGCACCGTGTCGGCGAACCAGCCGGGCCGCTCGAGCATCGGGAAGTGGCCGCTGTCGGGCAGGATCAGGGCCTCGGCGGCAGGCATCCGGCCGGCCAGCGCCAGCGCGTCCGACGCCGGCGCGGACGCGTCCAGTGCGCCGCCGATCACCAGACACGGGGTCCGGACCAGCGCCACCTGGAACAGCGGAGTCCGCAGGTAGGTGTCGAAGAACCGCAGCCAGCCGTAGGGGCCGATCCACTCGGTCAGCCGGCGTGCCATGTCCTCGCGCAGCGCCGGGTCGATGGGCCGGTCCAGGCTGCGCAGCCGCAGGGACTCGGCCAGTGTCTCGGGGAAGCTCCGCAGCGTGGGCGCGATCATGTCCCAGTGGAAGTCGTCCGCGGAGGCCCGGTAGAAGGGGTTGACGAGGACGACGCCCGGGAGGTCGAGCGGGTCGCCGGCCGCGGCGCGGCGGCTGAGCAGTTCCAGCAGCACGACCGAGGTGAACGAGTGCGCGACGATGAGGTCGGCTCCGCCGGGCACGTCGTCGATCGCCTCACCGACCAGCCGCGCCGAGTCCGTCTCGTGCCGCCACTGGGGGATGCCGCCACCGTGCCAGGGCAGGTCGGGGGCGTGGATCCGCACGTCCTGACGCCAGTGCCCGGCCAGCCCCGACCATATGGAGCTGTTGTTGCCGAGCCCGTGCAGGAGCAGCACCCTCCTCATGAGGCGTGCCCCGGCGCGTCGAGGGCCAGCCCGGCGGCGCCGTCCGGCCCCTTGCCGCCGAGCAGGGCGTACACCGGTCCGGGGCGGCCCTCGGCGAACCAGCCGACGGCGGTGGCACACTGCAGCACGCCGAGGGCTCCGGAACTCTCGCCGTGGTCGGCCAGGGAGCGGCTCTCCGCCCCGCCCGGCACGACGGCCGGGTCGGGTGTGAGCCACAGCCGGGGCCCGGGGGCGGCCTGTGCCAGGCGTGCCGCGGCGGCGGCGAGCCCCTCGGCGCGGACCGAGGGACCGAGCAGGGCCCTGGGGGCGGCCGTGCCGCCGCCGTCGCCGTGCCGGCCGAGGACCAGGGCGGCGCCGCCGTCGGCGACCGGTCCCCCGACGAGCCGCCGGGTCACCTCGTTGTCCGGCTCCACGCCGATGACCAGCAGGTGCTCGGCGCGGCCGGAGCGCAGCAGGAGGTCGGCCCAGCGCACCGCGTCCAGCCCCGAGGTGATGCCGTTGCACACCGTGAGGTTGGGGCCGCGCAGGCCGTAACGGATGGCCGTCTCCGAGGCGATGATGTTGCTGGAGGCGTTGGGGATGTCCATCGGGCTCAGCCCGCCGGTGCTCTCCTCGGCGATGGTCGCGACCGCACGGCAGACGGTGTCGGCGTTGCCGAGGTTGGAGCTGACCACGACGCCGATCCGGTCGCCGGGGACGGTGAGTTCCCCGCCGTCGAGCAGTCCGGCGTCGGTGAGCGCCGCGCAGGCCAGGTGCAGGCCGACCCGGGTGGCCCGGTCCTTGAAGCGCAGGCCCTTCTTGCCGATCAGGGCCGCCGGGTCGACGGCGGGCGCGCCGGAGGGCGCCGGTGCGAGCAGGCGGCGGGGGTCGTCCACCCCGGGGAGGGCCACTGCCAGGCCCGTGACGGCGGTCCTCATGCCGCGCCCTCCACGATCGCGACGGCGTTGACGCCGCCGAAGCCGAAGCCGTTGACCTGCGCCACCTTCAGTGGTGCGGACAGCGGCTCGTCCCGGACCAGGTGCAGCCCGGCGCCCTCCGGCAGGGGGTCGCGGAGCCCGGCGATCGGCGGCACCACGCCCGTCTCAAGGGCGCGGAGCGCGACGATGAGGCTGAGCAGGCCGGCGGAGCCGGAGGTGTGCCCGGTCAGGGACTTGATGCCGGTGAGGGCGGGCCGGGTGCCGGCGAAGACCTCGGCGGTCACCTCGGCCTCGGTGCGGTCGTTGAGGGGGGTGCCCGTCGCGTGGAGCAGGACGAGGTCGATCTCCGCGGGCGTGAGCCGCGCCCGGGCCTGGGCGTCGTGAATGGAGGCGCGGACACCGGCCGCGTCGGGGGCGGTCTGGTGGTGGGCGTCGCAGTTGACGGCCACCGAGCGCAGCAGGCCGCGGACGGGGCGGCCCGGCGCGGCCTCGCGGCGCAGCACGACGGCCGCGGCGCCCTCGCCGAGGATGGTCCCCTGCCGTGCCGTGTCGAACGGGCGGACCGAGGGCGGCGGGTTGAGCTGCACCCGGTCGGCCAGGCCGAACATGCTCTCGGTGACGACGTCGCAGCCGGCGACGATCACGGTGTCCGTGCCGCCCGCCTCCAGCAGGTCCCAGCCGAGGGCGAGGGCGTAGAGCGAGGCGGAGCAGGCGCCCGCCAGGGTGTGGGTGTCGTGGGCGCCGAAGCGGCGTGCCAGGGCGGTGCCGAAGTGCAGCTCGTCGGCCTCGAAGGGGGTGCCGTCGCGCCACCACAGCTCCAGCGAGCGCAGTTCGCGCAGGCCGGTGCCGACCAGGACGGGGATGCCGGCCAGGTCGTCGGGCAGCCCGGCGTCCCGGGCGGCCTGCTCGACCGCCTGGAGGAGGAAGCGGGTGGCCCGGCCGGGTTCGTCGACGCCCTCGGCGGGGCGGTCGTCGATCTCGAAGAGCTGCCCGGCTTTGAAGCGGGAGCGGTCGAAGCCGCGGAGGGGGGTGGGGCCGCCGCGCCCCTCGCACAGGCGGGCGAAGATCTCATCGGGGCCGGCGCCGATGCTCGTCACGGCGCCGACCCCGGTGATGGGGAAGCTCATGCCGGGCTCCCGGTGTACTTCCCGAGAATCACGATCGCATTGTTGCCGCCGAAGGCCAGGCCGTTGTTCTGGACGATCCGCAGGTCGGCGTCGACGGCGTGGTTGGGCACGCAGTCGATGCGGCACTCCGGATCGGTCTCGGTGTGGTTGATGGTGGGCGGGATGAAGCCGTGGGTGATCGCGAGGCCGCAGGCGATGGCGCCGAGGGCGCTGGCGGCGCCCATGGTGTGGCCCAGCATCGACTTCAGCGAGATGGTGCGGGGCGGCTCCTCGCCGAAGACCTGGCGGATGGCGCCCGCCTCGGTGATGTCGTTGGCCTTGGTCCCGGTGCCGTGCGCGGAGATCAGGTCGACCTCCTCCGGCTTCACGCCGGCGTCGCGCAGGGCGATCTCCATGCACTCGGCGACGCTGGCGCCGTTGGGGGCGACCTGGTGGTACGCGTCGCAGTTGAGCCCGTAGCCGAGTACTTCGGCGTAGATGGTGGCGCCGCGGGCGAGCGCGGACTCCAGGCTCTCCAGGACGAGCACGCCGGCCCCCTCGCCGGTGAGGATGCCCTTGCGGTCGACGTCGAAAGGCTGGCAGCACTCGGGGGCGATGGTGCCCAGCCGGTAGAAGCCGGTGAAGGTCTTGCGGCACATGGCGTCGGCACCGCCGCACAGGGCGAACTCCACCTCGCCGGAGCTGACGGCGTCGTAGCCGTACCCGATCGCGTAGTTGCCCGCGGAGCAGGCCGTGGCGATGGTCGGTGCCTCGACGTCGGTCAGGGCGAGCTCGTGCGCGATGGCCGTGGAGAGCCGGGCCGCGGGGACCCGCCGTACGATCCCGGGGTCCATGCCCCCGGGCCCGTCGGCGAGCTCGGCGGCCACCAGCTGGTCGAGCTCGAAGGACTCGCCGTCCGTGGTGCCGACGGATATCAGTCCCCGCTTGCCGGCCAGTTGTTCGGGGTCCAGGCCCGCGTCACGCACCGCCATCCGTGCCGCGGCGACGGCGAAGCGGCTGGCACGTCCCAGTTCCCCCAGCGGGATGCGGGTGATCCACTGCTCGGGTTCGAATCCCTTGACTTCGCAGCCGTTGCGGTGTTCGAACCCTTCGACGTCGAAGACCGAGATCGGGCTCACACCGCTGCGGCCGTTCCGGAGGCTCTCGGTGAATTCCGCAGCCCCGATGCCGATGCTGGAAATGACTCCGAATCCGGTGAGCACCACCCGGCGCTTTCCCTGCTCAATGCCGGGATGTACTGAGGACATGCTGTCTCCCCTTTCGATCGGCGGGCACGGACCGGATCAGCGGGCGGCGGCCTCCGCCACGACCTGGTAGACCTTCTCCAGGTTGACCATTTCGCTGAGGTCGGACTGATCGATGGTGATCTTGAACTCCTTCTCCAGGGCGGCGAGGATCTCGATCGCACGGAGAGAGTCGGCGCCGTGGTCCTCGATGAAGAGGCTGGTGTCGGTGATCTCGGCGTCCTCGAGCTCGAGGATGTCGCAGACGATCTCCTTGATGGCGGTGCGGCGCTCATCGGTGATGGTGGCCATGTTCCTTGTGCTCCTTGTCAGATTCCGGATCGTGCCGGATTGGTGGCGCAGTCGGCGTAGTTGCCGGGGGACATGCGGTGGCGCGGTTTCAGACTCCGGCGTCCATGGCCTCGGCGAGACTGCGCGGACGCATGTCGGTCCAGTTCTCGTTGATGTAGTCCAGGCATTCCTGCCGGGCGGCCCGGCCGTGCACCGGCTGCCAGCCCGCCGGGATCTCGGCAAAGGCCGGCCAGAGGGAATGCTGACCCTCATCGTTCACCAGCACGTAGTAGTCGGCCTGCTCGTCCTCGAATGGATTGGACATGCCCTTCCCTTCCAGTGCCTCACCCTTTTGGGAAGGACCTTAGGCAGCCGGGATTCGCGTCCACAAGGCTCTTCGGCAAGGTGCGGCGCCGATCGCTTGAGAGATTCCGATGAGAAGAATTCGATAAAGCATTGCCACCACGCGCCCCGTCACCCCGGAGCGACCACCGGACACCCTAAAAGGGATATTTGACTCAGCGTCGGCCGGGGTGTGGCCCGCATGCGTCACGCTGAACCGCCGTAAGAACACCCAGTGTTACCGCCGCTTATCAAGAAATTCTCGGCCGCCAGTCCTGACCGCCGGTTCGCCCGAGTAGGGTCGCCAGCTCAGTCCCCCCGCCGACACAAGGAGTTCCGGTGCCCCGCACCTTGCTGTGCCTCAGTTTCTGCGGTGGCGGCACGTCGCCGTTCCGGCCCTGGGCGCGGACGCTCCCGGACGACGTGGAGCTGGTGGTCCACTGCTACCCCGGCCGGGAGAGCAGATACCACGAGCCGTTCGCCCGCACATGGGACCAGCTCGTCTCGGACGCGCTGACGACCGTCCGCGCGGTCGGCGATGGGTCATACGTCCTGCTGGGACACAGCATGGGGGCCTGGGTGGCCTTCGATCTCACCCGTCGGCTGGAGGAAGGCGCGGGCCGGCCACCGTCGGCGCTGGTGGTCTCGGCCGCGGACGCGCCGAGCCGGTGGGCGGCCGAGCGGGACCTGCCGCCGACCACGCGCAACACCGACGAGGAGTTGCTGGCCTGGATGAGCGCGGCAGGACAGCTGCCGGCGGTCCTGCTGGCCGATCCCGACATGCGGCAGATCGCGGTGGAGATCTTCCGCGCCGATCTGCGGGCCGCCGAGAGCTATCGCTACCGCCCCGGCCGCACGGTGCGCACCCCCCTGCAGGTCTTCTACGGTGAAGAGGACGAGGTGGACGCCGCGGCCGCGGAACGCTGGCGGCCGATGGCGGCGGGCGGCTTCGAGGTGGAGCGGCTGCCGGGCGGGCACTTCTACACTCCCGGGGTATGGGCCGGGCTGCCGGAGCGGCTGACCGGGCTCAGGCCGCGGGCATCGGCCTGAGCACCCTGCGGCGGATCGCCCGCAGCATGGAGCGACGGGTCAGCCCGCTGGCGGCGCGGATGACGAACCAGTAGGTGCGGAACCTGCGCCGCGTGCGGTCATCGGTGGCCCATACGCGCGTCTCCGTGCTCAGCAGCCCGTCGTCGTAACTGACGTTCATGGCCATCTTGAGGAACCCCGGCTGATCGCACTGCGCGAAGGCCTCGGCGACCGACCCCTGCGGCCTGGGCCTGTCCTCCAGACAGTCCAGGACGATGAAGAGGAACTCCCCGTCCCCGGCCTCCACCGTCTCCCCCGCGCCGCTCAGGGAGTCGGTGACGATGCGGCGCTCCGGCGACACGTCGGTCTTCGTCAGGGACATCAGCGCGCGGGAGACCGGGGCCTCCCCCCAGGTCGTCTCCCTGACGGCGCGCATGACGTCCTGCCGAGACGGGCATCCGGGCACGGACACCCGGTGGGTCTCACGGAAGTGCCAGTCGGGGAGGACATGGTCTATTTTCGCCGTGCGCTGCTCGCTCATCGGCCTCTCCAAGAGGTAGTGGTGCACTCCCAGAAGTCCTCCCAGAGCCACCGAGGTTGCGGCAATGCCATATCGAACTCCCCTAACCGGCGCCATCAGGGCCGTGTGCGTGACCGCCGCGGTGAGCGCGGTGGCGGCCGGCGGTGCGACCGTACGCGACGGTGGCTGGTCCGCCGCGGTCACCATGGTGACCGCGGCGGTAGCCACGCTCACGGCGGTCGGCTGGTGGCTGCGGAGCGTTCCCCGGCTCACCGGCTCGGCGGTGATCGCCGCGGTGTGCTCCGGCGCCGGCACGGCCCTGAGCCTGCGCGGCGAACCGATCGGCGAGAACTCGCCCGCCGCCCCCCTGATGTCCGTCGAGTTCATCACGCTGGTGGGCCTGACTTTCGTCGTGACGCGCTTCGTCCCGCTCCGGCGTGCGATCCCCCTCTGGCTGCTTCTGGGTGCCGCCGCCTCCACCGTGCTGTTGCGCGTGCAGGGGTTCGACAGCCTCCTGGAAGCGGTCGGGCAGGCCGCCTTCCTGTCGCTGGGGGTGATGGCCGCGGGCGGGGTCGGCGCCTACCTGCAATGGATGGACGAGCAACGCATGAACTCCGTACGGGCGGCCCGCCGGGCCCAGCGCATCGAACTCGCCCGTGACCTTCACGACTTCGTGGCCCACGACGTCTCCGGCATCGTGGTGCTCGCCCAGGCCGTGCAGGTGGTGTGCGCACAGCAGCCGGAACAGGTGCTCCCCCTGCTCCGGCAGATCGAGTCCGCGGGCCAGCAGGCGCTGCGTTCCATGGACCGCACGGTGCACATGCTGCACCATGCCGACGATCCGGCCACCGACCGCACGGGCCGCTCCTCCGACGACCGGCCGAGCTCCTACGGACTGAGCGACATCCCCGATCTCGTCGAACGGTTCAGGTCCTCGGGTCCGGCGAGGGTCGGGCTGGACCTGGACCTCACTGTGGAGCTGGCCGCCCAGGTTCCACGCGAAGTGGCCGCCACGGCCCACCGCGTCATCGTCGAGGGCCTGACGAATATCCGGCGGCACGCCCGTACGGCCGCCGACGTCCAGGTCGCTGTGCGGCCCGAGACCGGCGGCCCGGTGCCGGAGCTGGCCATCACGGTCACCAACGCCGCCCAGGCCATCGTTGCGACCGGGCCCCTCCACGACGGCGACCGGCGCGGCGGACTCGGCCTGGTGGGCCTGACCGAGCGCGTCGAGGCACTCGGCGGCACGCTCACGGCCGGTCCGTACGGAGCCGGAGGCTGGCAGCTGCGGGCCGCGCTGCCCATCGGTGCCCCCGCGCAGGGGGACGGCCGTCCGGCGGAGACGGAAGAGCCCGGTGTCATCCGGGGGGTGGCAGGATGACACCGGGCAGTGGTGGGGAACGGCGGGGCGTCAGCGGTAGAGGAAGCCGGAAAGCAGCGGCAGCCCTCCGAACGGGTCGGCGCCCGCCACGCACGCGTCCTTCTTGACGAACCGCTTCACGTAGGCCGCCCCGTCGGTGCCACCGGAGGCCGGGGTGTCGGAGGGCAGATAGGTCCGGGCGAAGCGGTAATGCCCGCCGCGCCACTTGGCCAGCGAGCGGTCCACCCGCTGCCAGCCCTCGGCCAGCCGCTCATCGGCCGTGTCCGCGAGTGCGGCGGACAGCGGCAGGTGGTCCCGGACCTCGGGGCTGTTGAGCACGGTGAGATGATCGACGGATCCGAAGACCTCATGCTTGCGCGGGTCGTACCCGTACACCGCGATCTCCATCGCGTGGTAGTTCAGCGACTGCACCGCGCTGGCGGCGCCAGTGTAGTCCCGGAACGTCATGAACCCGTCGGGCGTGAGGGTGAGCAGGACATGGAAGACGTCGTTCAGCAGTGCGGCACACACACCGGCGAGGTCCAGCCGGAAGGCGGCACGGGCCGGGAACCCTTCCTTGAGGGCGGCCGTCTCCACGGAGAGGCGGCGGATGAGGAAGAACAGGTTCTCGCAGGCCTGGACGGTGCGCAGGAAGATGTTCTCCTGGTGCTTGTCCGACCGCGGGAAGCGGGTGCACTCGGCGAGCAGAGCCGTGCGACGGTTCAGCGCCGGGTCCACGGCGGCCCGGTCGGCCAGGTCGCCGACGCGCACGCCGAGCACGGGGTCGATGACCGTTCCGCAGACCGTGGCGATGGTCTCGTCCAGTCGCTTGATCCGCTCGTCGCCGCCCTCCACCTGTGCGTTCTTCAGCCAGGCGACGCGCTCCACCGCGGCCAGGTCGGCCAGGGTGGTGTGCAGCGCGAGGAGCGCGCCGGCCACCGGGTCGTCCGGGAACCGGTCGAGGAACCAGCCGTAGACGTGCATGCAGGTGTACCGGTAGTACTCGGGTATCTGCAGGTCGCGGCTGAGCGGACGGGTCAGCAGCCGCAGCGCCTCGCTGACCTCGTCGTCCGCCTCCGGCGGGATGGTGTCGTGCGCCGCGGCGAGGAGCTCGGCCTCGGCGGGCTCCAGGCGGGCGCGCCCGCGCTCCCGCTGGAGCTCTGCGAGCCCCTCCTGCCGGGGAGTCAGGACGTGACCGGGCAGGACGCAGTCGCGGGGGTCCCGCCCGGTCACGGGGCTCGCCTCGACGCTCACGCCTTCCTCCCCATGACCAGGTGTTTGTCCCAGGTCGAGCGGCGCACGGCGCAGTCGGTGAAGCCGGCCTCCCCGAGCAGGGCGAAGTACTCGGCCGCCGTGCGGTGCCGCCCATACGTCTCCACGTGCATGGAGAGGTTCTGCGCGGCCGTCGCAAGCGGGCCGCCGTCCTCGTCGAAGAGCCGCTCCATCAGCAGTACCCGGCCGCCGCTTGCACAGGCGTCATAGGCCTTGCGCAGCAATTCGACGCAGGTCTTGTCCTCCCAGTCGGAGAGGATGTAGCCGAAGGAGAGGCAGTCCGCCGCCGGCAGCGCGTCCTGGAAGAAGTCACCGGGGGCGAAGGAGAGTCTGTCGCCGAGCCCCTTGGCGTCCCGCGTGCGCTCCAGGAACGGTCCGACCTGCGGGAGGTCGTAGACGGTGACGTGCAGCCCCGGGTAGTGGCCGAGTGCCGCCACCGCGAACGCGCCGCTGGCACCGCCGACGTCCACCAGCGTGCGTGCCTCCTCCAGTTCGGCGAGCTGCGCCAGCTCATGCGAGACCCCGAAGCTCAGCTGCCACATGGCTTCGAGGAACGCCCCGGTCGCCGTCTCGTCGCGGTAGATCGTCTCGAACGGCGCCGGCAGTTCCGCGTCGACCGCCGACTTGCCGTGCGTGAGGTATGCGTCGAGCTGGCTGAGCTGCTGCGTCGTGTTGGTGACCAGATGGCGGACAAACCCGCCGATGTAGCGGGGGTTGTGCGGGTCGAAGGAGGGCACCAGGGCATCGGCGAGACGATACGAGCCATCCGCGTCACGCTCGATGATGGACACCGAGGCCAGCACCAACAGGAGCCGCTCCAGAGTCTCCACATCGATCCGCCGGGCAGCAGCGATGCGGTCCGGGGTGGCCGGGCCTTCCTCGATCAGGTGGACGAAGACGCCGTGCTTGTCCGCCAGATGCAGTGCATGGGTCGAGAACAATCCGAACATGGCGTTGTCGAGACTGCTGGAAGTCATCGGTTCCTCTCACGGAATTCCGCGCGTTTAGAAGGAACAGGTTTGCGCGCGATCCCGTAATCCGTCACCGCAATTCAATAAACCTGATACGGCGTACCCCGTCCGGCCGCGGCCGCCTACGGTGACCCGGAGTCGACCGGAGAGCAGGAGCAGCCAGATGACGAAGATCCTCGACCTGGGCGCATACGGGCCGGACTTCGCGAGGGACCCGTACCCGATCTATGCCGAGCTGAGGAACGAGGGCCCGGTCCATCAGGTGCACACTCCCGAGGGACAGGACGTGTGGCTGGTCGTCGGCTACGAGGAGGCCCGCTCGGCTCTGACGGATGCGCGGCTCAGCAAGGACCCGCGCACCATGCTCGGGGACGACGCCGTCCAGGGCGCGGGAGCACTCGCCAACATGCTGGAGAGCGACCCGTCACAGCACACGCGGCTGCGCAAGCTGGTCACCCGGGAGTTCACTCCGCGCCGGGTCGAGGCGCTGCGGCCACGCGTGCAGCAGATGACGGACCGGCTGATCGACACCATGCTCGACGCCCCCGACGGCCGGGCCGACCTCGTCGAGGCGCTCGCCTTCCCCCTCCCCATGTCCGTGATCTGTGAGCTGCTGGGCGTACCCGCCCGGGACGCCTCGCGGTTCCACGCCTGGTCCAGTGACCTCATCGCGCCGTCCGCCGGCGTCTCCGCCGGAACGGTGCTGCGATCGATCGCCATGTATCTCACCGGACTCATCGAGGAGAAGCGGGTCGGGCCCGACGACGACCTGCTGAGCGGCCTCATCCGCATCACGGACGAGGACGGCGACCGGCTCTCCGAGGAGGAACTCCTCGGCATGGCCTTTCTGTTGCTGATCGCCGGTCACGAGACCACACTGAACCAGATCGCCAACGGCATCCGGGCGCTCCTGGAGCACCCTGCCCAACTGGCCGCGCTGCGCGCCGACATGTCTCTGGTGGACAACGCCGTCGAGGAGATGCTCCGCTACGACGGGCCGCTCAAGTCGGCGACGGACCGCTTCACCAAGGAACCCGTGGAAATCGGCGGCACTGTGATCCCGGCCCGCAGCCAGGTACTCGTGGCCCTGGCCTCGGCCGACCGGGCCCCGGAGAAGTTCCCCGACCCGGACCGCTTCGACATCCGGCGCGACGCGCGCGGCCACATGGCGTTCGGGCACGGGATCCACCACTGCCTGGGTGCGCCGCTGGCCCGTATGGAGCTGCAGATCGCGGTCCGCACGCTCCTGGAGCGCTGCCCCGACCTGGCGCTGGACGCCGACCCCGACACCCTGCCGTGGATCTCCGGCGCTCTCATTCGCGGTGCCCGCACGCTCCCGGTCCGCTGGAGCCCCGGCCACAGACCCGCCCCGTCCACCGTCTGAAGACAGGACCGATCCTCATGGCATCCGCCCTACCTTCGGCGCCGAATCCGGCCGGCAGAAAATCCCTACTGCCCTCGCTCGTCGGAATGCGCTGCGTAGCGGCGGCAATCGTTTTCCTGACCCACATCATTCAGGCGGGCATCTTCACCGATGCGCAGCTCAACCAGGACCTCAACCGGTGGTTCGCGAAGACCGGGTTCGCCGCCGTGGGCTTCTTCATCATGCTCAGCGGGTTCATCCTGACCTACAGCGCCGGGGAGAACGACCGCCCGCTGCGTTTCTGGATCCGGCGGCTCTCCAGGATCTACCCGACCCATATCCTGTTGTGGGTCGTCTCGATGGCCCTGATGGCCTGGCTCACCGTCAGGCCCGCTTTCAGTGACGCGCTGCCGTCGTTCTTCCTGGTCCAGGCATGGACCTCGAACGAGAAGGTCATCTGGGCGGTGAATGGCCAGACGTGGACGCTCTGCGGCGATCTGCTGTTCTACCTCGCCTTTCCCTGGCTGATCCGCCTCGTCCGCAGGATCCCCGGCCGGCTGCTGTGGCTGTGCGCCGGGTGCCTGGTCGCCGCGGTCACCGCGGTGGCTCTCATCGGCGATCTGGTCACCTCGTCCACTCCCGAACTACCGTTCATCCAGGCCTCCTGGGCGGAGCATTGGCTGGTCTTCAACCATCCGGTCACCCGCATGCTGGACTTCGTGCTCGGCATCGTCATGGCGCAGATCCTGCTGACCGGCCGGTGGATCAGGGTGCCGCGAACCGTGGCCATGCTGACACTCGTCGCCTCGAACGTGATCGCCCTCGAGGTGCCCGGAACGTTCGGCCTGGTCGTGCCCTTCGTCGTCCCCCTCGCCCTGGTCATGACCGCCGCCGCGGCCGCCGACCTCGAGGGCGAATCCAGTGTGTTCCGGCTCCGCACGATGGTCCGCATCGGTGAACTGTCCTTCGCCTTCTACATGACGCATTCCCTCGTCACGCTCTACGGGCCGATCGGGCGGTTGAAGCGCACATGGCCAGTGGCCGAGGGAGTGGGCCTGATCGTCCTCACCTACGTGCTGATCCTCATCGTCTCCTGGATCCTCACCTACGGCTTCGAACGCCCGCTGTACAGGTGGCTGACCAGGTCGGCCGGACCGTCGAAGCCATTCCCGCCGGCACTCCCGCAGGACCCCGGCATCCCGGTGCAGGCCGTCGAATCGAAGTATTGAGACTGCCCCGCCAACGCTTCTCCGGCTGCTGTTCCATGGTGCCGACGTTCCCCCGGCCGGACGAAGGAGAAGCATGTGGATGCAGTGATGATCGATGTCGACGGTCTCACGAAGGCCTTCGGGTCCGTAACCGCGCTCGACAATGTCAGCCTCAGAGTGCCGAGGGGTTCCGTACTGGGGCTGCTGGGCCACAACGGGGCCGGCAAGACAACGCTCGTCAGCATCCTGAGCACCCTGGCGCGCCCGACCGCCGGCCGGGCTCGGGTGGCCGGCTTCGACGTCGCCCAGGAAGGCCTGGAGGTGCGCCGGCGCATCGGCCTCACGGGGCAGTACGCGGCCGTCGACGAGACGCTCTCCGGCCGGGACAACCTCATACTGATCGCCCGTCTGCTGGGCGCGGCCCGGGCCGAGGCATCGGTCCGGGCCGACGAGCTCCTGGAGATCTTCCAGCTGACGCAGGCCGCACGGCGGCGCGCGAAGACCTACTCGGGCGGGATGCGACGCAAGCTCGACCTCGCGGCGAGCCTCGTCGGCCGGCCCGAGGTGATCTTCCTGGACGAGCCCACCACGGGACTCGACCCGGTGGCCCGCCGGGATCTGTGGAAGGTCGTCCAGCGACTGGTCTCGGAGGGTGCCACGGTCCTTCTGACCACCCAGTACCTGGAGGAGGCCGACTTCCTCGCCGACTCCATCACCGTCCTGTCCAAGGGGAAGGTCATCGCGTCCGGCACCGCGGAGGAGCTCAAGTCCCGCGTCGGGCGGCGCAGCGTCAACCTGACCCTGCGCGACGGCAAGGAGCTCCTGGACACCGCGGAGGCGCTGCGCCGCAGCGGGCTGGTCCCCACCCACGACGAGGAGGGGCTCACGGTCACCGTCCCCGTCATGGACTCCGCGGAGATCGCCGCAGTCGTACGGGCCGCTGACGACGCGGGTGCCGACATCGCGGGACTCGCCTATTCCGAGCCCACTCTCGACGACGTGTACATGGCCCTGAACCACTCCGCCCCCGCCAGGTAGGGAATCCCGATGACCATCGTCACCAACAGCCGGGCGTCGGACCATCGTCCGGACCACCACGCCTCCGCCGGCACCCCGCACTACCGCGGATCGGGTATGGGACGGCAGGTTCTCGTACTGTCCGGCCGGTCGCTGCGGGCCCTGGGCGACCCCGCCCTGATCGTGCCGGGCCTCCTTGAACCCATCCTGATGCTCACCGTGTTCAGTCAGGTGTTCAAGAGCGTCGCCCAGGCCTCCTCATTCCCGGCCGGCGTGAGCTACATCGACTATCTCCTCCCAGCTTTCCTGATCAGCAGCGCTGTCAGCGCTGGCCTCAAGTCCGGTGTGGCACTGACCACCGAGCTGGGCAACGGGATCATCGCCCGCTTCCACGCCATGCCGATCCGGTCCGCCTCGATACTCATCGGCCGCAATATTGCCGACACGGCGCTCAGCGGCGTGAACCTGCTGGTCATGCTGACGGCCGGGGCCTTGGTCTTCGGTTTCGACCCGGCCGGGGGCCTGCTCGGAACGGCCGGGGCCCTGCTGATCGCCGTCATGCTCAGCTGGTCGCTGGGCTGGGTGTTCATGGCCATGGCCGGCTGGCTGCGCCGTCCCGAGGCCATGCAGCCCATCGGGGGGATCGTCAACCTGGTGCTCATGTTCGCATCGAATGCGTTCGTCCCGGTCGACAGCCTCCCCGGCTGGCTGCGCGCCTTCGCCTCGGTCAACCCGATGTCCCACGCGATCAGCGCGGCCCGGGACCTGACCCTGGGCGAGGGCGGGTTCAGCAGCGTCCTGGCCCCCTGCGGCCTCTGTGCGGTCATCGTCCTCGTCTCCGCACCACTGGCCGTCCGCAGCTTCCGCAGGGCCGGCTGACACACAACCGAACGCCTCGGGCCGGAACCATCGAGGTTCCGGCCCGAGGCGTTTGCCATCGGCGGACGGGCAGCAGGCCGTCGCTCAGCACCCGCCGCAGTACTGGCACGTCCCGCGCCGGCGGAGGTAGTAGCAAAGGGTCGCGGCAGCCAGCGCCACGCCCCAGACGACCCACAGCATCGCCGGGTAGTTCGTTCCCCATCCCTGCGGCTGATTTCCGCCCCGGATCATCATCACGCCGCCGGGAATGAGCACCGCCGCCACCAACGAGGCCGGGATGATCGCCGTGGCGAGGGCAACCGGCTTGCCCGCCTTGAACCACACCCAGCGGGGCCAGACCTCGCCCCAGCGGTGGACCAGGCCGTGGGTCAGCAGGCTGCCGAGGGCGGACGCGACCGCCAGGCCGAGCCCGATCTCCAGCATGCCGTCCGTGTTCTGCATGTCCTCAAGGAAGGCGTCGGTGATGCCGAGGGGGTAGCCGAAGTACCAGGCCAGCCGGGTCGCTTCGTAAGGAATGCTGGACAGCACCGAGACGAGTACGGCCTTGCGCCCCCACCTCACCACTGCCTCCGGCGCGGTCCACGCCGCCGCCATTCCGCCTCGGCCGCAGCGCACGCACAGCCCGCGGGAGCGCCGCTGGTAGGCCAGGGAGGCCAGTGCCCACAGCACACCGCCGACGAACAGGATGACCAGGTTGTTCCGGTGCCAGAAGAGAATGTCACCGATGCCGTCCTGCTCACCCGGCACCCCGGTGAAGGTGAAAACCAGGAAGAGCGGGGCGAAGATGACGATGGCCAGCAGTGTGTAGTCCGGCAGCACCAGGCAGTAGGTCACGGCCTGCGCCCATCCCATGACGAGCAGGAGGCGGCGGCCTCTGCCGTTCCCCCAACGCCGGGCCATGAGCACGCCGGCGACGACGCCCGCCAGTCCGACGACCGCGATCAGCGGCGCGACCACCTCGGCCCGGCTCGGTTCCAGGATCGAGCCCGACGAACGTTCCGGGACGACGTGGGCGAACGGATACCCTGAGCCCCCGAACGACCAGTACACCCCGGCCGCACCGTAGAGCAGCGACCACACGGCCGCCGCATATCCGCTCCAGTCCGGCCAGCCCGACCACCACCGGCGCCGAGGCACGGCATCCGACGACGTCGGCCCCCTCCCGTCGGCCCTCACCGAAGTCGTCATCGCGTTGGTTCCCTTTCACGCCACTGTGAGACGGTGGTTGCCGTCACACGCAAGGATTCCGGGCGGGAGGCGTCCCCACATCCGCCGATCGGGAGATATGGGCCTCCGTGGCCGCCCGAGCCGGCCGCAGAGCGACGCCCGCACGACGGGAGGGGCTCCCGGTCCGCGAAATACCGGACCGGGAGCCCCTCCCGTCGTTCTCAGCCCTCCAGTTCCCGCAGCTTGTCGCGCAGGATGCGGGCCACTGTGGCCACGTGTCCGGCGCTGAAGAGCTGCCGGTGCAGGCAGTCCACCTCGTGGGTATCCACCCGGCCCGAGACGTACGGGCTGATTCCCTCCACCGTCTGGGCCACCTTGTCGCCGTTGTCCGGGTCCTCAGCGGCGACGATCAGCAGGAGGTCCCCGTCGTAGACCTCGGGCACGTGGCCGGCAATGATGCGCCAGTTGTTGTTCGTGACGGCGCCGATCCGCAGGATCACCTCCTCGTCGAAGGTGGCCAGCGAGCTTCCCTCCTCCCGGAGCACCGACATCACCTCGTCGTGGTCCAGCGGGCCGTCGCCGAACATGCCGGGGTCCCTGCCGACGAAGTCCAGCAGCACCTTCAGGGTCTGTTCGCGGTTGGTGCCCTTGAAGTCGGCGCTGACCATGTCCTTGGTGACCGGCGGCTGGTCGAGGTTGGCCAGCAGTCCGACCTCCTCGCCCTGGCCCTTGAGCAGCACGGCGATCTCCTGCGCGACCAGCGCGCCCATCGACCAGCCCGCGAGGTGATACGGCCCGGTGGGTGCCACGGAGCGGATCTGCTCCAGGTAATCGAGGGCCATCTCACGTACCGAAGAGGGCAGTTCCTCCTCATGGCCGAGTCCCCGGGCCTGCACGGCGTAGATCGGGTAGTCGCGGTGGATGTGGCGCATCAGGCCGGCGTACATCCAGGCACTGCCGCCGATCGGGTGCAGGAAGAACAGCGGCGGCTTGTCGCCCCCCGTGCGTATCGGCAGGATCACATCGAACCCACTGCCGTGTTCGTCGTTCCCAGCACCGATCAGCTCGGCCATCTCAGCCGCGGTGGGCGCTTGGAAGACGGATTGGTTGGACAACTCGACACCGAAGATTGCCCGGACCCGGCTCACCAGCTGGATGGAGACGATGCTGTCACCACCCAGCTCGAAGAAGTTGTCGTCGATGCCCACCTGCGGCACCTTGAGGATTTCGGCGAAGACCTGGCAGAGCACCTCCTCCCGCGGGTTGCGCGGTCCCCGGCCGCTGGTCGCGGCACCAGCCGCCGGTGCGGGCAGCGCCTTGCGGTCGAGCTTGCCGTTCGGGTTCAGCGGAAGGGCGTCCAGCGCGACGAACGCACTCGGCACCATGTATGCCGGAAGCACGTCCTTAGCATGGGCGCGCAACACGGCGGCGCCGGGTGCCGGACGGCCCGCCTGCGCGACCACATAACCGACCAGCTGGCGGCCGCTCCTGTCATCGCCCCTGGCCACCACCACGGCCTGGCTGACATCCGGGTGAGCCACCAGCACCGACTCGATCTCCCCGAGTTCGATGCGGAAGCCCCGGATCTTGACCTGGTCGTCGGAACGCCCCAAGTACTCCACTTCGCCCGCGGCCGTCCACCGAACCACATCTCCGGTCCGGTACATCCGCTTGCCCCCAGTGCCGAAGGGGCTGGCCACAAAGCGCTCCGCGGTCAGGGACGGCCGGTTGAGGTAACCCCGCGCCAGCCCCTCGCCGGCGATGTACAGCTCACCGGGCACGCCGGGGGCAACCGGCTGGAGCTTGCCGTCCAGGACGTACACCTGCGTATTCCGCAAGGGCCGGCCTATCGGCGGGTTCCTTGTCACCTCCTGCTCGGAGAACCACGCCGTCGTGTAGACCGTGGCCTCGGTGGGGCCGTAGATGTTGGCCACCCGGCTGCCCGGGATCGCCGCCAGCACGGTGTTGGCCAGGTGAGCGGGCAGCGCCTCGCCGGCCAGCACGACCGTTTCGGCGGTCAGCTTCGCGTCGCCGTCGTCGAGCAGTTTTGCCACCGCCGACGGCACGCCGCTGATCAGTGTCCCGTTCCACGTCCGCGCCGGAGTGTCGAGCACCGCAAGCACGTCCCGGACCACTTCCAGGCAACCGCCGCTCACCAGCGGACCGAACATCTCGAACACGGAGACGTCGAAGTTGAGCGAGGTGGAGCCCAGAACCCGCGACAACCGCTCCGCCCCGAACTCCTCGACCGCCCAGGTGGCCAGGTCGACGGCGCTGCGGTGGGCGACGACCACTCCCTTGGGGCGGCCGGTCGAACCCGACGTGTAGATCAGATAAGCCGGGTGGTCCGCCAGGAGCATGCCTCCCCGGTCCGCGTCCGTGAGATCGGTGCCGGGCACCGAGTCCAGAGCCGTCCGGGTCGCGTCGGTGTCCAGAAGAAGCCTGGGCACGTCGTCGTCCGGAGTCCGCGGCTGTGCCACGGCCACCGCGGAACTCGTCACGACGAGTGCCGGCCCGGCGTCCGCCAGCATGAACTCGATCCGATCCTGCGGATATCCGGGGTCCATGGGCAGATAGGCCGCCCCCGACTTGAGCACGGCCAGCACCGCGACCATCATTTCCGCCGAGCGCGGCAGTGCCAGGGCGACGAACTTCTCCGGGCCCGCGCCGTGGCTGACGAGGAGTCGCGCCAGGCGGTTCGCGCGGGAGTTCAGTTCCGCGTACGTCAGTGTCGTACCCTCATGCACCACCGCGGCGGACTCCGGTGTTCGGGCCGCCTGGGCCTCGACCAGTGCGGCCAGCGTTTCATCCGGTATCGCCCGAGCCGTGTCGTTGACCTGCGCCAGAAGCTGCCTCTCCTTCGGGGTCGTCAGGTCGAAACGACTGACCGCACACTCCGGCGCGGCGACCGCCTGCTGAAGGAGCCGCATCAGCCGGGCGCCCATGATCTGCACGGTCTCGGCGTCGAACAGCCCGCTGTTGTACTCGATGACTCCACCGAGTCCGGTCGCCGCACCCCGGTCGCCGTATGCCTCCTCGAAGCTGAACATCAGGTCGAACTTGGCGATGTTGGAACGCAACGGCTGGGGTGCAAGGGTCAGCCGCGGCAGTTCGAGCCTCGCCTCCTCGTTGTTCTGGAAACCGATCGCCACCTGGAAGAGCGGATTGCGGTTGACCGCCCGGACCGGGTTGAGCTCCTCGACCAACTTGTCGAACGGGATGTCCTGGTTCGCGTAGGCCGCCAGGTCGGTGGTGCGGGTCCGCCGTACCACTTCCAGGAAGTCCGGGTCGCCGGAGAGGTCGCCGCGCAGCACCAACGTGTTGACGAAGAAGCCCACCAGCTCGTCGAGTGCCTCGTCCGTGCGTCCCGCCACCACGGTTCCCAGCGGAATGTCCGTCCCGCCGCCGAGCCGGGACAGCAGGACGCTCACCGCAGCCTGCAAGACCATGAAGGTGCTCGCGTCGGCCGTGCGGGCGAGGCGGGCGAGATCCCCCGCAAGGGATGCCGGGATGTTCAGCGGGATCTGTCCGCCTCGGTTGCCGGACTGTGCCGAACGCGGGCGATCGGTCGGCAGGCTCAGCTCCTCGGGGATGCCCTCCAGGGCCGTTCGCCAGTGCGCGAGCTGCTGGGAGAAGGCGCTGTCGGGGTCCTCCTCGGCGCCGAGCGCCGCACGCTGCCAGAGCGTGTAGTCGGCGTACTGCACCGGCAGCAGTCCGAACTCCGGTGCCCGGCCCCCTATCCGTGCCTCGTACGCGGTTCCCAGGTCACGGGCGAGCGGCGCCATGGAGGAACCGTCGCCCGCGATGTGGTGCAGAACCAGCAGCAGTACGTGCTCACGCGGTCCGAGCTCCCACAGATGAGCCCGGATCGGCAGGTCGGCCGAAAGGTCGAAGTCCTGGACAGCAGCAGCCTCAAGGGCCGCGTCCAGGTCGTCCGCGCCGATTCCGGTCGCCGTCAGCGAGAGAGTGGCCTCCTCGGGCGCGAGGATATGCTGGCGGGGTACCCCGTCGGTGACCGGGAAGAGCGTGCGCAGGCTCTCGTGCCGGGCCACCACGTCCGAGAGTGCCGCGCTCAGCGCTGCCGCGTCGAGGTCGCCCAGCAGCCGGGCGGCCAGCGGGATGTTGTACTGGCCGTTGCCACCATCGGTCGTGTGGATGAACCACAGCCGGCGCTGGGCGTAGGAGAGCGGGATCTCGTCCGGCCGCTCGGCGGGACGCAGTGCGGCCCGGGCACCGTCCGCGTCCGCCAGCCGCTCGGCGAGGGCCGCGACGGTGGGCGCCTCGAAGACGGCCCGCACCGGAAGCTCCACGTCGAAGACGGTACGGATCCGGTTGACGAGCCGGGTGGCGAGCAGCGAGTGGCCGCCCAGGTCGAAGAAGCTGTGGTCGATGCCGACCTCGGGCAGGCCCAGCACCTCCCCGAAGAGCGTGCTGAGCGTCTCCTCGCGCTCGGTCCGCGGGGAGCGGCCGTCCGCGGCCTCCGCGAAGTCGGGTTCGGGCAGCGCCCGATAGTCGATCTTCCCCGGTCCGGTCAGCGGGATCTCCTCCAGCCCCACGACCGCGGCCGGGACCATGTACTCGGGCAGGACCGCCGCGACGTGATCGCGTACGGCGCGCCCGTCGACCGGCTCACCGGCCGCGGGCACCACGTAGGCCACGAGCCGGTGTCCGCCCTGACGGCTGTCACGTGCCTGTACGACGACGCGGTCGACGTCCGCGCGCTGGGCGATGACGGCCTCAATCTCGGCGGGCTCGACACGGTAGCCGCGGATCTTCACCTGGCCGTCGGCGCGGCCGACGAACTCCAGTTCACCGTCCGGCGTCCATCGCACGACGTCGCCGGTGCGGTAGAACCGCTCGCCGGGCGCCCCGAAGGGATTGGCCACAAACCGCTCGGCGGTCAGCCCCGGCCTCCCGAGGTAGCCGCGGGCCAGGCCGGCGCCGGCCAGGAACAGCTCGCCGGGCACTCCGGCCGCGACGGGCCGCAGGTACCTGTCCAGGACGTACGCCTGCCGGTTCCACAGCGGACGGCCGATCGGGGGATGCACGGATCCCGAGAGCGGGCGGCTCATCGTGGCGCACACCATCGTCTCGGTCGGACCGTAGGCGTTGATCAGTCGACGGCCGGACGCCCACAGCGCGATCTGGTCCGGCGGGCAGGGTTCGCCGCCGGTCACCAGGGTGCGCAGCGTGGGCAGTGCGTCCGGTGGGAGGGTGGCCAGGGCCCCGGCGGCGAGCTGCACATGAGTGGCGCGGTGGTTCTGGATCAGCGCCGTGAGCTCGTCCCCGACGGGCTGCTGGTTGCCCTCGGGCAGGATCAGGGCGGCGCCGCCGAGCAATGTCATCGAGAAGTCGGCGACCGACACGTCGAAGCTCGGCGAGATCACCTGGAGGACGCGGCTGTCACCGTCGATGGCCAGGTTCGCGGCGTGCGCGCCGGCCATGCTGGCGAAGCCCTCGTGAGTGACCAGCACGCCCTTGGGGCGGCCGGTCGTGCCGGAGGTGTAGATCGCATACGCGGGGTGGGCCGGGCTCAGTGCCCGTACCCGGTCCTCGTCCGCGGGGGCCGTCGCGGGGGCGGCCGCCAGCAGGGCACGGGCCCCGTCCTCGTCGACCACCAGCGACGCCGCCACTCCGGCCGCCGCGAGCTGCCCTGCGGCCTGCCGGGTGGAGAGCACCATGGCCGGCTTCGCGTCCTGAACGACGAAGGAGATGCGCTCCGCCGGGTAGCCCGGGTCCACCGGCACGTAGACCGCACCGGCCTTGAGGACGCCGAGGGTCACCGCGAGCCACTCCACGGACCGGGGGACGGCCACCGCCACGGCGTCCTCGGGACCCACACCCCGCTCGATCAGCACGTGCGCCCAGCGATTGGCACGCTCGTCGAGCTCCGCGTACGAGAGGCTGTCGCTCTCCGACACCACGGCGGTGCGCTGCGGGTCCTCGGCCACCCGGGCCTCGAACAACATGGGGAACGTGGCGGGTGCCACGTCGTGGCCGGTGCCGTTCCACTCGACCGTGATCCGGTGCCGTTCGGCATCGGACAGGGTCGCGAGCGAGGCGATCGGCTGCCCGGGGTCCTTGCCGAATGTGTCCAGCACCCGCACCAGCCGGTCACCGAACTCGCGCGCGGCCGCCTCGTCGAACAGATCGGGGCGGTATGTGATCTTCAGGTTCATCGAGCGCGTGCCGTCCGAGGTCGACAGGCCCAGCGCGTAGTGGGTGCCTTCCTGGAGGGAGGCATCGACGACGCCGAGGCCCTGGGCGGATTCCCTGAGCCCTGCCGCGTCAACGGGGAAGTTCTCGAACACCGTCGCCGTGTCGAAGAGCTCACCGAGCCCGGCCCGGCGCTGGATGTCGGCGAGCCCCAGGTACTTGTGGGGCAGCAGATCCAGCTGCTGGTCCTGCAGTCGGCCGAGAAGGTCCAGCAGGGTGTCCTCGCGCTCGGCCCGCACACGTACGGGCAGGGTGTTGATGAACAGGCCCACCATGGACTCCACGCCCGGCAGCTCCGCCGGCCGGCCGTTGACCGTCTCGCCGAAGACCACATCGTCGCGCCCGGTCAGCCCGCACAGCAGCAGGCCCCACGCGCCCTGCACGACGGTGTTCCTGGTCAGTCCGTGGCGCCGGGCCTGTGCCGCGAGTGCCGCGGTGGTCTCCTCCGACAGCCGGACCTCCCACGTCGCGGACCGTACGGTCGCGCGGCCGGCGTCAGCCGGCGCCAGCAGCGTGGGCTCGTCCACGCCCTCGAGGGACTTATGCCAGGCGTCCTCGGACGCCTGCCGGTCCTGCCCAGCGAGCCAGGCGAGGTAGTCGCGGTAGGGAACGGCCGCGGGCAGGGCCGAGGCGTCGCCCCCGCGCCCGTACAGCTCGAAGAGCTCGCCCATCACCAGCGGGGCGGACCAGCCGTCGAGGAGGATGTGGTGGTTGGTGAAGACGAGCCGGTAGGAGTCCCCGCGGAGCCGGATCAGGGTGAAGCGCAGCAGCGGGGGCTGCTCGAGGTCGAAGCGCAGGGCGAGATCGTCGGACAGGAGGCGACCGAGCTCGGCCCGCTGCTCCTGCTCACCCAGCCCGCTCAGGTCGACCTCGGTCCAAGGCAGTTCGACCTCGCGCGGGATGACCTGCAGAGACTGGCCCGAGCCGCCGGGCCGGAAGGCGGCCCGCAGATTGTCATGGCGGCGCAGTACGGCGCGAGCGGCGTCCCGTAGCACCGTGGCGTCCAGCTCACCGTGGAGATCGAGGGCCATTTGCACGTTGTAGACGTCCGCGCCCCGCTCGTCGTAGAGGGCGTGGAACAACAGGCCCTCCTGCAGCGGCGAGAGCGGCAGGACGTCCGCGAGGCCGGGCTGCGCCGCCTCCAGGTGCTCGATCTCGCCCTGCGTGATGGCCACGAGAGACAGGTCGGACGGGCTCAGGCCGCCGCCGGCCGCCCCCTCGACGTGTGCCACGAGGGCCTCCAGGGCCGTGAACCAGGACTGGGCCAGACCGCTGATCTCCTCCTCGGAGAACAGCTCCTTGGGCCAGGTCCAGGAAGCGGACAGCCGCAGGCCGTCGGGGTGCGTAACCGCACGGGCGTTGAGGTCCAGCGCGTGCGGCAGCGGCAGGCCGGCCTCGGGCACGTCCTCCATGTCCCGCAGCACGACGGGCGCTGCGGCGTCCTCGGCTCCCGTCGACGTGCTGAGCCTGCCCAGGTAGTTGAACCCGATCTGTGGCTCGGCGTACCGGGCCAAGGCACGGGCGGTCTGCGGGTTGAGGTGGCGCAGCATGCCGTAGCCGAGGCCGTTGTCGGGGATGGCGCGCAGCTGCTCCTTGACCTCCTTGAGCGCGGCGCCGACGGCCGGGCCGCCCGCGCGCAGTTCCGAGGCCGGCAGCTCGCCCAGGTCGAGGCGCACCGGATACTTGCTGGTGAACCAGCCGACCGTGCGGGAGAGGTCCACCCCGTCGACGATCTCCTCACGGCCGTGGCCCTCAAGGTCCACGAGCACCGCGGAGCCGTCGCCACGTCCCGACGTACGCCGCCAGTCGGCGACGGCGATGGCGAGCGCCGTCAGCAGGACGTCGTTGACGCCCGCGTTGAACGCCGTCGGCACCCGGCCGAGCAGCGGCTCCGTGACGGCCGCGGGCAGGCTCAGGCTCAGCACGGCGGAGGCCCCGATGGTGTCCCGGGACGGGTCCAGCGGCCGTTCGGTCAGCAGCGGGTCAGGGGTGGACAGGATGTCCCGCCACAGCGTCAGTTCACGCATGCGGCCGGGGTCGCTCGAGAGTTCCGTGAGGTGCTGGGCCCAGCGGCGGAAGGAGGTGCCGACGGGCTCCAGCTCCACCGGACCGCCCGCGATCAGTGCCTCGAAGGCGGCCTCCAGGTCCGGCACGAGGATCCGCCAGGAGACTCCGTCGACCACCAGATGGTGGGCGACGATGGCCAGTCGGCCGCGGGCCTGCGGGCCCATGTCGAACCAGACGAACCCGATCATCCGTCCCGCGTCGGGGTCCAGCTGCGCCTGTGCCTCGGCGGTCTCCCGTGCCGCGGCCGCGTCCAGGTCCGCGTCGGACGCACCGGCCTCCACGAGGGCGGCCAGATCGACCCGGCGCAGGCAGTCCTCCGCCGGCACGGCACCGGGGGCGAGCGTCTCCAGGGACCAGCCGACATCCTCGCCGATCCGGGTCAGCACCATGCGGAGTGCGTCGTGATGGTCGAGGACGGCCTGTACAGCCTTTCGTACGAGCGTCTCGTCCAGGCCGGGCGGGGCGGACATGGACATCGTCTGATTGAACCGGCCCATGTCGCCGCCGAGTTCGCGGAGCCAGTCGATGATCGGGGTCATCAGGACGTCACCGACGCCGTCCGTCGTGGTGGCGGTGGCCGCCGACCCGGTTTCCTCCGCCGACTCCAAAGCTGCCACCAGGGCCTCCACGGTTTTGTGTGTGAATACATCACGCGGGCTGAACTTCAGCCCCGCCTTGCGGGCCCGGCCCACCAACTGAATCGAGATGATGCTGTCACC